>JAQVJP010000027.1 GCA_028695145.1 Eubacteriales bacterium
TCCAAGCGGCGGAGCTGTATATGAACCGCGAATCAGACCCATTCTGCCGGTGCTGTCTTTTGCCAGGAACATCATAGTATCAGGACAGTCAAGTCCGTATTCTGTTGTGTTTTCACTGGCTGTGCCATAGCCAAAAACTTCAGCTATATCCGGCAGATACCAGCGGACAAGATCGACCGCGTGAATCATGAAATTGTGCATCCAGGAGAAACCACCTTTGAGGCTCCAGCCTTTTGCCAGGAACCAGCGTGCGTCTGTTATATACTGAGCTTCGACGCTGAGCAGATCGCCATGTCTGCCCTCTTCGTAATCTTCACGCTGATGCAGCATGGGCTCGAAGAATCGGCTGCTCTGTCCAACAAATACGTGTTTACCGGTTTCTTGTTGTACTCTTATAAGCTCAGCTGCTTCATCAAGATTATTCAGCAGCGGTTTGGTGCATATTACGTGTTTACCGGCTCTCAACGCCTGCATAATATGTCTGCCATGCAGCTGGTCTGGTGTGTAGATGGCTATTACATCGATTTGTGGATCTTCCAGCATATCCTCATATCTTGTTGTATATTTATCGATACCGAACTCCTGCTGCCTGGTACGGCATAGTTCTTCACTCAGATCGCACATGTTGCCCAGTTCCCAGTGCTTGCTGCCTATTACCGCGGATAGAACACTTCTGCCCTCGCCAAGTCCGAGAACACCTACTCGATATACTTGTGTCATATTAATCAACTCCTCGTAGTATTAAGTTGCGCTGTCAAGCGCAAGTTGTCTTGTACTTATGATAAATAGCATACTGACCTCAGTTTGACTATCGAAATGCAGTAACTGCATAAAAGTGTACAAATTTAGACAAAATAGTTTTGTTTTTGTATCTTATGCATAAATTGTTTAAGCATCTCAAGTTTGTGCTATATGACGCCTCATCTCCGCAAATTAGAATAAATTTGTGTAAAGTGACGATTGAGGAGGAGCTGGAGATGTCATTAACCAAAACATCAAAATTGAGGCTTAAGGGAAGGACGGCGAAACAGAAGGCCGGATTCAGGCTGTTTTTGCTGACTCTGCCTTTTCTGATTGTCATTTTTATTTTCTCCTATGTACCACTGTTTGGCTGGTCATATGCCTTCTTCGATTTCAAGGCCGGATTCAAACTGTTTGATACAAATTTTGTCGGACTTAAATATTTTAAGATTCCATTTTCAAACGCGATTTTAAGAGCGGATATTTTCAGAGTTGTTCGCAACACTCTGGCGATGAGTTTTCTCAGTCTGCTTACATCAGTTCTGCCGATGGCTTTTGCCGTTTTCCTTGCAGAGATACATTCAAAAAAATACAGAAAAACAGTGCAGACGCTCACAACTATTCCTAATTTCATCAGCTGGGTTTTGATCTACTCTGTTGTCTGGTCTTTGTTCTCACTTAATGATGGTTTTATCAATAACGTGCTTGTTCAGATCGGCGCCATCGCTGATGACAGCCGCATTAATTTCCTTGGTAATACAGATCATGTCTGGCTGACGATGCTTGGCTATCAGATTTGGAAAGGCCTTGGCTGGAACGCGATTATGTATATTTCAGCGATAACTTCCATTGATGATGAGATGTATGAGGCTGCTGCGATTGATGGTGCCGGCCGCTTCTCGAAAATGTATTACATAACTATTCCCGGACTGCTGCCGACCTTCTTCGTTCTGCTGATGCTGTCGATCGGTAATCTGCTCAATAACGGTATGGAACAGTATTATGTTTTCCAGACCGCGATGAACAAGGATTTCATTGAGGTTCTCGACTTGTACGTTTATAACCAGGGCATACGCGGCAATAATATTTCCTATGCCACCGCTGTCGGCATGCTTAAGTCGATGATAAGTCTAATTCTTCTCTTCGTAGCCAACCGTCTGTCCAAGACAGTTCGTGGCGAGAGCATATTCTGATTGGGGGATAATTACTAATGATCAAGGGCAAGCTTACAGGCGGAGACGTGACCTTCAATATCTTGAATTACCTGCTGTTTGGCATTTTCACAATTATCTGCGTCTTTCCGTTCTACTATATTTTCATCAACACTATCAGCAGTAATGAGCTGGTAACGAAGGGCAGAATCCTCTTTATGCCGGTTGGCGTTCATATCAATAACTACATTCATGCTTTTAAGATCAAGGGTCTGCCCAACGCTGCGTTTGTTTCTATTTTGAGAACCGCGATCGGTACAGCTGTTGTTATAATAGCCTCATCTTTTCCCGGTTACGCGCTCAGCAAGACTGAGTTCTGGCACAGGAAGTTCTGGTATCGTTTCGTTATCGCGACGATGTATTTCTCAGCTGGTATTATTCCGGTATATATCACCTACAAGAACCTCGGTCTGATCAATAACTTCTGGGTTTATATCCTGCCGGGTATGGTCTCACCTTTTAATCTGATTCTGTGTAAGACTTATATTGAATCAATTCCGGCATCTCTTGAGGAATCAGCAGAGATCGATGGCGCAGGCTATCTTACTAAATATTTCAAAATAATCCTGCCGCTGGCCAAGCCGATAATCGCGACAATCGCTATATTCTCAGCGGTTCACCACTGGAATTCCTTCATGGACACAGTGCTCTATACAAGTAAATCCAGACTGTTCACTCTGCAGTATATTCTCTATCTGTTCCAGAACGAAGTTAACGCTCTGGCGGAAATAATGCGAAGTGATCCGACCGCCGGTCAGAACATGGATCCTTCAACTATGCTTACTCCGACGGCTGTTCGATTTACAGTCACAATGATTACTGTTTTACCGATACTCATGGTCTATCCCTTCTTCCAGAAGTACATTCTCAAGGGAATCATGATTGGCGCGGTAAAAGGCTGAGACCACAACGTTGGTTTCTTATTATCAGGCTATCAGCAGCCGGTATGCGCAGCCGGTTGTTAATAGATATAACCATGGCAGCAGAAGTTTAAGCAGAGATATCATCTATTTATTTCGGATGTTATAATTCTGTTTCAGGCTTCTGACATTTAACCCACATACTAAAATCAGGAGGGAACTATGAACAAACGTATTGTCAGACTGTTAGCTACAATTCTAACTCTGGTCATGCTGCTGTCCGCACTTGCCGGATGTGGCGGAGGAGACACAACAACTACTACTGCTCCTGCTGATTCGTCATCAGGCGATCAGACTGGTGAGACAACCGAAGAGGAGAGAGAAATAATTACTCTTGACGCCTTCATCATGCAGTCCGTTGCTTCAACCTTCGGTATTTCCGAGCATTGGCTTGCGGAAATTGTTAAGGAAGAACTCGGAATTCAGATTGAGTTCATGCCTACCGGTGATCAGGTAGATCAGAAACTGCAGGCTCTTATGGCCAGCGGTGAGCTGCCCGATATCGTTGGCTTCAAAGAAAACAAGCTGGCTGTTGCCGCCATTGAGGCAAACATGCTGCTGTCACTTGACGCGAACAAAGAAGCGCTGCCGAACATCTTCGAAAATGAAGATCTCAAGCATGCTGTTAATTATTACCGTGACCAGGTAAGCGCCGGCAAAAATGAGCTGTTCATGATGCCTTCTGCTGTTGGTCCTCTGGGTGCTACCAGTGATACAAACTGGAAACCACAGCTGATGTGGAAGGTTTACCAGGATATCGGCGCTCCGGAGATTAATACACTTGAAGATTACCTTGACGTAGTTAAACAGATGCAGGACGCTTATCCTGTAAATGAAGCAGGCGAGAAGGTATACGGCTTCCAGCTGTTCTCTGACTGGGATTCATTCAATGCCCTCGAAGTTGCTACTCTTTCATTCTTCTATGGTATTGATACAGAATATGTATCACCTCTGATGGAAACACAAGTAACAACACATGAGATCGGTTCTATTCTTGATGAAGACAGCTTCTACAAGAGAGCTCTGGACTTCTACTTCCAGGCCAATCAGATGGGTCTATTAGATCCTGATTCTCTGACACAGAAATTCGACACAGTACAGGAGAAACTCTCAGCCGGTCGTGTTCTCTTCACCCCATTCAGCTGGCTGACCGGCAGCTTCAATGATCGTGGTTCAGGAAATGTTACAGCTGACGAGCCAAATGGTTTCGAAATGATTCCTGCAGCTGACATGAAAATATATGATGCTCCTTATCAGTCAGTTGGCCGTCCTTGGACTTTTGCCATCAGCGCAGCTACTGAGCATCCTGAGCGCGCTCTGGAATTCCTCAACTGGTTCTACGATTTCGAAACAAGCATGCTGGTACAGAATGGTCCGGAAGGCGTTATCTGGGAAATGCAGGACGGTGAGCCTGTAGTTACCGATGAGGGTTGGGACATTATTGATAACAACAAAGAAATGCCTCTGCCTGGCGGTGGATTGCTCAAGGATGGCGGCATGGATTATAACACAATGCCATTTGTTGCGGCTTTTATCAACCCTGAGACCAATGTACCTATGGGTTACCGCTACTGGCCGACATCTCTGTCACGTAACCCAACCAAGCTCAAGGAAGCATGGCGTGAATGGGCAGATGCCACAACAACTATTGAATACCTCAAGAAAAATGATATGGTTTCACCTGCCAGCCAGGCGATCAACATGATTCCGGCAGCTCCGGATGATCTGCAGATGGTTATGAATCAGATTGGCGATGTTGTTAAGACAAATTCATGGAAGATGGTCTTCGCCAAGGATGAAGCTGAGTTTAACGCACTGTGGGAAGATATGGTCACTAAGGCCAATGGTCTTGGTATCGAGCAGGTTAATACCTACTATGAAGATCAGTGGCAGCAGGCACTTGACCTGGTTTCTAAATACGAAGACTGATCAGACCGGACATAAACTAATTTAAACTACCAAACCCATAATCAGATAAACAATCAGAAACCGAAGGGCTGTCTCGAAGTAGTGAAAACTACTTATGAGACAGCCCTTTTCAGTTGCTATTAAAAAGATAGAGCTCCGGCTTCTCGCTTAAATACCGCTTTTAATACCACTCTTAGAACGCTGCTTGATTCTATATTCTCCCGGTGACTGACCGTAGGTTCTCTTGAACAGCCGGTTGAAATAATTCTGACTGGAGAAACCGGTCTTGCTGGAAATCTCACTGATATTAAGATTGGTTTCAGCAATCATTTTCTGTGCCTGTTCAAGTCGTACTGCTGTCAGATAATCATTAAAATAGCGACCGGTTTGTGTCTTGAAGAGCTGCCCGAGATAAGCCGAGCTGACATTAAACTGCGCTGCGATTGTCTTCAGAGAAATATCCTGGCTGAAATTATTCTCGATTTGTTCTACTGCTCTGAGGACATAAGGATGCATCAGCTGCTGCTGCCTATTGATCTGCGCGAGCACAGATTCGGCAAAATCACAGAGCCAGGCAGCGAACTGTACCGGGCGCAGTTCCTTGAAATCAGGTTTAGTGTTGCTAAGCAGTTCCGGCAGATGCTGTCGTTGTTCTGAGAGGTCAAGTGCGTCGGCGATGGCTGCTATCCAGGCAAGTGCCTGGATCTGTGCCTGCCTGAAATCAAGAGCGGGCAGCTGCTCGGATTGCTGTCTGATCCAGGCAATTGCTTTACTCTTATCACCGTCTTTAATCATCGCTGTCAGCTCAGCTTCCGCCTCGCCTCTTGCCGGGAAGTCGCCGCAAAACAATGGTGTATCCAGCAGTCCGGCCACTGGCAGATAACGCGAGGCCTGACTGAAGCTGAAGGGTATATCGGTATATTTGCCTCCCGACTCACCAATGCTGACGGCATACTCAATCTGACGTCCTGCGGCTTCTGTGCGCAGGATATCAAGCTGGGACAACAGTACTGACCTATGCTCCTGATTTTCGGCATTGAAATTTGATAATATTCCGACAACGGTAAAAGACCCATTAATGAAGTATTGACTTGTATAGGGCTGTTCACCGAGATTTTGCATTATTTTGACCAGCTGCAACGCGTGAACAAGACTGGTGTTCATAGTCTGTGGCTGAATCAACACAACCGACCAGCATGACTGATCAATATCTATGTCGAGAAAAGACGCCCGCTCGGCCAGGTCGGCTTCATCGATGCTGTTTCTAGTCCAACGATCAAGAACATTGCTGCGGAAGGCCATGCGGTTGGAGACATCAATCAAGGAGCCAAGTTCTTCCTGATTAAGGTTTTCTATTGTCTTGATTATTGTTTCCGTCAGTTCAGTCTTATCGACCGGCTTAAGCAAATAATTCTCAGCGCCGTTTTTCAGAGCTTCCTTGACATAGCTGAATTTGTCATGCGCGCTGATAACTATACTGCGGATCGCAGGCTGTCTGTTTCTGGCATAGCTGATCAGCTCAAGTCCTGTCATGTCCGGCATGCAGACATCTGTAATCAGCAGGTCAACAGGACGCTGCTCTATATAGGTAACAGCCTCATTTACATCTGATGTGGCCAGCGCGACATTTAGATTTAGCGACTCCCAATCAATTGAAGCCGTTAAGCCTTTTACAACTACTGCTTCATCATCAACTATTAGTACCTGATACATCTAATCCCTCCCCGATAAACCGACCTGAATTAACTTCTTCAACTGTCATAGCCTGTATGCGGATGGTAACGACAGTACCCGGCTGATCAGCTCTGTTTTCTATTGATACACCATAATCATCACCATAGACCAAACGAATTCGTTCATGCACATTAGATAATCCGAAACCGGAACCACTGGTCTGTTCATGTTCCGCCAGCTGTTTTTGGATCAGCGCCAGACGTTCAGGGTCAATACCCGTTCCGTTATCAATGACCGTCAATACTATTTCCCTGCCATCAGCTTCCAGTTTGGCTGAGACCTCTACCAGCCCTTCATTGCCACGTGGCATACCACTGACAAGGAAATTCTCAAGAATAGGCTGAATAGTAAACTTGGGTACGGCATATCTCGCGAGATCGTTTGGCAGATCCAGCCAGTAGGCCAGGTTTTTGTCATGTCTGAGCGCGAATAACTCGAGATATGATTCACACAGCTCAAATTCCTGTCTCAGAGGAATTATCTGTGCGCCTTTTGTCTGCAATCGATATAATTTTGATAATAAAACCAGCATTTCCGCGGAATCACTGTGTCCTTCGTATTCAAGGTTATAGCGTATCGCTTCAAGTGTGTTGTAGAGGAAATGCGGATTGATGCTCGTCTGCAGAGCATACAATTCCGCGTCCTTCTGTCTCAATTGATAGACATATCCCTGCTTGATCGACTGCTCAAGTTCATCACACATATAATTGAAGCGACTGGCAATCGCTGTGAACTCGTCTTTGCCACCAGTCAGTGGTATACGATATGACAGATTATTTGAACCTATCTGCTGCATACCGGTTTCCAGATCACGTACCCGTTTTGACATCAGCCTTGTTGACAATAGAAGCGCGGTGATCGAAACGAGAATGAAGCCAATAGATCCCAGCAGAATGATACGGCTGAAATACATGCTCTGGCTATCGACCTCTGATTTTGGTACATAGTAAGCTGAAACAAATCCTCGTTTCTCATCGACTACTGCCGAGAGATAGACGCTCTTGCCATCTATCTTCGCAGACCTCTCGCTGTCCGCAAGCACCGCGTAATCGATAAATTTTCTTGCCTCACCATTAGCATCAGTATACTGTTGCCAGGAATCAAAAATGATACTGCCATCGAGAGAAGTGATTAGAAAACGACCGGAGAAGCCGAAACTCTTATTAAACAGTGCCCTTCTCAAACTTATTTCATCGAAAGCTACCAATGCCTTACCCGGGTTTTCGATCATGCTTGAGGTTCTTGTGCTGAGATTACCGCCGAGGAAATAGGCGTGCTGGCTCTTATTCTCATCGAAACCAAGCGCCCCCATTTTCGATAGATCACGCGCGCCAAGCAGCTGTCGTCTGAGCTCCGTCTGGCTGAAACCAGTCTGTTCCATAACCGCCGGCGATAGTGACTGTAGGACGTTTGCCGCCGGATTGAATATATAGAAGGTATCCGTAGCCGCCTTATAAATAATAATTGCCCTGATATCACTGTCCTTACTGGCCAGCGTTCGCAGCATGGTGTTGATGCTCTGCCTGTCGAAGGCACCCAGATCGCTCAGCTTGACCGACTGGTATTCAAGCAGATTGCTGATCGCCGAGAAGCCTTCACTGTTATCATAGAAGGTCAACATCAGGGTATGAAAGTTGTTTTGCTTATTGTTATAAATTGTCGTGATCTCACTTAGTGTCTCTTCATAAGTAGACAGATGATTCAGGCGTTCGTATTCGAAGGCCATTGTCGATGCGATACTGCCATACAGAAGCGCCACTACGCAAACAAGCACAGTGTTAAACAGCATCAGCTTATTATAATACCGGTGAAAGACCGGACCGGACAATATTTTCAAGGTGAACTCTCCTCTGTGACCCACACACTTAAGAATTCTTAATGCAGTTATTCTGACACAGTTGTCTGCTTGACGCAACAGACTGTTACTCTTAGGAATGTGTTTGCTCTCTGGCAACCCATATGTGGCAGATTATGCAATAAATCATAATTTGTACGATTGTTATGACTTGGCGGCGTTTCCTATAATTTGAGACAGTGGGATATATCAGGAGGGAATCTTATATGCTTCAATATAAACCAAATTGGGAAGAAACGAAGAATCGTCTGGAAGCACTCTGGACAGGAGATAACGACCGCGCCTGTATGGCTATAGCCTGTATGCGCGAGGATAGTACATATATACGTGAGAAACCACCGGAGGATCCGGCGGAACTGTTCCGCTTCTTCACGGACGCGGAATGGGTTAATCGTCGTCAGACTGCCCGCTTCGATAATATGTATTTCGGGGGTGAGGCACTGCCGGTTGTCTGGATGAATTTTGGCACTGCCGGACATGCCAAGTATTTTCGCGGTTGCAACTACTGGTTTGCTGAAAATACCGTCTGGTATGACCGTTCTCTGGAGGATGGTGAGCTGCCGGAATATCTTGGCGATGACAGTGTTCTGTCAGTTGAGAAAAAATGCATGTCTGAGCTGAGCCGCCTGGGTCAGGACAGATTTCTTGTTTCTATGCCCGATAATTGTGGGACACTTGATGCCCTGGCACATCTGCGTGGTACAAATGAGCTGATATTTGATTTAATTGATGATCCTGACTGGGTACATCAGGCTACTGCTGCCATCAACGCAGGCTATCGCAAATCAAGCGAAGAACTGTTTGCCATTATTCAGAATAATAATCTCGGCGGCAGTACGCATGGCTGGATGCAGACCTGGACACAGGGAACTCATCAACAGCTGCAAGTGGATTTCTCCGTAATGATTTCACCGGATATGTATGAAGAATTCGCGCTGCCGGAACTTGTTGAAGCCACAAACTGGCTTGATCGCTCGACTTATCATCTTGACGGTCAGGAACAGATTCGTCATCTCGATATGATTCTTTCGCTTGAGAAGCTTAATATGATTCAGTGGACACCGGTTGCCGGACAGCCGCCTACATCCAGTTTTATACCTGAGCTGCAGCGCATACAGCAAGCCGGTAAGGGTCTTGTGCTCTTCCCTCAGCTTGAAGAAGTGGAATTGCTGCTTGATAAACTTGATCACCGCGGTCTCTATCTCATTATTAACAAAGCAAAAAATGAGAAGCATGCCGAGGAGCTTCTGCGCCTGGCAGAGACCCGCAGACACGTTCGCTGAGATAAATATAATTACATGCCCGGAGGCTCAACATGAAACAACAAGATAGAATGATATTTGATTTTCTTGATCTCGACCAGCCGGAGAGACAAAATGAAACTGTCTGGCAGGCGCTGCGTCCAGAGAAGGCTATGGAACGTGAGGACGGAAGCGTCCAGGTGACAGTGCCTTTTACCAGTTTCGCTCAGGGCTCATTCAAACGTGGCGATAGTAACTGCAGCAAAAAAATGCTGATAAGACGCTACGGTGAGAAAATACTGCGTATGACGATCGGTGATTGCCCGCCGGATCAATCCAATCCTATGCTGCAGATGAGTGACGTAGTCAAACAGCGTCCACTCAAACTTATAGATAACAGCAAGCAGCAATCCGCAGCAGATTATGAGCTAATTGATGATCAGGGAAAAACAGTTATGACTATGGGACATGTGCTACCACAGCAGCATGTCTGGAGTGATCTGATTGTCCCGGCACTCGATGAGTTTACAATGACCGCCTGGCCGCAAATTTCATCGGAAGTCGCATGGTCTTCATATGATACCTTCACCCCCGAACACCGTGAGTCAATTGGACTTGGGTTTACAGAAAATGATCAGGGTATCAGCCGCTGGCTCTATGCTCATCATGCCAAGCCGGACGAACATTTCGCCGGAACTGGTGAACGCTTCGCGCCGCTGGATCTTAAGGGAAAAACCCTGATTTTGGAAAACACTGACGCTCTTGGCGTAAACAGCCGTCGAGCCTATAAAAATGTGCCATTGTATATCTCAAGTGAGGGCTATGGCGTTCTTGTCATGACTTCGGCGCATGTGCGCCTGTCAATGGCGGATATTTCCACGCGTGCTGTCCAGGGACAGATTGAAGATGATTATCTTGATATTTTTCTGCTGGGCGGTGAGGATATTGCCGACATACTTCTGCAGTACAGACTTCTGACCGGTTTTCCCGAGCAGATGCCGCTATGGAGCTATGGCATGTGGATGAGCCGCATGACTTATTTCTCCGCTGAGGAGACTATGGAAATCGCCAGAAGGTTGCGCGATGAGGATTATCCCTGCGATGTTCTGCATCTTGATACCGGCTGGTTTCGCAAAGACTGGCAATGTGAATGGGCTTTTAACCCAGTGACTTTTCCTGATCCGCCGGCATATTTCCGTGAGATGAAAGACCTCGGTTACAGGATCACTCTATGGCAGAATCCTTCAGTTGCCAAAGATACGCTGCATTATGAGACCGCTGTTTCCAACCGTTATCTCGCACCGATCGCGAAGCAGGAAAACAGCGAATCTGATTTTGGCGGTGCCAGTTATGGTGGTAATATTGATTTTTCCAATCCCAAGGCTGTGACCTGGTATCAGGGATTATTGCGGGATCTGCTTGAGATGGGAGCGGCGGCGATCAAGACTGACTTCGGTGAGAAAATAAACGCCAACGCTGTCTACTATGGTTTGCCTTATAAGCGTTTGCATAACCTCTATGCTCTCTTGTATCAGAAGGCTGCTTACGAGGTGACAAAAGAAGTTACAGGTGATGGTATCATCTGGGCCAGAGCTGGCTGGATCGGTTGTCAGCGCTACCCGATTCACTGGGGCGGCGACTGTGCCTGCAGCTGGGATGGCCTGGCCGGAACTATCAGAGGTGGTCTGCATATCGGCCTGAGTGGTTTCTCTTTCTGGAGTCACGATATTCCCGGCTTCCACAGCCTGCCCGAATTCATGAACAACAGACCGTCAGATAATCTCTATCTGCGCTGGACACAGGCCGCCGTTTTCGGTTCGCATATGCGCTATCACGGTACCTCGGCGAGAGAACCGTATGAATATCCGGCAGTCGCCGATCTGACCCGCGGTTGGCTCAAACTTCGTTACGCTCTGATTCCTTATATATACAAACAAGGACAGAAGTCCGTCGAAGGCGGTTTGCCTTTGATGCGTGCACTGATTTTTCACCATCAGGATGATCCGGTCTGCTGGCATGTCGATCATGGATTCTACTGTGGTGATGACCTGCTGATCTATCCGGTTATGAACGATGAGGGCACCTGCCGACCATATTTGCCGGCCGGCAGCTGGGTGGATTTCTGGACAGGCGAGCGGCTTGAAGGCGGACGCTATCTTCCGCTCACACAATACCCGCTCGGCCGCATTCCTATATTCGTTCGTGCGGGCGCACAGATAGAAGTATATCCCGAGCAGGTATCATGCACAGATGATATGGACTTGGCACAAGCTGTTACACTCAGCTTCGGCGCTGATTACAACGGTTTTGCTAACAGCCCGCTGCAGGCGATTACAGGTCTTGAATAAAAAACAAATCATGCTGACACACAGGAGGAAGTAACAATGGTAAAAGAAATGACCGGCGATGAGCTGAAGTCAATGCTTAAGAGTAATATTCATTTTAAGAGTCTTGACGGTCTCAAGGAACCAGGGCTAAAACTGACTGATGGACAGCTTGAACCCTGGAGAGCCATGAAGCTTGGTCTCTTCATCCACTGGGGGTTGTACAGTATCCTGGGCAGAGGCGAATGGGCGATGCATAATGAGAAGATTCCCGCGGAGGAATATGCCAAGCTCAAGGAACAGTTTAATCCTAAGTATTTTGACGCACAGGAGTGGGCAGAAACCGCACGTAACGCCGGCATGAAATACATGGTCTTGACCGCACGCCATCATGATGGTTTCGCGCTCTGGGATAGTCCGGGCAGCTATAAAAATTATACCAGCATGAACAGCCCGGCCAAGCTTGATGTAGTTGACGCTTATACTCGTGCCTGCAGAGAAGCCGGTCTTGCTGTCGGTCTGTACTATTCGCCGATGGATTGGCGTTTCCCGGGTTATTTTCAGCCGAGAGAGCTCCTTGATAACGCGCTGCTGATGAAGAAACAATGTCATGACCAGGTAGAAGAGCTCGTCAGCAAATATGGCCGGATAGACATAGTTTGGTACGACGGTTCATGGTTGGCGCATAAGGGCACCGATCCGGATGGCGCTTGGCTATGGGATCCGATAACATTAAACAAAATGGTTAGGAAGTACAATCCCCAGACTGTTATCAATCCGCGTTCCGGCTGGGAAGGTGACTTCTTCTGTGATGAGGGTTCCCATCCTGTTCATGGTCAGATTGTACCGGTGCCCTGGGAGAAAAACATGTGTCTTGGTTCAGGTGTGTCATGGGGTTATTTGCCGGGTGATACCGTAATGACTCTGCCGGAGGTTATCACCATGCTGGTAAATGTGCTGACACGTGACGGCAATTTGCTGCTTAATGTCGGTCCTGATCCTGAGGGCAGATTCCCACAGGAAATGGTTACAAGACTGAATGAACTTGGTGAGTTTACAAATAAATACGCCGAGAGCATATTTGGAACACGTGCCGGTCCGCTGCAGCCGGTGGACGATGTCTTCGGTACTGTCTATCAGGACAACAAAATCTATCTGCACATACTCGATCCGCAGGCTTTTGCCGGTATTGATCTTGAAATACCCGGGTATATAGAAGCCGCTGATGTGCTTACCGGTGGCAGTGTGACCGTGGAGCAAACTGAAGACAGGCAGACAATCAAACTGGGTAAGCTAAAACCGGCTGTTGACACGATTGTCAGACTTGAGATGAGAGAGGCCGTTAAACCGCTGGTTTTTGATAAGTATGAACTGCACAGAAGCAAATAAACGCAGCAAATAACCGCTGATCATGGAGTGATTTTATGTATTACGGAGTATCCTGGTATCCTGAACAGAAAGCAAGAGAAGAATGGCAACACGATATCAAGCTGTTGGCAGATTCCGGTTTCAATGTCGTCAGAATGGGTGAATTTGCCTGGACGGAGATGGAGCCGACTGCCGGTGTTTATAATTTCAACTGGCTTATTGAGGCGGTGGAAGCCTTGGCCGAGGTCGGCATCAAGAGCATAATTTGTACGCCGACGGCCTGCCCTCCGGCTTGGATGGTTGAGAATAACCCACAGCTGCGCTATGTCGATAATAACGGACGAATTCGTCCATATGGCGGGCGAAGAACTTACTGCTACAGTAATCAGGCTTATCGTGAAGCTTCGGCAGGTATTGCCGCTCGGCTGGCGGAAGTGTTTGGCAGACATCCTGCTGTTATCGGTTATCAGATCGATAATGAACCGGCACAGGAAGCGACCGGTCGCTGCCATTGCCCTGTATGTCAGGCCGGTTTCCGTGCTTGGCTCAAACAGCGTTTCGGCACGATCGATAAACTGAACACTGCCGCGGGTATGAAATTCTGGAATCAGACTTATGATAGCTTCGAACAAATAGAACTTCCGGTCAATTCGATTGAAGTTGGCACAAATGACGCGATCAGAGCGTATTATGAGAATCCATCACTGCGGCTGTGGGCTGAACAATTTGCCAGTGAGCAGCAAATAGAGTATCAGAATATCCAGACGCGGGCGATGCGTCCGTATACGGATTTAATCATTACTGTTAATGGTACCGGACTTGCGACAAACAGTATTGATTATTACAAGGCATATGAAGAACTTGATGTATATGCTTTTGACTATTATCCGTCGCTGCGCCACAGTATAAGCCCGGCGGCCTATGCCCATGCCCGCGGTATTAAGAATAAGCCGTTCTGGTTGATGGAATTTGTCAGCGGTGGCGGTCACAGACTGAGTGGTTCCGGTCGTTCACAGGCCTGGCCGGGATCTCTGCAGCAATCGGTAGTACATGCGGCTGCTTGTGGAGCCGAACTTATAGCGCATTTCCAGTTCCGGACTTTTGCCGGGGGCGCTGAGCAGTTGAACTACGCGATTGTAGATGCTGACGGTGTTGCCCGCAGACGCTATTATGAATGCCGGGATACGGCGCGTATATTACGTAAGCTTGAACCTATTCTCTCAGCCGAGCAGCCGGTACAGCGTGTTGCTCTAATTTTCGATTATGAGTCACTCTGGTCGCTGAAAATAAAACCTGTGCATGAAGGGCATGACTATCTCAAGCTGCTTGAGGAGATGCATGCCAATCTGGCAAAACTTGGTGTGCAAGCTGATATTATAGGCTATGAGAACCTCAAAGAAGACGCTTCGAAATATCAGGCGATTATCCTTGGCTGCCAGATTCTAACGGATGACGAAACGCGGCAGGTGCTGAGAGATTATGTCAGCGCTGGTGGCAATTTAATTGCCGGTACATTAACAAGTGTGAAGAATCGTGATAACTATGGTTATACAGAATCGCTGCCGGCTGGACTTACCGATGTATTTGGCTTGCATGTGGCTGAAGTAGATCCGGTATTTGATTATTCAATTACACCGATACGTTCGTCAGCTGAGGTTGCTTCGACAACTGGTGATGCTGATTATGGTTCTACGAGATACTGGTGCGAAGCCTTGGCGCTCGATAGCGCTCAGCCGCTGCTTGTATTTGATGGCAGCTTCCGCGATGGAGTTCCACTGGCCGCGAAAAACAGTTTCGGCCAAGGCTCTGCCTGGTATATCGGTACATCACTTGCGTCAGCAGGAGCACAGACAATGCTTGCGGATATTCTAAAAGAGTGCGGCATGGAGATATTATCACCGGATTGTCGTGTGCCGGAGGGCATGCAGGTTGTTGACCGCATAACTGCTGAATCGAAATACAAATTCATTTTCAATTTTTTGGAAGTGCCGTCTGAGATGTTTATAAACGGCAGCTGGGAACTAATCGCACAGACTGATCTTGCGGGAACGGCAGAATGTCCGGAAATATCCGCGACTGCCGCAGCCGTCAATCAACAAGCTCAGCTTATTGATTTGATAAGCTCAGAGTGTAATGGAACGCAGCTTAAGCTTGGCCCATGTCATTGGGCTGTTTTACGAGCGAAATGAGAATAAAAATTACGAGGGAATTAGATTATGAAAGAAGTTCTATTGGCACAGGATTTAAATACAAAAGTACAGCTGATTCATCCACAGGCAGTTGATAATCGCGTCGAACTGGGGCTTGAGAAGATCGCCGCCAGTTTGAAGAAATGCGGCATTGCGGTTGAGCATATATCCGAAGATGATATTGATAGAAAAAATATTGGTACCGATGCTCAGGATTATGCGATATATGCCGCATCGGCAGGTAACAGCGAGCTTATCGATTATCTTGCTGAGAGTGATCTGCTAATTTATCATCAGGGTAAGCCAGGACAGGAAGGTTTCTATCTGTCATCCTGTACTTCCAGGCTGACTGTCATTGCCGGAGGCTGTCGAACGGGCGCTCTCTATGGCTGTCTTGAGCTGGCCGAGCGCATTGAAGAGCTGGGCGGACTGCCAGTTGATCTTGCCTTCGCTGATGCCCCGGCGATGAAGCTGCGCGGACCGGCCATCGGTTTGCAGAAAACCAAGCTGGAACCGCCGAGGCAGACATATGAATACCCGATAACGCCTGATCGCTTCCCTTGGTTCTATGACAAGACGCTCTGGCAGGATTTCCTTGAGATGATGCTAAGACAACGCTGTAACGTTCTCTATCTGTGGAGCGGGCACCCTTTTGCCTCGCTGGTAAAAGTCCCTGAATATCCTGAGGCGCTTGAGGTGAGTGAAGAAGAGTATCAAAAAAACGTTGAGCTCTTCAGCTGGCTGACCGCTGAATGTGACAGACGTGGCATCTGGGTAGTTCTCAAGTTCTATAACATACATATTTCACTGCCTTTTGCCGAGCATCATGGGATAGAGCTGCATCAGAGTAAACCCAGTGCTCTGGTCGCTGATTATACCCGCAAATCAATAGCGCGTTTCATCGAAGCCTATCCACATATAGGTCTTATGGTATGTCTGGGTGAGGCTCTGCGTGGAGATCAGCACAAGGTTGATTGGTGCTCGGATGTTATTTTGCCGGGAGTGCTCGATGGTATCGAGCTGGCTCAGCTGGAAGAGCATCCGCCGGTGATTATCCGTGCACATGATTGTGAACCTGTATCTGTCATGGAAGCTGCCCGTAAGGTTTACGACAACCTCTATACGATGTGGAAATATAATGGCGAGAGTTTAACCACCTGGCAGCAGCGCGGTGGCTGGCTGAAACGTCACGAGTCTTTATCATCACTTGACTCAACACATATTATTAATGTCCATGTTCTGGCTAATCTCGAGCCGTTCCGCTTCGGATCACCTAAGTTTATTCAGCGTTCAATTCAGTCGGCTTTTTATCAGCTTGGCGGCAGAGGCCTGCATTTATATCCCATGTTTTTCTGGGACTGGCCATGGTCGCCGGATAAATCTGAGCCGCGTCAACGTCAGATGGATCGTGACTTCATGTGGTATGAAACCTGGTTCCGTTATGCCTGGCGTCCCGACAGAGATCCCAAACTTGAACAGCTCTACTGGCGTGCGCGCCTGATGGAACATTTCGGCTGCGGTGAGGAAACAGCCGAAGCTCTGCTGGAAGCATACGAAGCCAGCGGAGAATGCACACCGCGTTTACTGCGCCGGATCGGTATAACCGAGGGTAACAGACAGACTCTCAGCTTGGGCATGACAATGAGCCAGCTGACCAATGACCGCCGCTACAGCCCTAATCGTGAGCTCTGGCAATCGGTTGCTCCCGCGGGCGAGCGTCTCAGCGATTATATCGCGGCTGAGGGCAGGGAACAGGCTCATCTTGGCGAAACCCCTGAGAACATGCTCAAGCAGGTTATCGCCTACGCTGACAGAGCGGTAAAAGCTATAACGACCATTAAAAACAGCAATGATATTACTCGAAACGCACATGATTTTACCGGTCTGGCTGATGATATTGAAGCTATTGATCTGATGATGAAACATTTCAACAGTAAGATCCAAGCCGCCCTGGCCTTGATGCGTTATCGTCGTGACATGAATGAGAACCTTATCGGTGATGCCAATCTGCTTGATCAATCTGTCAGTCTGCTGGCGGACAGTCTTGACTGGTATAGAAAACTTACAGATTTAACCTCAAGAACATATCTCTATGCAAATAGTATGCAGACAAGACAAAGGAAGATACCTTTTGCCGATGGCGATGCCTATGGACACTGGCAAAACTGCCTGCCGCGCTATGAAGAAGAATATAAATTTTTTAGCGAGCAGGCAGATAGACTCAAAAGCGGCTGGCATCCCGGTAAGGACAAGGAAGAGGAAGAAGCTCCCGCGCCTCTGTGTGAGAGTCAAATCGGGCTTAAGATTCTTAACGACGAATATAAACCATACACTCTTGCCCGTGGAGAACTTGCTTTTGTAGATGGTGCCATGGATATTCAAAACATAGCCCCGGAGCTTGTTGGTTTGAGCAGTGTCAAACTGAATATGGATGAGGCAATTCGTAAAGGTAATACTGTAAGATTCGAACTGGCGCAGGACGCGCAGCTTCTGATCGGCTATTTCCAAGGCGGTGGGCTTATGTGGCTTCAGGTACCTGAACTTGAAACTAATACGCATGCCGATGATCGCGGCGGCCTTAAACCTGTGCTTACCAACGCGATGAAAATAACCGGCTGCCCGCCTGTAAATGTTCATGCCTTCAGATATGAAAAAGGCAGTCACGAATTGTATCTTGGAACAGGTTCTTTTCTCATTCTTGGGGCTGTTGCTGCTGAAACAAAAATAGAAAATCGTGATGCAGGGATGCAAAAAGAGAGTCTCGAATCGCTCGAGTGGCTCTATCCGCAATGGGACTGAGAATGTTATAATTACCGCATGGATTTTGAAGTTGACAACTTAAATTGTTATTGTATATTCTGCCGTTCGGGTCAGGAGAAAAAAATCGCGACCAGACTAACTGCCGCGTACCCTGACCTGACGGCTCTTGCTGCTATAAGACTAATCCCGGAGAAGCGTGACGGTCAATGGACCGAACGAGAACACACGCTCCTGCCGGGCTATGTTTTTATTTATGCTTCCGGAGAACTGCCATATGGTTTCCGCCAGCAGGAACAGCATATATATAAGCTGCTTGATTACGATGAAGATATGCGCACACTGTTTGGCGAAGATCGTGATTACGCGGTCTGGATTTATAAAAATCAAGGCTGCATAGCCCCGTCGAAGGTGCTGTGTCAGGGTGATCAGGTAACAATAGTTGACGGCCCGCTCAAGGAGTGCCACGGTATAATCAAACGCCTTGATAAACATAAGCGCCGCGCTTGGGTAAGTTTTCGGTTCGCCGGTGAAGAACGCACTGTCAGTCTTGGTGTTGAACTTCTTGGATAGAATATTCCGCGTGCTTTATGAAATTGAGGTGGTTTAAATGCTCTCAGATAAGTTGCGATTCCCAGATATTGAAATCAAAAAACAGAAGCTTGATGAAGTCAGATCAATTTTGCCGGCAGTGTCAGTGGAGAGCTATGAGCAGGCCTTTTTAGTTGACTATACTCACAACTCAACAGCGATTGAGGGCAACACCCTCTCATTGATAGAAACTAAGGTACTACTTGAAGACAAAATTTCGATTGGGGGCAAACCTCTTCGTGAGATTTATGAAATAACAAATCACGCGGATGCTTACAAATATGCCTTGCAATGTATCGCAGAAAATAAAATCCTCACAGAGCATATTGTCAAAGATATGCATCAGATTCTGATGCGCAATATTATCGACGGCGGAATTTACCGTAATGTCGAAGTGCGTATATCCGGTGCGGGTCACGCGCCTCCAGCTCCTGTTGATATGTTCTACCAGGTAAAAGACTTCTTCCACGATTTGGTGGAATATGGTAAAACACTTGATCCTATTGTGTTTGCTTCCTGGACCCACGCTGAGTTCGTTAAAATTCATCCTTTTGTTGACGGTAATGGCAGAGTTTCAAGGATGATGATGAATTATCAGCTTTTAGCATCCGGTCTGCTGCCTGTTTCAATTCCCAAAACAAAAAGATTCGAGTATTACGATGCCCTTGAATCTTACGCGCTTAATGAGGATATTGAAATTATTGCCAGAACGATCGCTGAACTTGAAGAAGCTCGACTTGATGACTATCTGAATTTAGTCGATAAAGGCGAATAAATTGGCTAAATCAACTAAATAAATTTAAAAATACGTTTCAATTACTAAATTAATTTAAAAGAATGCCGTTGAAATTTAATAAAACCTCCCATATTCTCAAATTGTCAGCTGTTATTTTGAGAAGTGCAGGGAGGTTTTGTTTTCATGAAAATTGTTGTTCTTGATGATGATCCTACTGGTGTGCAAACAGTGCATGGTGTGTCTGTTTATACCGGCTGGGATGAGGAGTCTATCAGATCCGGATTCTCTGATTCGCGGCAGGTGTTTTTCATTTTGACTAATTCCCGCAGCTTCAGCAGGGAACAGACTGAGATAGTACATAGAGAGATCGCTGCCAAAATTGAACGGGTAAGTCAGGATCTTAACGAGGATTATTTATTGATCAGCCGCAGCGATTCAACGCTTAGAGGCCATTATCCACTGGAAACAGATGTTCTGCGCTCAGAAATCGAGGCTCATTCAAACAAGAGATTTGATGGGGAGATACTAATTCCCTTCTTCCTTGAGGGCGGCAGATTAACGATCAATAACGTACATTATGTGCGTGATCGTGAAAAACTGATACCGGCCGCTGAGACTGAGTTCGCACGAGATAAAACCTTCGGCTATAAGCATTCCGACCTGCGCCTATATATTGAGGAGAAAACCAGGGGTGCCTGCGGCGCAGACTCTGTTACGGTAATTGATCTGGCTGCCTTGCGCGCCGGTGATGACGAGCAGGTATACAGTCAGCTTGTTGATGTTCATGATTATGGCAGAGTGATTGTTAACTGCACCTCGTATGAAGAGCTGGCGGTTTTCTGCCGCGGCTTGTGGCGCGCCATAGATGCCGGCAGAAGATTTCTCTATCGTTCTGCTGCTTCCTTCGTCAGATCAGTTGCTTCAATTGACGCGAAACCATATTTGCGGCGAGACGATATGATCAGTGGTAATTCAACAACAGGCGGCTTGATCATGGCCGGGTCGCATACTGCGAAAACTACTAATCAGCTCGAGCGACTCGCGGAGATTACCGATGTCGAATTCATTGAGTTCAATTCAGATCTTGTACTTAGTGATGGCCTTGCACAAGAGAGCAGACGGGTCGCGGCGAAATGCGATCAGCTGATCGCGGCGGGATCTACGGTCGCTGTTCATACAGCACGCAGATTACTGACCCTTCCGGATGATACTCCGGAACTGGCATTGGCCAGATCAACACGGATTTCGGATGCTTTTGCCGGTGTTGTCTCATTATTATCAGTCAGACCGGCTTATATCCTGGCAAAAGGCGGCATAACTTCAAGTGATATCGGCGTGCGTGCGCTTGCTGTCAAACAAGCTGAGGTTATGGGACAGATCGCGCCGGGTGTTCCGGTTTGGAAAACAGGTCAGGAAAGCAAGTTCCCAGGAATTCCTTATATCATTTTCCCGGGAAATGTTGGACAAGAAACAACTCTGCGCGATATTGCCGCGCAACTCGCTAAGGAGGAATGATTAATGAAACTATGTACGCTGCATACTTCTGACAAATTCATGGAACTGATGACGGTGCCTTTTACCAGACCGTTTCTGAAACTTCATCCTGCGCTTGATCAGCTTGATATCGCTGACAGCTCAATTATCATAGAGACTCAGGCCAACGGCGGTCCAACGCCGGCGGTTGCCCGCAGAATGTTTAACTACCTGCAGGCAGCGGTTGATGCCGGAGCAGATGGCGTGCTTGTTACTTGTACCTCGGTGAACTCTGTGACGAAAAAACTACGTGAACTGCTGCCTATACCAGTCATAAGCATTGAAGAACCGGTTGCTGCTGAGGCGGTAGCTGCCGGATCGCGTATCGGTATATTGTCTTCCGTCGCGACCAGCGCCAAACCTG
The DNA here is from genome assembly GCA_028695145.1 of Eubacteriales bacterium. GTDB lineage: Bacteria > Bacillota > Clostridia > Saccharofermentanales > UBA5734 > JAAYFZ01. Next base: position 21,473 of record JAQVJP010000027.1, read on the forward strand.
TACGCGAGACCATTCTTGAACAGGCCGCAGCTGCCGGATGTGAAGTGGATGTCAGCATTGTTGTCGCTGACGGTGCTTTTGAAGCTCTGATGTCGGGTGACAGAGACCTACATGATGAAAAAATCAGGCAGGCTCTTGAGAGTCTTGCGCCGCAGGTGGATGTTGTTGTCTTCGCTCAGCTCTCAATGGCTCTGGTCAAACATCCCGAGTATGAGATTCCTGTGCTCAAACTGGGTCTGTCAGGTTATGAGGCAGCGTATCAGGCTATGAAAGAGAAACAGCAGACAAAACAAACACAGCATAAAGAACAGCAAGGAGGCAGACCATGACTCGCAAGGTTATAATCTCGCTGGCTCCGTCTGCAGGTCCGGCGCCGGTTGATCCTCCTGCTCTTGCTGCCGATATTATACGAAGCTCCGCGGCCGGTGCTGCCATCTGTCATCTGCACTGCAAAACGAGAGCTGGTGCTCTGACACCGGATATCAGTGTATTGAGCGAGACTTTTGACCTGATACGTGCAGGCTGCGATATAGTCATACAGGCCTCAACCGGAGGTATTTCGCAAATGTCTATTGAGCAGCGCTGCAATCCACTGGCATATCAGTACGTTGAGAGCGCTTCGTTAAACGGCGGTAGCACAAATCTTGGCGAGGCTGTTTATGTCAACTCTTTTGACGACATCCGCTTCTGTGCCGATGCCTGCATTAAACGCGATATTGTACCGGAAATCGAAGTGTTTGATATCGGCATGTTGAATAATATCCATATTATCAGGCAGGAAAAAACTCTACGTGAGCCGGTGCTTTTCAACCTTGTGTTTGGCCATCGCGGCGGACTGCCGGCGACCATTGAGGCCTTGACTGCTTTTCGCTCTTTTGTCCCCGCTGACGCGCTCTGGGGTGTGACTCATTTCGGCCGTGACAATTGGACTTTTCTCGCTGCCGCTATTGCCATGGGGGCTACTGTTGTACGCATCGGATTTGAGGATAGCCGTTGGCTTACTGAGGGAAGTGAAGCGGATAATAACCTGCAGCTTGTTGAGAAGCTGGCGCTGATCATCAGATCAATGGGACTCGAAACAGCCACAGCGGATGAAGCTCGCGAAATTATTAATGCCAGAAAAATAAAATAATGCCCGCAAAATAATGCTTAAATAATGCCCAAATAAATAATGATGAAACAAGAGATTAAGGAGAACGGCTAATATGAGTACTCTTGAAAATAAGAACCTGAACGCGATACCGGATACACTCAATCTTGCGGATAGAGCCTATATATCACTAAACGCCATGATCGGAGTAGCAGATGAGGACAAGAACTACATCCCCTTCTTCAGTGGTTACTTCGCCTCGGAACCGGCCTGGATGAGTCATGGTAACTGGGATTACGGCAGCAGTCATGGACGTCTGATTGACTCGATGGCACTGGTGCGCGCCATGACCGGAACTGAGGATGGCCTCTTCATCGAGGGTAAGTACAAGGAGAATTTCCTCAGCTTCTTCCATGAAAACGGACTCAGCTACAGGGAGAATACTTTTACCGAGGAGTTTATAAAATCCTGTGACGCCCCTTTTCAGCGCAGTGCTTCAATGATCGATCAGCGTTCAGTTATTCTCGGACTAACTACCTGGTTTTTGGATACACAGGATGAACTGGCAAAAGCTTACGCCGACAGGCATGTCGCGGCGCTCAAGAGAATCGCGCGCAAGGAACGTGAGTCTTGGTACTACCCAGCTTCAGAATATACAGAGAAGGGGTGGCCTTCTTTTGATGCTGTAGTTACAAGGCTCTGCCCCGATCCCTGTGCGATGTGGGGCAGGCAGGTAAATCCTTTGATTCGCTATTATCAGCATACCGGCAATAATGACGCTTTGGAATTATGTGAGAATTTCGCTGCCAATATCGTTTATCGCAGTGGTGCCTTCGGTGAGGATGGCAGCTGGAATGCCGGACTTGGTTATCGTAACGGACATTTCCATACACGTATGGGGACTCTGGCCGCGCTGGCAAGATTTGCCGAATATACTAATGATCTCAAGCTGCTGAACTGGGTTAAGAAATGCTATGACTGGGGTCTTGGTAAATGTACGACCTTCGGCTGGACGCCGGGAGATTTGGAAGATCAGGGTTATGAACATGAAACCTGTACACTTGTTGACGCTATCGGTACGGCGATATCACTTGCCCGGGCTGGTTTTACAGAATACTGGGGTGTAGCTGAGCGCTTCCTGCGCAATCAATTGACAGAAGCGCAGCTGATTGATACCAGCTGGATAAGCCAGTCAGACAGCAAGGAAAACGATATTCCCGGAGAGAAGACTTATTACCAGGTAGCAGACCGTCTGCGCGGAGCTTTTGCCGGTTATTCAGCGCCAAATGATTTTGTCTACAGCGGGCAGAAGGGCCGTGGACATATTATGGATGTGCAGACTTGTTGTGTGGCTTCGGGCGCGCGTGGTCTCTATAATGGCTGGCTGCATATTGTTACCGAGGAGCGCGGACGTGTTTATGTAAATATGCTGCTTAACAGGAAGAGTGATCAGGTTGAGGTGCGCAGTTTTCTGCCGCATGAGGGCCGGGTTGATGTAATTGCCGCCAGGGATATCGCGGAGCTCTGTATCCGCATTCCCGAGCATGTTCCTTATGGAGCGGTTACTGTTAAACGAGTGATAGATGGCAATGAGGTTGAGATCAGCGGCCGTAATCTGCCGTGGATCAAGAAGTGTTTTGTTAAACTGCAAAATGTTCGTTGTGACGAGATTGTTAGTATATCCTTCGAAGTCGCTAAGAGGAAAACAGTCGAAACGGCGGTGGATGACTCTTTTGAAGTTGAATGGGCTGGCGATACTGTTATAAATATAGCACCTGCGGGAATCTACTATCCGTTGTATAATAATATCCAGCTGCATGAGCGTGCGCCCCTGACTGACAAGTCTCTCTACGCCGGCAGTAATATCAAATTCGACTAATCGCTGCAGGTGGTTTGCACAACAAGCCTTGCTGTTTGGGTATCTTCGCTGCGGAGTTTGAAGAAGGATAGACATGAAGATTAGAGCTAAACAACTGGCACGTGAGCTTGGTTTATCGCCGGCGACAATCTCGCTGGTTCAGAATAATAAACCGGGTGTAAGTGAGAAAACCCGCAAGCTGGTTTTGCAGGCGCTGGAGGAACATGGTATTCTCAGCGCCGGCAGTCAGCCTGTCGTTAAGAGCAAAAATGGCAATATTCGCTTCGTGGTGTTTAAGAGACGAGTTAACGCTTATGAGAGCACACCGTTTTATGGTGGTATCCTTGAAGGCGCCGAGCGTCAGGCCAGACAGTCAGGCTATAACATCGCCATGACATATCTTAATCGCGAGCAGGACAGTTTATCGGAGGCTATTGAAGTTATTCGGTCTGAGAAACCGGATGGGATTATTATGCTGGCGACAGAAATGTCACAAGCGGAAATTGAACTGTTTTTGCAGTTGAATCTGCCGTTGGTAGCGGTTGATAACCCTCTGGAGACTCTGTGCTGCAGCGGTGTCAGTATCGATAATCTTCATGGTGCCAGGCAGGCGGCGGAGTATCTGATTGCATGTGGACATAAACGTATAGGTTATCTGCGTAGTGCCTTCGATATCAGCAATTTCCGTCAGCGTGAACGCGGTCTGAGGATGGTCTTGGCCGAGCACGGTCTCAGGCTTGATGAATCTGATCTCTATGATTTCAATATGAAAGCTACCGGCTGCTATGATCGTTTGTTGAAAAACCTGAATGACGGCAAATCACCCACGGTTTTTTTCGCTGACAATGACAGCCTTGCGATTGAGGTTATGAAGATAATCAAGAGTATCGGTTTAAAAATACCCGATGATGTTTCAATTATTGGCTTCGATGATGACAGTCTGTGTGAAGTTGTTGAACCCCATCTAACAACTGTTCATGTTTATAAGGATTACATAGGCACAATCGCGGTCCAAGCACTTGTAGATATAATTGAAGGCGGACGAGAACTCTGTGTCAAACAGACTGTTTCGACCAAATTAATAATTCGTGACAGCGTTCGTTGCCTTGAGCCGGAAGAAGCAGAGCAGGAGCTCTGATATGAACAAGAGAATTATGCTGCTTAAACATAAGTTCAGTATTAACCTAACAATACGGCAGCAGATTCTTGTTGCCATGCTGGCGGTAGCGCTGTTCGCTACCGCCATTATCGGTATAGCCATATATTCTATTTCCAAGAGTACAATCGAAAAAAATTATTCCAATCTGCGCTCCAATAATTTGCAGATATCCAGCCGTATTGTCGAGCTGCAGACGGAACCGATTATCGAGATCGGTCGCTCGCTCCTTGTTGATAAGGTTTTTCGTAAAATTATGCAGGAAGAGACCAGTTCGACACCATATTTTTCCGGAACGAATCAGTTGACGCTTGACAAAACACTAAGCTCCTTAATGGCGCTTGATGAGAATATTGCCGGTACGGACGCTCTCTATGATCTGCCGCTCGGTATGAATGTTGAAGGCTTCTGGTACAATAAGGCAGCTTTTGAACAGGCTGATGTTGAAGTTCCCACCACCTGGGAAGAGTTCGAAGATGTATGCGCCAAACTAAATGACGCAGGCGTACAGCCTCTGACAGCCGGTGGTGCTGATAAGTGGCCGGTTACCAGACTTGTAAACGCGTATGTTATGAGAAGCATGG
>JAQVJP010000132.1 GCA_028695145.1 Eubacteriales bacterium
AGTAAGTTAATTTAACCGTAAACTGTTTATCCATCCATTAACTGAACTGTCAATTCAGACAGTTCGTCCGACTAAATCAGAAATCGAGAACGGAAACTCTAAGAACACCTTCTATTGAGCGCAGTTTTTCAATTACATCTTCTTCAACCGGGGAATCAATACTCAAGAATGACTGAGCTCTCATTTTATCCTTCTTGCGACTCCAATGCATGGTTGCGATATTAATCTTGTTCAATCCGAGAATAGTACCAACACGACCGATAATACCTGGAACATCATCATTCTGCAGTGCCAAAACATGATCTGAAAGTTCGAAATCCATGTGATAGCCGAAGAAATCAACTAATATCTCAGATTCCTGACCAAAAACAGTACCAGAAACAGACAAAGACTTCTCATCTGCTTTGAACTCAACAGTTATCAGACTGGTGTATTTTTCCAATTGAGTAGTCTTGCTCTCAACTACATCGACTCCCATATCAGCAACACGCTGTTTTACATTAACGAAGCTGATACGTTCATTGGTAATGGTTGACAAGAAGCCTTTGAGAACAGATAGAGTCAACAGTTCTGTTTCCGTCTTAGCCAGTTCACCTGAATAGGTGATTGTAATCGACCGAACCGGACTGCTCTCTGCCTGATAATATATCGCTCCGAGTTTCTCAGCCAAATTAACATACGGTCTCATGGCGGCCAGATCACCATCGATATCCGGCATATTGATAGCAGCAACCAGTTCACCCTTGAGAACACTGGCCACAAGTTCTGTTACAGCAGTACCGACATTAGTATTAGCCTCATGTGAAGAAGCTCCGAGATGCGGAGTAACTACACAATTAGACAAACTTAACAGCTTATTTTCATATTTTTGCTCACCAGGCTTCTTATCATAACTTGGTTCCTTGTCAAACACATCAATACCGGCAGCCGCCACATGACCCGAAACAAGTGCGTCATAAAGGGCATCCTCATTAACAAGACCGCCCCTGGCGGCGTTGACAATACGGACACCTGGTTTACATTTCGCCAGCTCAGCAGCGCCAATAATGTTATAAGTTTCCTTGGTTTTCGGAGTATGCAGTGTTATTAAATCTGCCTGAACCAGCAGATCATCAAGTGAACTACAGCGTTTAACACTCAGCTTATCGAAACGCTCCTGAGGAATGTATGGATCATAGACAACGACCTTCATACCAATCCCCTTGAGCTTACGGGCAACAATCGAACCAATTCTACCCATTCCTATTATGCCCGCTGTTTTGCCGTCAAGCTCATTACCGATCATCTGGCCACGACGGAAATCATCACGTCTGGCCGCTTCGTTAGCTATACATATATTTCTGAAACTGGCAAAAGCCAGGCCCACAGCCAGTTCACCGGCAGCCATAATATTAGCTTCAGGCGTATTAACCGCTACGACACCCTTCTCAGTACAGACATCGACATCAATATTATCAATACCATTGCCTGCGCGTCCAACAACTTTCAGATTCTTTGCTTTTTCTACCAAACTTCTATTAACCTGAGTTACACTGCGGACAATTAAACCATCATACGGCGCGATTTCTTCTTCGATCTGAGACTGGGCAAGTCCAAGTTTCTCATCCACGTCGAAGCCCTGCTCACGCAGATAGGCAACAGATTCAGCAGCTATTTTTTCAGCTATAAGTATTTTCATCAATATCCCCCCTGCCGGTTCCACCGGACTTAACTATCAATTGCCAGATATTACAGCTCCGGCAAAACCTTATCAATACAAGTTAGCAGTTCATCAATCTGCTCAGGCGTAGTATCTGCCATATGTGCAATTCTAAAAGTTTTATCCTTGATTTTGCCATAACCGTTAGAAATCATGTAATTATGCTCAGCAAGCTTCTTATTCAGCGCCGAAACATCAATTCCTTTTGTATTACTGATGCAGGTTACAGTTTGTGATAGATAATTAGGATTAGCAAACAGCTCGAAATTTTCAACTGCCCATTTCTGAACTTTTGCGGCCATCATTGAGTGTCTGGCAAACCTCGCTTCAAGTCCTTCTTCCATGAATCTGTCAAGCTGATAATCAAGAGCATACATCAAGGCCAAAGAAGGAGTCGATGGATATTGATGAGGTTTCTCTTTTACAAACTTATACAACTCAAGCAAATCAAAATATAAACCTCTATTGGGAACCTGCTCCGCTGCTTTAACAGCTTTTTCAGAAATTGAACAAACAGCAAGCCCCGGCGGCAGTCCCAGACACTTCTGCGAAGATGTTATGAGAATATCAATTCCATGTTTATCAGCTTCGATCTTATGACCACCAAGCGAACTAACCGCATCCACACAGAAGACTACATCCGGATACTTATTGATAATCGGAGCAAGTTCTTCCAGATTATTAGCAACACCTGTAGCAGTTTCATTATGAGTAATTGTTATAAGGTCGTATTTACCGGTGGACAGTACCTCCTCAACCTGCGCGGCTGTAGTCGGCTGTCCAAGTTCTGAACGAAAAATATCAGCCGGGACACCGTTAGCTGTTGCCATTTTATACCAACGATCACCAAAAGCACCTATCGAGAAAACAGCAGCTCTTGTTCTGGTGCATGATCTTACCGCACCTTCCATCAGGCCGCTGCCCGAAGAAGTCGACAACAAAATTTCATTTTCTGTGTACATCAACTTGCGCATTTTGTCAGCGATTGATCCCTGAAGTGCGGAGGCATCTTTTGTCCTATGGCCGATCATCGGTCTAGTCATCTGGTTAAGTACTTCCGGCAGAACATCTACGGGACCTGGAATAAATAGTCTCTTGTGCATGCTGCGTCTCTCCTTATAATTATATTCAAAGGCAGTATATAATCTGACGAAGCAGTTTGCAAGTCAGATAACCGCGTTCTTCATTTTAGTGATTATTAGTTCATTTTAATGTATACAATCAAATTTTCACCAAATCAAACTGATTAATTCTTAACCGGAATCTTCAATTCCTCCCCAACTTGAACCGTATCAGAGCTGAGATTGTTGAAATTCTTAATCAGATCAATGTTGCTCTGACTACCTGAATCATAGTATTTAACAGCTATGCTGTATAGAGATTCACCGGCTTGCACCTCGTGAACCGCCAGAACTTCGCCCGAAGGAGCGGTCGTAGACTCAGTAGTTGTCTCACTTGGCTCAGTTGTGGTCTCTGTTGTTGTCTCTGTTGTTGTCTCTGTTGTTGTCTCGGTGGTTGTTTCACTTGTTTCAGTAGTTGTCTCACTTGCTGTGGTGGTTGTTTCAGAAGAAGTGCTATCCGATTCACTCGTGCTCTCGGATGTAACGTCTTCACTTGTTTCATCAGTTGATTCATCTGTGTTGTCAGTAACAGCAGGCAAAGTAGTTGTCTGCTCAGGTTTATCATTGTCGCCGAACAGCATGTTATAAATGGCGAATATACACACAATACAAACAGCTGCCAGTATCAGGTAAAAAGCTATACGTCTTGTTTTACCGCTATTGTCATATTCATCATAAAACTCATCATCCTCGTGTACCTCATAATCCTCGTCATACCCTGACGCTGGTGATGTGACTTCATTATGACCATACAAATCAGCCGCGGAATCACCGGCAACTTCTTCATCACCAAAATCTTCAGCTTCTACAGAGCTCATATAGGCCTCTTTTTCATCGTAAGCATCAGCATTTGCAGCAGAAGCAGAAGAACGACCGGCAGCAAACCTTCCAGCCGCAGCCGCGACAGCAGCACCTGGAGCCGACCGACCGACAGCGCCGGTCCTAACAGGACGCTCCTGAGTAGCGATAGCCTCAACAAAACCTATCATAAATTGCATCGGTACACCTGTAAGTTTGGCCGAAGCAGCTGTTACAATTAAACCTGAGGCATCAGCCTGATCTTCTGCCTCATATAGAAGACGCAGAATTTCACGTTGTCCCAGAGCTTCAAAAACTTCTTTGTTACAGACGATAATACAGTCATCTTCCTGCAATTTCGCAATATTGGAATATCTTACAGTACCGGCAACTCCAGCGCTGTAAACATCATGACCTGGAACATTTTTACCGCCAAGATCAATCGCTTCAAGCTGACAATCATCAGAAGTCAGCGGATACAGCACATCTCCTCGATAGAGCCAGGCACAACCTCCACCCATGGTAATAGCCGCAATTTCAGCATCTTTGACTATTATGCCGGCAAAATATGGTTGCCTGATCCCATCATTTTGCAAAGTCATGCGTCCGGATAAATCGACAGCACATTCAGCCAGCTCATTAATTTCCGTATCAATATTTTTACCGTGCACTTTTACATCGTGCAGGATCCTATCAAGAGACTTACGTAATCTTGCAGCTCGCATTTCATCATTGCTCTGGCTGCCGATATGAGCAAAAACAGACATGAAAAATCCGCGATCCTCACGATCAAGAGTAATATCAGCCGCGCGATGTTCACGTCGGCCGGAAAGACGCCCGTCGAGATAAAACGAGTCCGTGGCGCCGGAAGAAACAAAATATCTTGCGTTTATAGTTGTTGCCAGTCTTGTATAAGTGTTGCGCGTTGGCTTAGCCATGGCAGAACCTCCCAGGAGTATAATCTGTGTAAAACACACCGCAGACATTATACCACACAGCTGTCTCTCTCAATATGACAGCTTGCTATCATTTACATTTTCAATGCATAAGCCAGCCTGATAGACGTTCGAGCAAATCATCTCGGCTTTGCTGCCTTGATACATGAATCTTACTCGATATGAGACGTTCAAGATACAAACCTGTTTTTCTTCTATCCGCTATATCCGCAAACGCTTCATCATTACCACGAATAGGAAGCTGCACCGGCTTAATAATTAATTCACCAGGAAATTTCTGCCAATTAGCAAGCAAATGCTTCTCGGCTTCAAGTTCAATTCTGAAATTTTCCTCAGAGATCAATACATGCAGCACCTCAACAGCCTGCAGTCCAAGCTCCAGAACCTGCCTGGCAGAAATCCGGCACAACATTGCTATATTGCGCAACATCATTTTTAATCTGCGTCCACGCCTTAAGTCATCATGATGAACATCTTCACAGCTCAGCTCAAACCTTCTCAAATCGGTTCTGAAGATCATCAGTCGATAACTAACAAATAACAGAATCGTCTGTGTGCTGGTTGCCGCGGCCTGCGACAGACGTGCCTGTCTGACCAGTTCTGTGATCTTATCCCTGTTTCTGTATGCGGCAATGTCCTTAACAGCAGCAAACCATACTTCTATAGAAATCGACAATCTGCCATCTATTAGTTTAGGAACGTTGGAAGCATGGGAAGCCAATATACCTCCAGTAATGAGCACCGACCAGATCTGATTCTGCTGCCAATATGGCTGAATCATACCTGCTAAAAAACCTGTAATAATTGAATCATCAACTGATATATTGAACAATTTCCGATAAATAAGCGAAATCAATCCAACACCGGCAAAAGCACTTAGCTTATCTGCATATTGTGCTCTACCGGTCCTGCTCAACTCAACTATGATTCGCTCGGTGCTCAGACTTAGGACACCTCCATGATATCTCGCAATTGCCGCTATCATCTCATCATCCGGATCAAGATTATAAGTTAAACAGAACCGAACAGCCCGTAATTGACGCAGCGCATCCTCTGTTAGTCGCAATTCCGCACGTCCTACGCAGCGTAATATACGGTTTTGCAAATCAACGACACCGCCATATAAATCAAGAAGACCTTGTTCAGGATGCCAGGCCATACTGTTAATCGTAAAGTCACGACGCGCCAAATCAAGCTTAATATCATTCTCATATCTGACACTGTCAGGTCTGCGTCCATCACTGTAGCTGCCCTCTGATCTATAAGTAGTCACTTCAATCGACATGTCGGGCAGCATTACCGTTACAGTGCCATGATC
>JAQVJP010000133.1 GCA_028695145.1 Eubacteriales bacterium
GCATTACGAACGACAGCGAATTCTCTGCCTAAAGCAGGGGAAGCCCCGTCTAAGCTCTTGGCTTAGGCGGGGAGGGTTCACACCAACCTTAGAGAACAAATCTCCGGAGTTGGTATGATCAGCAGGAGCCTCATAATAATCGCCTGCGGACTGCTAATTCTCGCGGTATCCGTCATAAGCGAAAAATAAGTTACCTTGAGCCATTGCCGTGACAAATAATGATAGTTATAATAATCAGCGGGGTAACTGCTTATGCTACTGGATCAGAGAATAATTATAGATGTACTCTTCCTGCTAATTGCTATTATTTTTTTGCTGCTTCTCAGTATTTATTTGCACGTGAGACTCCGCCGAACAGTTGCTCTTGTATTCCTGCAATTTTCTTGTCTTTCTATGATTGCCACTCTCACAAGTTTATTTTTTTATCGCACAAGTTTCAATTTACCTCATGGTTCTGGGGCACTATTTGCTTCCTATTTATCTCTTGGTATTTCATTGACCGCTTTAGCTGCATTTATTTTAGCAACAGCTATAAGTAAACACCTAAACCAAACCGCACTCATTCTACCACCTGATATCTCTTCATTTCTTGTTCAGATAGATGATCTCATAATCATATATAACAGCGCGGGAAAAATTATTGGGATTAATCATCACGATAAGTTTGACAGTATATTCTCAGATCACAAAGCAGATTATTCGTTCTGCAGTAACGATAAATTCTTCAGCAGCAACAACAAACACTATATGCTAAAAGCTGCTGCTGTCAAAGACCAACTCAGATCAAATCTTGGTACCGTAGTAATAATACATGATGTCACAGAAGCGAAAAAATTGGCAGACCAGATTAATATTAGTAATGAACAGCTTGAACTAACTTGTCAGAAACTTGAATCGCGAATCGAAGTACAGAGAAAACTTGAAATAGAAAAGCAAAAACTCATTATTATAGAAGACATACAAAATAATTTGTCACAAAGATTAGAAGCCATTTCCGCGCAGATATTATCGTATGAACATACTATTAACCAAGGCACATTTCAGCAGAGTATCACTGTAATAGCTGATGAATTACGTAATATTTATCGCACCGTTAGAAAAACAGTTCACAGCATGAATCAGCATGATAATATCGATCGGAGGCAAAAATAAATGATTAGAGTATTAGTGGCAGATGATCAGACGCTCTTCCGCACAATGCTTGCTCAACTACTTGAGAAGCATCAGGATATAAATGTAATCGCATCAGCTGCCAACGGATATGAAGCTGTGGAAATGGCAGAACTGCATAAACCAGATATTGTTCTGCTGGATATTGAAATGCCTGACCAGGACGGAATAACAGCAGCTGCTAAAATTAAACAGCTGCTGCCAGATACTAAAATAGCTATTCTAACTACCTTCGAAGACGTCGGCAATGTTACAGCGGCCGCCAGTGCCGGCGCCGATGCTTATCTCATAAAAGATATCGAACCGGACATCCTCGTTATGGCTATCAAATGTATTCTTCACGACCTGGCAATTGTTCATCAAAGTGCTTTTTCCATATTGTTCCCAGATCGAGAAGTTAGTTGTGTTGGTAACGGGGTCTTCTCTTATGACGGCCACAGTTTTGATAAAACAGACATCATGATTTTTAAACTGTTGGCACAAGGACGCAGCAACCGGGAAATAGCACAAGTTCTCCACTATAGTGAAGGCACCATCAAAAACCGTATTTCTTCACTACTTGCGGTTACTAAATCTTCTGATCGTAGTGCACTCGCTGTTTTTGCGCTCAAAAATCAAATAGTCTGATCAGAAATCCATGTCTTCCAGATCTTCTAAGTCTCCTAAATCGAAATCTTCCATGTCCTCCATATTTTCATCAAACTGATCAAATATATCGTCCATTGAATAGTCGATAAACTCAACATCTGCGGGCGGGGAAAAAATCGAGGTATCCTCCTTGAAGGGGCTAACAAAATCTTTGATCTTCTGGCTGGAAATCAAGCTTCCGGCATAGTATTGTTCACTGCTTATTAAGAATCCACTCTCAAGCGAATACCAAATTACACTACGCATTTCAGCAGAATCTTCAGTGTATACCATTTCAACATATAGAGCATCTTCTCCGCCGGTTTCATATGGTTTTATTTCAGCGATCAGCTTATCATACTCATCACTGTCATCAACCAATGCTTCTATGTCAAGACCTTCAATTTCACCTGATTCTTCATCATCATCTATATCTTCTTCATCATCACTCATCGCGACACCTTGGGATTCACCTTCAATGTACTGATAGGTCATCGCTTCAGCAGCATTATAAATCATGATGCTTCTGCCTGTGTCTTGAACTGAATCACTTTCCATGCGAATATTATCACCATCTGACCAGAAAACCATTGAGAAAGTCTCTCCATTGGTATTAGTGACCTCTGCCATGTATTGATAACTATCCGGCATACTCCAGTCTATACTCTCAAGCAGTGCAATACCTGTAAGCGACTTGTCTGCTATTTTCAAGCCACCCGATCCTGACACATTTGTACTGTCTTCTTCAGTTTCGTTAGTTGCTTCTGAAACAGATTCAGCTTGTTCGTCTGTTTCAGACGAAGCTTCAGAATCACTTGCGACTTCTGATGTCTTTGTTGGTTCCGCTTCTGTAGTTAATTTCGTTGTCGATGATGTCTCATTAGCACCGCAGCCGCAAACTGTCAGTAATAAACCCAAAATAATAGTAAGTGCAAGTATTTTTTTCACTTTTTTCTCCTTACGTAACGCGTGTCGCTTCCACTGGCAAAATCAGTATTTGATTATATTAATTTTGCCAAATAGAGGCAGACGTTTTGCTTTGCCTTGAAAACCGTTCACCAATCCCATAATGCCAAAAACCAACATTACAATAGGATAAAACAGTAGCAAAAACCAGCCAAGTACTGGTATTAAACCTAAGACAAAACTACCGCCGATTGAAAAAATCAGGAGCAGCAAACCCTGATTGGCATGAAACTTGGCATACCTTGATTCCGGACATGAAATGAGCGGCAGAAAAAACAGCAAATATGCTAGTCCCGCCATAGTTTTATTCTTCTCAACATCGGCTGCATCAAACATTTCTCCAGATGCTGCAGATTGTGTCACCGTTGGTTGATCATAAGCCTGTGCCGTCTGTGCTTCGCTTTGTGCTTGATTGAAATTGTCCTGATCGTATGAGTTTTCGTTCATCCTGCTATCCTCTACTTTCTGTTTGTTAGTAACTTAATTCAAACAAATTTCTTTACCTCTTCACAGATGCAACAGTTTAAAAACGACGAACTAATAATTGTCTTGCCGGTAATAAAAAATGTTGGACGAGTCACGACATGTGACTTATTGCAGTACATCGGGTTAAAAATTAGATCAAATGCCAGACATTTGTTTAATTAACAAGCTATAATGAGTTATCAAATGTCTTAGATCAAATCTATACAAACCGCAGCAAATCCGAAAGGACTATAGATGGAAATATCTGAGAAGTTAATGCATGATATAGCGGTGATCACAGGTTCACACATGATAGCCTTGATCATCATCGTCGGACTTACCGGTTATATCTGGTTCAAGGCAAGTCGCAGCGTTTTATTGTACAGCTATAGCGCACTTGTTGGCATGATTATAATCTGGTTAGCTGCCAAAATTTTCAAAACAATATCACCTAATATTGGCTTGCGCTGGTTTTTTATCGTCCTGCAATATTTCGGTGTGCAATTTCTTGGTTTTTTTCTGATTATCTTTGCCATTATTTTTACACGAGGCACAGTCCCAGCACGCAAACACTTAATTTCTCTTGGTATATTTCCGGCCATATCTTTTTTCATAGTGTTAACAAATCCTATACATATGCGGTTTTACTCCTATTTTGATTTCTATCGTGATCGCTTCGGATCTCTGTTTTTACCAATACAAGCCGGTTTATATGTTTATCTGACAATTGGGGTAATAATACTATCTCGAGGCTATTTTAGGCAACCTGTTTGGACAGCACATCCAAGAATTGGACTCCTGATGGCGATTGTTACTCTATTACCACTGACAATTAATGTATATTACCTGATGTTTAAATTTGATCTTGTAGACTGGTTTTTTACTTTTCCCGTTTTTGATATAACTCCATTATGTATTACCGCTGCTATTATCTTGTTTATTATCCCGGCCATACGCTACAGGTTTCTTGATATACTGCCACTATCTTACAATGCTGTCATTGAGAACATACCTGATGGTGTGGCTCTTTGCGATTCACAAGGAAGGGTCGTAATCAGGAACAAAGAATTCAACAGACTACTTGATCTGCAAGAAAAATCAGACTATATCAAACACATTGAACATGATCAGGCTAATGGTTTCAAGCTTGTGCAATTACATGATATGACCGAAATCGAAAAAATGAGACAAGTGCTGTCTGCTAAGAATACTAAATTGAAGAGAAATCTAAATAAACTGCAGCAAATGAATCAACAAATAGAAGAGTTAGCACTGATTCAGGCCAAACGCGAGCTGGCTCAAGGGATGCATGACATGCTCGGACATAATTTGACTGTAGCAATTGGGCAATGTGAACTTCTATCCCGGGAAGAGAACCTGATCTCAAGGAAGGAAATGCTTGACCAGCTTAGAACAATGGTAGAAACCTTACCGAAGGCAATAAGTGAGAAAACATTAGAATCAGCTTATTTAAATAACTTGACTGATAGTAACAATAATCACCTCGATAAACTAAAAGCTAAGCTCACAGAATTTGAGAATGACTTACTCAACATTGAAATTGAGATTCAAGGAAGAACAGAAAAACTTGACGAAAAATTATGCGATGCTATTATCGGACTTGTTCGTGAAACATCAACAAACGCGATTAAACATGGAAAAGCTAATAAACTAAATGTCTTTCTTCGCAGTTCACATAAACAGCTTGATATTATCACTATTGACGATGGCTGTGGTTGCAGACAAATCACTAAGAACATGGGCCTAAGTGGTATAGAAAATAGAATCCGGCAACTTGACGGACATGTTACTTTTCGCTCAAGCGAAGAAGGTGGCTTCTACACATATGCCACAATACCACTGTCATGAGTTGTCATCGGCGATTAATGGTTTTATAATGAAAATATACTAGAACTAAATAAATGCACTCAAGATATCCATAGGGGTCGGCAATCAGTCATTTAGGAAGAAGGCTTGCCACATGAGAAGATTCTTGATATGTCTGTCAATTTTGTTGGCCGTCAATTTGCCTGTAACAGCATCCGGCGTGGGATCAGCAGGTGGTTCTGATTCAATCGGTGGCTACTGGCAACTGACGAGTACCACTCTCGATCAGGCGTCTGATTCTGATAACATCACTCTTAATCTCAGCGAAAATTATGCTTCCTATCACCAAACGGAGCCCGGCGTAAAAGATGTATTTGCAGCCTCGGCCAACTGGACAAGTCCGGAAGAAACCTATGGCGCAGGAGAAACAGTAACAATAACTCTCAACGTTGAAGTTGAGCAGTATACATGGAATGGGCAGGAAGGATCTTTTCACCCTGGTCTGAATTTCATGGGTTTATATATTTCAGCAAGATTTGACGCACCTGATGTACCATATGGTTTTGCCGGTAATAACTCAATTGCTCTGCGCACAGAAGATGGCGATAACGTCGCGGAAGTTTCGGCTACGCTTGGTACAATTCATAACTCAACCGACTCGATAACAGTGTCGGCGGCTTTTCCCAGTGCTTACAAAGACGGCTATCAAATCTGTCTGTACGTATCGCCAAGCCGCTGCGGAAATGTCAGGTTTCTCTACACCTGGCACGCAGATACTGAACCTTCTGAAACTACCAAATCAACAGAAGCGGACGAAGA
>JAQVJP010000028.1 GCA_028695145.1 Eubacteriales bacterium
TTAATAATAATGATATAATCATGACATATTAAGACTGTTAATTATTATTAATCAGAATACATCGCACAATAAGTTCATGTATCAATAGTATCGTATAAAATAGAAATAAGTAAATGTCTGATTAATAAATATTTTGCGGTCTTGATTAGTGATAGTAAATGATTGGCTTAAAAGCAAAATTGGAGGAACAAAATTATGGACTTCAAAGAAAAGATCAATGAAATTGTTGAGAAAATCAAAAGTGACAAGGATTTTGCCGCGAAATTCAAAGATGACCCGGTAAAAGCTATTGAATCAGTCAGTGGTCTTGATCTTCCAGATGACATGATTAACAAGGCAGTCGACGCGGTAAAAGCTAAACTTACCGCAGACAAGGCCGGTGATATGCTCGGTGGAATTAAGAAGCTGTTCTGATCAGAGCATTAGTACTTTTGCATGATTAGCAATACTGAACCAAAGCAGAAAGAAGTCAAGAGGCCAGACCAGATTAAGCGAGTATATTTCGCTTATATATGGCATGGCTTCTTCCTTGCGCTGACAATGTCCATGCTGGATTTAAATACCGTCTTCCCTACTTTGGTCTCTTTGTTAACCTCATCAAGATTAGTTTTTGGTACTCTTTACGCTATCATGCTTGGCGGGCCGTTGATTTTCAATTTGATTTTCAGCCATTTTTTGTCTAATGCCAGTTTTAAGAAGAAGTACTTGCTGATTGGCATTATTATGCGCTCGACCGCGTTTCTTGGTATGTCAGTATCAACTTATATCTGGGGAACCAAAAATCCCGGGCTCGCTGCCGGCTTGTTTTTTATCTGGGTGATTGTGTTTTCTGTAAGCGCAGGCTTCGCCGGAATTGCTTATTCGGATCTCCTGGGCAAAACACTTAGCGGCCAAAAACGAACTCAACTGCTTGCGGCTAAACAATTTTTTGCCAGTACCGCTTCTTTTGCCGGTGGTCTAATTATCACTGGGATATTGAAGCCGGGACTTATGAGTTTTCCCAATAATTATGCCTTGACTCTTCTTATTGGTTTTATTGGATTAATAACCGCATCTCTTGGGTTTCTATTTGTTCAGGAACCGCCGTCAAAAATATCACCGAATCGCGACAGTCTTATTACATATATCAGAAGCGTTCCACATGAAGTTAAATCAGATGGAGCACTGCTTCGCTTCATTATTGTTGAAAATCTGGCCAGCTTCAGCGTTATGGTTTTGCCATTTTATATAATTTACGCACGAGAAGTTTTTAAACTTGACAGTTCTTATGTTGGCAAGTATCTTCTGGTTCAGGTGTCCGGCACCATACTCTCAAATCTTGTCTGGGGTTATATTTCGAGAAAATCACAAGCCAAAACAATTCTTCGCCTATGTATCGCAACAGGCGTGATAATACCTCTTGCAGCCCTTACGCTGGCACGAACAAACGCACAGGCATACAGCCTGGTCTTCTTCCTGCTCGGTTTCATTGTCAGCGGCAGGCATATCGGTTTTGAAGCAAGTCTGCTTGACCTTGCTCCTGATGATAAGAGAACGCAATATCTGGGCATAAGAGGAACCTTGAATATCAGCATAATCATTCTACCAATAATGGGCAGCCTGTTTATCGAATTTCTGGGTTATGAAATCACTTTTGCCCTCGTCAGTCTGGTCATGATTTATGCCAGCTGGCTCTCAAGAAACAATTCACGCTGCTGTCGTGCTGACTGATCACAATTCAAGCACAGTGCCTGTCGCGATATATCCGATTCTCGCACCCATTAATTCCCTTAACTTATTGTACGGTTTAAGACCGGTACAGTGACCCGTAAAACAGACTATTTTTTTATTCATAAGAAAATCGGCTATCTCCGTGATTATTTCGTCTGGTTCGCTCTCATCAGTGTTCCTGTTATAAAGGTGCAAACCACTAACTACATAGTGGGGATAGCAGCCATATATTTTCGCGAAACTATCTATGATGTTCAGGATGCCATTATGAGCACAACCGGCGATAAGACAATAACGATCGCCATCCTTGATAACAAGGTTATGCTCGTGCTGAAACCTGTCATTAATGTAGCTGCCATCGTCAAGTTTTTCCAGCAAGCTTCTATTACCGGCAGGTACAGGCCAGTTATTGCTGATCGATGTAAATAGTGATAATCGTTCGTTAATTGCGTATTGTCCATCAATAAACACAATTCTTCCATTATCTTTTAGCTGCTGATCGAGCCCGATATATTTTTTGCCTTGAGGTCTATCCGAATAATATTGTCTGAACGCTTGCCGATTAACATATACCGGAACCTTCTCCACAGCAGCAAGCAAACTTGCTAAGCCACCGCCGTGATCATAGTGACCATGCGATAAAACAGCCAAATCAATATTGGCATGATCCAGACCCATTAGCCGCGCGTTGGTCATAAACAACTCACTCGCGCCCATATCGAACAGAATCGTTTCCTGTTCTGTTTCAATTAAAATACTAAGACCATGCTCTCCCTCAAGTCTTCTGTCACTTAAAGTATTTTCAACTAATACACTAAGCTTAATCATGATAAGCCTCCTCGACAATCATCATTCTGAACATTTCGCCGCAAACTTATTATAGCTCTAAATTGAAAACCGGTAAAAGCTTGACATTCAGTCAAACAGCCTTTATAGTTAGTTACACGAGTAGTTAACCACGAAACGAGGTGATTGATATGCAGCTTGATTTTCAAAGCGACAAGCCAATTTTTCTGCAGATAGCAGAACAGATAGAAGACGCGATCTTCACGGGAGCTTTTGCCGAAGAGAGTCAAATACCATCAACAACTGAATTATCAGCCAAGTTCAGCATAAATCCGGCAACAGTTCTTAAGGGTATGAACAAATTGACAGATGAAGGTTTAATTTACAAGAAAAGAGGTTTGGGCATGTTTGTAAGCCAGGGGGCTGCGGAAGCCATCAGATATAAAAGACAGCAAGTTTTTTTTGAACAGTATGTTGTGACCTTGATAACTGAAGCTAATAAGCTTGGATTATCACAAGAGGAGTTAATAAGATTGATTTCGGACAACTATGGGGGTGAAGAAAATGGTCATAAGAAGTAAAGGTGAAGAAAAAATTGAAGTCATAAACGTCAGCAAAAATTTCGGACAAGTGAAAGCACTCGATAATATTTCACTAACATTTGAGCGGGAACATATTTATGGTCTTCTCGGGCGCAACGGTGCAGGCAAAACAACATTACTAAACATCATCTGCAATAGGTTATTTGCTGACAGCGGCGAAGTCCTCATCGATGGTGAACAATCATGTGAAAATGATCGTGTTCAAAGCCATTTATACTATATGTCGGAGAAAAACTGCTATCCGGAAACTATGACAGTACGAGATGCTTTTCGTTGGTCAGACAGATTCTATCCCGGCTTCGATAATGAACTCGCTATGAAATTATGCGACAAGTTCGAGCTCAACCCAAAGAAGAAAATGAAACAGTTGTCTACCGGTTACAACTCAATTTTCAAAGCAATTGTTGCTCTATGTGTTGACATACCTTATATCCTGCTGGATGAACCTGTTCTCGGACTTGACGCCAGTCACAGGCAAATGCTGTATCAGGCGATCATAGAGAGTTATGCTCTCAAACCTCGAACATTTGTCATCTCAACTCATCTTATAGAAGAAATTACCACTTTGCTGGAGACAGTAATGATCATAAAAAAAGGCAGTCTTGTTACAATAGACAGCACCGAAAATCTTCTAAAAGCAGGCTACGCCGTCACTGGTAAGTCAGCCTCAGTCGATGCTTATACCACCAACAAACAAATCATCGGCGAAGATGTTCTCGGCGGCCTGAAAACAGCATATATAATGGGTCAACTTGACCGCAGCAGTATTCCAAATGATCTTGATATAAATCGTATGGATCTGCAGAAACTCTTCATTCGTATGACCGAGGACAGCAAAGGAGGAATCAATGATGAAAATTAAAACAGCCTTGCGCTACATGCTGCACGACAGCAGCAGAGCCATGATAATTTATTATGGGGTAATAGTTGCGATTAATCTGTTAAGCCTGCTTATCAGCAGATTATCATCAAATTCTTTCATCTTCAGCGGAACTGATTTCTCATCATTAATTTTTATTTTCGTCTTGGGAATTGTGATGTTCAGTCAGAACTTCCTCTTCTTGATTCAAAACGGACGTTCACGTAAAACGCTGGCAGTTTCTTCTTTGTCAGCATTAGCGATCATTTCGATTGTTATGACGCTTCTCGATCAGCTCATTATCCAACTCTTTGATCAGGGTAGCAGTTTCCTCATAGACTCCGATTTCGAAGTAATGGTCTATGGCAGTATAGGTCAGATGGATTTACCGCTCAATCTACTAAATTCACTGATTACTTATTTGCTCATCGGCATCACAGGTCTCTTCTTAGGAGCTATATACTACCGAATGACAATTTTGCCGAAAATTCTGGTATCAGCTGGTGTGCCAGTCTTCTTACTCGTAATTCTACCAATTATTGACTATAGACTATCAACTGAAATATTTGTCAGCGTGCTTAAAATCGCAGGACTCGCTTACCTTGGCATTTCAACTTGGCCCAAGCTTGATAATCATTTAATTATTACATTGATAAGAACAGCAATAGTACTCTTCTCAGCTCTGATCTACTATATATCAACCTTAAGAACCAAGGTAAAAGCCTGACGCACACACTGACATTTCATGACTTTTTTACAAAAAGACCAACTTCATCTGCTGAAGTTGGTCTTTTTCCGGTTATTGATTGATTTTGCACAATTATAACTATTCATTTCGCAAATTTCTTCGCTATAATAAATAGTTGTGATTTGATTATGCTAATCAAAAACCAAACATTGGTGAAAGGAAATATCGAGAGCTTAAGTTCTCGATATAGTTGTCATGAAGCTTGAGTATAGTCTCCAACGTCGATTACAGTTATACGTTGTTATTGTCATTACCTTGGTCGCTTTGATCAGCGGGACAATATCGAGTTATATCTATATAAACAAATCTGTCAGCTCTTTTTATGAGCAGGCAGATAAAACTCTCACATATTTTGAGAACGCGATTATTCGTCAGAAACTGATTGACAGCAGTAACACTGCGAAGAATTTAGCTTCATTGCCGGAAACTTCAGCATATATAAAAAATTATGAAGGCAAATCGCTTCCACCATTATTGAAAACCATTATGACCGGTAATCAGAGCGTGGTTATGCTTACCGATTCCGCTTTTAAACCTGTTTTCAGTTCAAGCGAAGAAGCAATCGCAAACATGGAACATTTCTCCGCTTATCTTAAACAATTCAGAATCAGGCAGCGTGAACTACACCGTCATGAGCAGATGGAAAACAAACTTGAAGAGACTTACGACAACATGCCACTTGGTAATGTAGGCATACCGGAAGACGCCTTCTACTACGGAGACTTACAAGGTTCATTTTTAGCCATGGCTGCTACTCCAGTCTATAGTGATAAGCTTCTTGTCGGTTATGTAATTGCAGGATACGATCTGACAACTCCAGAATACACAGACTACATCGGCAAATATTTTGGCATGTCAGCGACTATTTTTTATCACGACATAAGAGTAAACACCAATCTGGAAAACAGTGGCTATAAATATCTTGGCACTACCATGGATGACAGAACCTCATATCAGCTTTTCTCAGAGAACAAGTCATATTACGGTACCGTCAGTCTCGGAGGCATAAAATATCTAGCTGCGTACAGAGCGCTGCGTGACAATCAATGTGTAAGCGGAGCGATTTTTATAGGTCAGCCGGAGTCAATTTTTTATTCTGATATACACCTGACAATAATTCTTATAGCTTCAATTGTAGTTCTTATAGCAGTAATCGCGATAATTCTAACCGGATTTATTTTAAGCAGGCATATAAATGTTCCAATAGAACAAACCGCAGCTTTGCTGCGGAAAATGGCACAAGACCCAACGAGCCTTGCAGCAGAAGAAATCCCTGAGACCCGGGAAAAAACACTTAATCAGCTACTGCAAAACCTTAAAAAAACTGCCCAGGCCATCGCAGAAGATAGACAACATCTGTCTTATCTGGCCTTCCATGACAGATTGACGGGCTGCTACAACAGTAAGAGGTTATACGACACTTATGCCTCAGCTAATGAGATAGAATCGGAGTTGGAAAAAACTACACAAATCAATAATAAGCTGCCAGCGCTTGTTCTCAATATAAATATAGATTTTTTTAAACGTCATAAGAAATATCTCGGGCAGCAAAGATCAGAAAAACTTCTGCTTGAAGTCGCTGTAAGACTTAGACAGGCAGCACGCTATTACAACTGCGATCTATACAGAATTACCGCTGATGAGTTTATTGCCTGTTCAGAAACGGTCTTTAGCAACGGTACACTTGAGCAACTACTTGAAGATATATTACAGCAAATGCGTATTCCTTTTGAAATTGAAGAGCGCTTCTTACAGGTCAGTGTCAGCATTGGAGCGGCCAGAAAAGACGATGAAGATAAAACTTTGCAGCAGGTACTGCAAAAAGCAGCGATCGCCTTGGACGCTGCTAAATACGCCGGCAGAAATCGTTACGAGTTCTTCGATCCCGAAACAGCCAAACTCAGACAGCGTTATATATCAATTGAAGAAAAACTACGCAGCATGCGCGATTACACAGATTTTGAGCTTTATTACCAGCCTCAGGTTGACAGTTCATCTGGTTCACTCTACGGCTTGGAAGCCTTGATCCGCTGGCATGATCCCGACCTGGGTAACGTATCACCCGCAGAATTCATACCAATGGCAGAAGCGATCGGATTGATATCACCTATCAGCAGCTGGGTCATTCGTACAGCGCTGCAATTTCTCAGGAAACTGAACAAAGCCGGTATACATAATGTGCATATGTCGATCAATATCTCGGCAGTACAGCTTACAGAACCTGACTTCTATGCCTTGTTGAATGAACTTGTATCAACTTATAATATTGCTCCGAAAAATGTGGTACTCGAAATAACTGAAACACAACTTGTGGAATCATTTGATCGTGCCTCTTCAAATCTCACCGCGCTGCGTGACAGAGGCTTCACCATAGCAATAGATGATTTCGGCACAGGCTATTCTTCACTTAGCTATTTGAGCAATCTACCTGTTGGAATCATAAAAATCGACCAGAGCTTCATTCAATCTATGAATACAGAAAAAGACCTCGAACTGGTACGTGAAATGATCAGAATAGGGCACAATCTAAAAATATCTGTAATAAGTAAAGGTGTTGAAACAAAATCTCAATTAGAGCAGCTGCAGAAATTACACTGCGAGTATATTCAAGGTTATCTGATCAGCCGACCCATGCCGGCCGATCAGACATTTACGTGGATCAGGAGTCACAATACTGTTCGTACATTACAGTAGCTGTAAGAGCTTTGCGTCTTGAATCATGCCGACCGGGACTGGCACCTTCAGAATTGTCAGAAGCTTCATCAGCATACCCCAGGCATAGCAGATTTACAGGCTCTACATTATCCGGCAATCCGAAGGAGTCGCGGATAATATCTGGTTTGAATTTACATACCCACAACGATCCCAAACCTCTGTCAGCTGCCGCAAGCATCATATGATCAGTAACAATACTGGCATCGATATGAGCGCTGTCCATGTCATCGTAGCTACGTTTCCAAGTCATACTGTGATCAGCGCAAATTATCAAAACGGCTGCTGCCCCAAAACGATTAGCAGCAAGATCAATTTTCGCTAAACCATCCGGAGAAGTAACAGCAACTATTTTTTGCGGCTGTCTGTTAGCAGCAGTTGGCGCAACACGTCCTGCTTCAAGTATATATTTCAGATCTTCATTATCTATTTTTTTATCCAAATAACTTCTCACCGAATAACGTTTTCTAATCAGCCGCGAATAATCCATTTCATAACACTCCTTGTTTTAATGTTGATAGCTCTAATTATATCACTACCCTAAGTACGAACAGGCCATCTTGAGCGAGAAACTGACAGTGGCCGTTTAGTTTCTCAGTTATGTACTTAATGCTGTGTGTGCCAAGACCATGTCCCTCTTCCCTCGCCTGAGGTAAACCATTAACCATGTCAACACTGTGATCAAAAGGATTCTTAATGGCAAGAAGAAGCTTATCGTTACTTATGTGAATATCAAGGCTGATGAACCGTCTATTCGTATCGAGATTAGAAACAGCATGGATCGCGTTTTCCATTCCATTAGATAATATAGATGTCAGATCCACGTCTGATATCGGCAACTCAGTTGGTATGTGAATCGAATACCGTAGAGTAATACCTTTTGCCATTACTTCATTTTCATATGACGAAAGAATCATGTTCACTATTTCGTTCTCACAGTATTTCTTCATGGCAGTATCATCAGTCAATGAAATTATGTTGCTTACATATGATTTAGCCTTGTCATAATCACCTTGATCAATAAATGAAATTATATTATGCAAAAAATGTCGCATATCATGCCGCAGCAGCGAAACCTGGTATTCTGAGCGCTTGATTGCCTCAATCTCCCGCTCGGACTGCGCTCTCTTCATCTGCATCATCTGATTATACTGCTCTGCCTCAACCTTCTCCTCATATTCCTTGAAATAGACGACACCGAAGATCAGGTAAGCAACACTCAGAACAAAAGGCAGAAACTCATAGACAACTTCGGTTCCGGTATATAGCAGATCCGTATAGACGGAAGCAATATAATCAAAAAGATAATATGCAATAGGAAGACTACTGAATATCAATATGGTTCGGCGTGGTTTAGTAAGAATAACAGCAATCGACGAAGCATAATATTGCAAGATCAGAAAACCCAGCAGCAGCGTAAAAGCTGTACGAACACCATATGAAACCCATAATCTACTGGAAAAAGCCAAGGCCAGGAGGCTGAACCATCTACTAAGCTGACTGAAGAGATAGGCCGACATAACGGCAAACAGGCTTGAAACAATTTTCTTCTTATAATACACGCTAAACAACAATATCGATGTCAGGTGAGTAAAAAACGGATAAAACCACTCGGCGCCTCTAAGACCGAAATTCGCGTAACTAACATACTGCAGAATATTTACAAAAACGCAGAAGGCAAGCAAAACTGCCACATTCTTTTTGCTGAAGGGTATGCTGAGAATCGCCGCTGAAACAAACACACCAAATAGCAAAAGCGAGCTGTTATTTAGCATTCCAATAACAAATTGCAGCACCTTATACCCTCCATAGAAACACTGGCAAAAGCCTGGCCGATCAACATGCTCATTTGTTTTACCTATTCCTTAAACATTACGGAAAAATACGCGTCCTGGAACGCTTTGCTGTAGCCTCTGGCAATCGGGACACGTCGACCTGCTTTTGTTTTGATCTCGGTGGCATTGAAATAGTCAATATTTGGTAAATAGACCAGGTAGCTGCGATGGCACTTGAAGAAGCCTTTGCTATCTGTAAGCACATTCTCAAAGGTATATAGCGGCTGAAGGATTTCTATTTCCTGTCCGGATCGCAGGAAGAAAAAAACGCGCTTATTCTGAGCCTCAACATACTCGATCTCATGCAGATAAATCTTCTGGAAGCCACCCACGGTCTTAAGCGTCAGATACTCTGGTTCCTGATTGATCATGACGGTACAATCATTCATGACCTCGCTCAGTTTCTGATAAGTAATCGGTTTAATGCAATAATCAGTAGCCTTAACAGAATAGGATTGCAAAGCAAACTCAGTCGAAGAGGTCAGGAAAACTATTTTCACAGACTTATCCTGGTCACGCAGCTCCTTAGCTGTATCGATTCCATTTAGCAGCGGCATCACTATATCTAAAAAAATAATATCGTAGCGCGAAATATCGCTGGCTCTGAGCAATGAATCGCCATTATCAAATGTATCGATCTCAAGTTGCGCAGCCAACTCCACAGACCAGCTCTCGATCAGATTTTTTATATCAACAACGCTTAGCGCATCATCATCGCATATCGCGATTCTTAGCATTCTTATCCCTCTATTTTCATGATAATTAGTTAGGGATATTTTAGCATAATTTGGTGCACCAAGCACTTCCAAAAGCGACATACATTTCACTCCAAAAAAGCGACATTTCACGCCAGGTGAGAGTGAGGCTGGGAATGGCGGAATATACTTGTGGTAAGCATCTTGCACTGGTTGTGAACCATCATATGCGAATGAAATACATCAAATAGGCACCTCGCAGGAGGACAATATTTATGAGAGCAAAATTAAGACATATCGGCAGAATATGTACGCTGCTACTGGTTATGTCAATGATTATGACGGGAATACCGCTGGCTTTTTCGAGAACAGCAGAGGCAAGCACGGTTTATCAGCTTGGCGAAAATGTGACTGGTGTGCTTGATGGCGGTGTGCTTACTATAACCGGTACAGGTGCTATGTATGATTATAGCAATGACTATGAATCAATAGACAAATCACCCTTTGCTTGGAACCCCTTTGTAACAAGTATTATTATAGGTGAAGGCGTGACCAGTATCGGTCGAAGTGCTTTCAAAGCAAACAATTACCTGAGAAGCGTTACAATGTCGAATAGTGTTCTGAGTATTGGTGATTATGCTTTCCTCGGCTGTGGCCAACTGACCGAGGTTAATATGTCGGAGAATATTACCACTATCGGAACAAGGGTTTTTGAGCAGTGTTCTTTTCTTGCAAACATCTATTTGCCGGAAGGACTCTTAACTATTGGTGAGTCGGCTTTTATAAGCTGTAATTATCTAACAGAGATTGTAATACCCTACACAGTTACAAGTGTTGGTTCTGATGCCTTTCGAGACACTTTTAGACTATCTAAAATAATTTGCTTTGCCGAAGGCGTTACTTTTTCGAGTTCTTTCAGAAACGCAGGAGTCAATATCACATCTATGAATAGGACTGCATATGTATATCCGAGTTTTTTCCCAGAGGATACTACATACGGCTATGATAACACGTTCACATTTGTCAAACAAACTTTAGGCGAATCTGTATACGGCGTTGTTGCCGGTGATACTCACTATGTATACGGCACAGGGGCTACTTACAGTCACTCTAATTCTCCTTTCAAAGATGTAAGCGGTATACGTAATATAGTTTTTGGGAAAAAGGTTACATCGATCGGTAATCAGCTTTTCGCTGAACTTACCGAAGTGAGTTCTCTTACAATTCCTGCCAACGTAACAACAATCGGCCTAGATGCATTTAGAGGTATGTCCGCTCTAAGAGAAATCACATACCTATATAATGGCAACGCCACTGTAAACAAAGAGGCATTTGGGGGAACAACTTCACCTGTAACATTAAATGCCTATTCTGCAAACAAAAACGCTATAAACAAAGCAAGCTCTGAGGGCTTTACTATCAACCTGATAGACAACCCAGTTTACATAACCCATGCTTTAGCATCCGATACCCACTCAGCAACCGTAACAGTTCACGCCGAGGCAGATGCTTTTGTTGAAACTGAAATCAGTATTAACGATGGCGAATGGACTGATTACACATCTCCTTTTACAATCGAAGCAAATGCTACAATAAAAGCAAGAGCAAGCTATAGTGGTAGATTTTATGAATTTTCAGAGTTATACACGATATCAGACATAGTTCCTACACCTATTGTCGCTTACACTGTCGAACACTATAAACAAGAGCTTAACGGCACTTATGTGAAGGCGGCTACTGATAATCTGACCGGAACGACAGGAGCTGCAGTCACTGCTGTTGCTAAGACTTTCGCCGGCTTCAGCGAAAATGTCAATCATACAAGCAGAGTCGCAAGCGGAACGATCAGTGCTGACGGGTCGACTGTCCTCAAGCTCTATTATGATCGTAACGCGAACACAGTTAGCTTTGTAAACCACAACGGCACAGTTCTTGCCACTGAAGAGGTCTTATATAACGACTTAGCATCAGCCCCGACAAACCCGACGCGAGCATTTCACAGCTTTGCCGGCTGGTTCACAGACAACGAAACCTTCAGCAATGAATGGAACTTCGCCGAGAATCAGGTCACCGGCAATATAAATCTATACGCTAAGTGGACCAGAATACCCCAGAGTATTAACAGAGTGAACGTTGATCCCGAAACAACAATAGCCGTAAACGGTTTAAATGACAAGGTCAGACTGCCGGAAGCAGATAATGCCAATACAGCAGACATAGTTGTATTTGTAAAAGCCGAGCCGATTCAAGTGCCTGATATCATCAAGGATAAGACGAAAGCCGAAATGAATCAGAAGGGCCTTACAATGCTGAACATTTTTGATATCGGTCTCTATAAGCGAGTGACTACCTATGATGGTACTGCAACTGAGTCAGAAATCAGCAACAGCGATATTACTGGCAAGATAACCGTTCAGGTACCTCTGACCGAAGAACAGGCGAAGAAGGATAATCTGGCTATAGCCCATGTCGATGATGACGGTAGTGTTACTATAATTTCAGGTAAAATTGTTACCGTAGGCAGCACTGATTATTTTGAGTTTGAAACAGATCACTTCTCAATGTATTCTCTGGTAGAAGTAGAAGAAGTATCAATCCCCAAAACCGGCGAAAGACCATACTCCGCAATCGGATTTGCTTTGCTGCTTCTTGCGGCTGTCGTTTATGCCAGCAAGAAGAGATTTGAACAAGAAAACATCTAACTCAGGATGAGATACCATCACAGACTTTTTGATTATTGCAGAATAACTATCACTTTATAAATGAACTTAATGACTCATTAGCCTCCCTGTTGTCAAAATCGCAGGGAGGCTTTTTTTGTGTAGCTTGCCATGCAGCAAGATTAGTTGATTTCAGAGTCACACATCTTTTATTTGCAGAAAAAAATACCTAATTTGAATCAACATCAAATCAGGTATTTCTTTTGGTTGCGGAGGGAGGACTCGAACCTCCGACCTTCGGGTTATGAGCCCGACAAGCTACCAACTGCTCCACTCCGCGATATTTAATTTGCTGCAACAACTAACAAAATCAATGGTGCTCGTGGCCGG
The DNA here is from genome assembly GCA_028695145.1 of Eubacteriales bacterium. Lineage (GTDB taxonomy): Bacteria > Bacillota > Clostridia > Saccharofermentanales > UBA5734 > JAAYFZ01. The sequence goes on from JAQVJP010000028.1 coordinate 12,998, forward strand.
ACTCGAACCGGCACGGGGTTTAAATCCGACGGATTTTAAGTCCGTTGCGTCTGCCAGTTCCGCCACACGAGCAAGGACCGTGTTTGTTGTGCCTGACTATAATAGCATCGCATATATGTATTGTCAACACCTATTTTTCACTGTAATAATTCTGTAATTGAGAAACGGTATATTGAACATGTGGCTCATATTGATATGGATATTTGATATTCAAAATGGCCGTATTTCTGCCAGTTCTTGTCAAAGCAGAATACTCTATAACAAGTGTGCCACTTTTCGTTCCCGCTGACGGTTTAAGCTCTATCTTGTCAATTCGAGCTCCAGGAATTGACCAGTTATGGAACTGTCCATGAACAAGCGCTCCGCGGCGGCTGATAACAACATGACCTGTACTGCGTTTTATTTTGGAAATGCGGTACTTGGTTATAATGTAGGCTGCAAGCGAAATAATCAATGCGATGATCAACATCATTAAACTCATCATACGACCGTCTGGACCAAGGAATAATCCGACCACAATAATGATGAAGAAGAAAAACAGCATTATTATCAATGACAATAGATTTTGCGCCCTTATAGCATCGCTATTCTCCTGAACCATTTTATCGAGATCTGTCCCGGTAACATTTAATTCCATAAGTGGTTCACGCATTACCTTGCGAAATACGCTCTCCTGATAAGTAAACGTAGCAAATACAACCACAGCAATAACAAGCAGAAAAGCACCCATAAACAGCAGAGCATAGTTCCATTGAGTATCAACCACCAATCCAACAGCTATCATAACAGCAGCAATCAGAGCCATAACTCCTGCCACGGTAAGTGCTGTACCATGCTGCAATTTTTTCTCCATATCACACCTCTTATTTCATTATCCATGTGAAGATTATGACGTAAGTATATCATCATCCTGCATTTTTTGAATATCGTATCTATAAAATTGTCCGTAAAAATGACTTCACTTACCTAAAATATCGAATTTAGTCAATTTTCTGATGGTTTAACAAGTTCTGTGACGTAAGGATTGTATCTTTTTAACATTATCGTGTTTCGTTATTTCTACATAGTGCTATCGTTCATTGGCAATACAGTTCAGAGCTTCAAGTAACTTTCAACCAAAACGCAAATTTACAGGCACGTTCTGTCACTTTGTCTTGACATCTTGTACAAAATTGAATAGTATCTTTCTGTGGGCAATTTTTTGATATTTTTCGGTAACAAATCTTACTTGTTATAGATTCAGATTTGTTTCGAGAAAACACTATATTGGAAGCATTCTAATCAAATGGTTTAGCTTTTTCCAGAGAGGATTAACGGTTATGACGAAAAAATCACAGGCGGCAGTTTTGCCGCTGACAGCTGAAGGAAATTTCAAGAAACTGACACAGCTTCATCGGAGCAGATTGTACAGAGTATGTTTGTCTAAGGGTCTTTTTGTTGGTCAGCCGGCTCTCCTGCTGGCGATAAGAGAACTTGGTAATTGTTCTCAGACAGAACTTGCTGCAGCACTCGACGTTACAACACCATCTGTAGCGGTATCTGTCAAGAGACTTGAAAAAAGCGGATTGATTTCCAAGGAAATCAACGAAAATGACAATAGATATAATCGCATTGCTCTTACACGCAAAGGTTTGAAAACCGCTCTTAAATGTGAGAAAGTCTTCAGCTGCATAAACGAAAAAATGTTTACCGGTTTTAGCGAACAGGAGATGACTCAGTTAAATGATTTCCTCATGCGCATGACCAGTAATCTTCAGGTATTTGACCCGGAGCGAGATCCGTCCGTGCAATGTCCTGACGAAGAAGTGATTGACAGAGAGTTGGAAAACAAGGTCGAAGAGATACTTGGCAAAGAATAAGAGGTTAGGCTTGATGCCTGACCTCTTTTTTCTTACTACAATTTGGTAAAACAAAAAAAAGTCTGCTCACGACCGCAGCACCTCTAATCCCTTGCTACAAGCCGACTCGCAATACTTTTTCCAGTTCCTACAAGTAAATAAAGTTTGCAGATGAAATCGTCAATTATGTCAACTAAATATCCATATACTTACAGAAATAGGTATAAAAAAAGAAAATAAAGTCTGCTCAAAACTCACCCCAATTGCAGCCCCTACCTCCGTTTCTTGCGTGTGTAATACCTCCGCTGATGTAATCAACCCTCAGCACACCAACACCCGCCGTGTTTACACACCGCTGCCTGATTCCACCCTTTCTTTATCTATTTATATATTTATTTTTATCTATCTATAGCAGTGGTAAACCGCACTGTGACTGTAATACAACCGATTGGATAAGCAATGCGGATACCCTCCGAAGCATAAATACTCTGTCTTGATTACCACCCCTACGGGGCTATTTTTATTTATATATTTTTTTGAGAAGATCGGAAGAGCATAAAAAACCCGTGAAGGTTTACAGGATCGCTCCTGCTTACACCTCACGGGTCTTCACCAAACTTTATTTTTCTTTCTGCAGAGTTTATTTTCATTCTGCAGAGTTTATTTTATAGAGACATGAGATAATATTACACTATAAATCTTCTACCAATTTATTATTTATTTTTTAAGGAACTGATTCTATCTCCAAATGTTTTTCTAAATCTTGTAGCAAATCTTTTGTTTCACCTGTAACCAGACTTGGGTTATTTATTATAATTTTATTAAAATTTTCTACAGCCGCATTAATGCTTTTTAACTTATCTCTCGAAATTTTTTCACTTTCAATAATGTCATTAACCTCTTTTTGAATTTCTATCAGGTTTTGCTTACCAACAGAGATCTCACCTGACATAATAGATAATTTACTATTGATAGCCTCTAATTCATCTTTAGACTCTTGAGTAACATTTTTATCTCCATAACCTAAACCCAAGGTTATTGTTGAAATAATAAAAACAGCAACTAAAAGCGATATTGAGGATATCATACACTTATAACTTGTAGTCATAAAATTATTTCTTTTCAGGTTATTTAAGTAGTTATGTTCTATATTATCCGCTATTTGAGTCTTCTTTTCCTGCTCAGGTAATAGGTAATCTTCAGGGTACATTATTGCCACCGTATTTATTTCTCCAATACTATATAGTGATAAAACCCCTGCTACTATCATATATAAAAGACTTAGAAACCCTACAATTGCTAAAAGAATCGTTAGAACAACTGAATTATCTTTTATGTCTTGGACAAATTTCAAAATATTAATAATGAGTGTAGAAGATATAGTAATAGCAATAAGGGTTGATTTTGCTTTATCTTCAAGAATTTTTTTATTCTCAATTGTATCTTTTAATGTATCTAATAGAACTTTATCTTCTATACTTTTATTATTACTAGCGTATTCATAAGTATAGGGTTCTTCCTGAGTTGATTTACTTAATTTCTCAATTTTCTTATTTATTGATTTTGTGGCTTTAAACAATGCAGGAAAAGGAAACACTATATTTAGCCAAATATCCTTAAAAGTCATTCATCATTCCTCCTACATCATTTTATTCCCTGTAAATAATCACAAATAGCCTTATCAATCTTCAATCCAGATTTATTAACTAGCCAAGCCCATTCGCCTGTTGGATTAACTTCTATAAAATAAAGTATATCATTATGCTTGATTAAATCTATTCCGCCAAACGATAATCCTAATTCATTTACAACCCTTATACATTTTTTCTTTATGTCTTCTGGAAGGTCTACTTCGATAAAATCCACATTTTCTTTTTCTTTTCTCCAATCTCCTGCAATGCCAGTTCCGTTTTTTATAATTTTTACAGCAAATACTTTTTCCCCAATCACAGTTACTCTCAAATCAATTTTGGGGTATAGATACTCTTGTATTACTACTGGAGCCACTGCAAATTCTGATTTTATAAGTTCTTCACTTGTTATTACTGTTGAGTAAACAAATGCTTCTTTATCACCTTGTCTTAGCAATAAGGTGTCTAATGATTTCATAATATAATTAGTATTTTTATCAAGTTTAATATCTTCTATAGAATTTAACAACTGTGTATGCGGACATTCCATCCCAATCTTTCGAGCATATTTTAATTGCAGCATTTTATTTTCTGCACGAAATGTATCAATAGGATTATTTATCCATCTTACATTTTCAAATAAAACAAGGTTTCTTAAAAACGCAGTCCACTGAGAGCGATATAGTTGTTTTTCGAAAGAAAGGTTGGGCTTGTATGTATCGTGAAGATATATTGGCGCTCTATAATAGACTGCCTTTAAACTACTATTATCTATAATATATTTTTTCGAGTTTATTGTAATATTTAAAGTTAGGCTACCTATATCAAATACAATCTTATAATTCTTAAATTTATCTCTATTGATACGAAGGTAAGAAACACCTCTACGCTGAAGTTCTAAACAAATATAATCTGTTGAGAAATCCATAGTATCCGATATAATTAATATTTCTACTTTATTCACCTTTTTTGTCCTCACCTGTTTCAGCATCTGCTTTTTTTGTATGAGGTGCTGCAAATGATGGATCTTTAATAGACGGCTTTTTGCTATTTTGATTTACCCAGTATCCCTTCTCATCATTAAATTCATATCCAGCCATATTTGGAGCAGTTCTCGGCAATTCGTAGACAAATGCTTTCTCTGTTAAGATATGCTTTTTCATTAGTTATCTCTCCCTCCTCTTGGTAATATCATTTCAGTTGCCTGATTCAGGACTATTTATTATCATATAACAATATATCGTGCAAAGAATCATTTTTATCCAAAAGACTACATTCTGATGCGGGAAGCAAATTTGTTTTGTCAATTCCTTAATTCCATTTAATGGTCCTCTGCCTTCTTCGCCCATATCCAGCCTTCCTTTTTAGCAAGATTCATATTTTTAGGATAGTATACATTACCTTCAATAAAGTCTTTTGCGGCTAACAGACACACGGCACTATCTAACGCATCAGCATTTTGTTCAAGAATATCTACATCATTAAGCATAATCATATGTGCTCTCAACCCTGCAACTATCTCTTTTCTGATTGACTGCTTATTTTTTTCCTTGTAACCTGTGCTTTGTATCCCATAGCAGCCTAATGTAGCCGCAGGATACACTTCTATGGTAGTAATACCTTTAAGATTTATATTGTCCCAAGCAAGTTTAACGGGCTCGCCTAGTAGAATGCTTAACTCCCGAATTATTTTCAATGCTGAATGTGCAGTTCTTGCTATTCTATCTGCTCCAACATCCAATGGTTGTTTTCCAAGCATTTTCTTAATAAACTTATCAGTTTCCCTTCTAAATAAGGCATTAGAATCTACATCTATTAGTTGCCCTGCATTATGATTATAAAGAGCCTGTCCCAAGTTTGCAGGCCAGCCCAGTGGAGCATCGATCGCTAATATGACTTTTTTATTTGGGCCAATCCAATTAAATATAATTTCTGCTATCGGAGTATTCTTAGACCCTATACTTGTTTCTTTTAATATTACTGATTTATTTGAATATATCCCTAACGATAACCCAATCTTCTGTGCCTCAGTAGCACAATCAACACCAATGATTTTTATATATTCACTCATTAACCCTCTCCACTAGCATATTTTATAGTTTTCTATTTCAAATACTGTTCCTGTTGTAATAATAAGTTCTTCAAGTTATCAAAAACTATTTCATTAAAATTTTTAGCATTTAATAATTTTCCAAATTCAGAATATATGTCCGGCAATTTATCTGGTGTTATCATTTTTCTTTTAAAATCCGTGAAAGGACCATCAGTTTCAATCAATACTCTATCTATTGGAATCCTTTTTATTATTGATTTGCCTTTATTGCTTTGCAGCATCTTGCTATTAACAGAAAAGTAATACCCCATATCAGCAATTTCTTTGATATTCCCTATATTACCTGTGTACCAATGGAACACAGCAAAACGAACTTTATTATCTTTCAGGATACTAATCACATCATTTTCTGCATTGCGTGAATGTATAGATAAAATCTTATTATTCTGACCTGACTTATTAGCAATATATTCAAAAGCCTCTATTTGTTTGGCCTTGTGCATAATAAAATTCTTGGAAAAGTCCAAACCAACTTCCCCTATGTATTTAGTAGTATTCAAATATCTATCAAAAGCATTTATGTTAAATTTCTCTTCACCTGCAAACTGCGGGTTATAACCAAGAGCAAGTTTTACAAACTTAGATTCTTTAAAACTGTTAATACATTTCCCGTATATTTCAGGCAAATTAGTCACAAAAAGTGTATAGATTTTCTTATCATTATAGTAATTAAATTTTTCACGGAAATCTTTATAGTAATCAATATGCACATGAAAGTCTATAAGGCTCATTCTTTAACAACTTCTTCCCCTGTAACTTCTTTTATTCCTAGATAGTCTAAAACCCCACCATTAGTCTTACGATCTTCAACCTCTATCATCTCATATATCTCTTTCATACTCTCGTAATAAACCCTTTTATAATTATCTAATTCCTCTTTAGATAATACACCGTGCTTTAACAATATGTAATTTAAAAAGTTTTCATCTTTTTCATTATCTAAATAATCTTTCAAACTTAATAGGATGGCTCTAAAATCACTGGCTTTTCCATCAATATTATTATGTTGCTCAATAAAACTTTTACTTAACGAGTATTCCGGATTATAAAATCCAGACTCGTTGTAATTAATTTTATTCATTGACGCTCTTCTGATAATGCAGGGATAACAGTATCCACAATTTAGGGGAGGGCTTATTTTATCGTATCTTGATTGGCAAGGATGTGAGCATGATATTGTCTTTTTCGCATATTCCTTAAATACAGGATTATCGATAAATTCAGATACTATTTCACCTTTAGTCATCGAAGAATAAAAATTAATTACTTCATTACCAATCCCCAGATCTTTCAGTATACTATTTAACAATTTTAAAAAATATGGATGGGTAGTTCTCGTACTACAACTACCATGTCTACTATCTGTTAGGGGGACATTAACTCCTATAAAACCATTCTCAGGTATATAAACTGGTGTTTTGTCGCCAATTAATGAGGAGACAGCCAACGCCCCTGCTAAAAATAAAAATGACCTACTCCTACTCGTACTTTCCGAACCATATTTTTTTATTTCTTGTGTAATACCTATGGGGCTATATGGTGTAACATTAAATTGCAAAATTTCTTTATCAATGTCTTTGTAGTAATTCCCTAAAGCATTGAACAGTTCCGATTGTCTGTTACTAAGAAGACCATATTCCCTAAATCCTACATAGCAAATTCTCTTGTTTTCCGAAAAAAGTTTTAGAGCACCACAAAATGAATCCAATCCGCCGGAGAATAAACTCACTCCATCAAATTCTCTGTTTTTAATTATCTTATATCTGCTATCTTTATTACCCCTCAGTCTATTTGTATTGCTCCTAAAATTTATTGACCATTTATCCCCACTTAGAAAATTCAACATGATTTCTAAATCATCTTTAACTGCTTGCCATTTATCGAATTCTAATACTGGGATATTTATATCGATATTTCTTGTCCAACTATCAGCAAAATAACTCCTTGGAATTCTTTTATCAGCACAGAAAACACTCGATGCAACTATTAAAAAATCTTCATTTATAGACTTTAAAGCCCTCTTGCCAAACCTTCTCCAAAGGGTTTCCACATTAGTTTTAACATTTGATTTATTGTTTTTATCCAACATATTAAAGATTAGTGAATCCTTATACTGATCAGGTCTATCATCTTCAGTTTGCTTATTTATCCACACTTTAATCATATAATTATCCCTCCAGATACACTTCAAAGACCTTTAAAACTTCATCGCACCTATTATTAATAAAAGTCTTACCCTGTGATCCTCGCCAATCAATCTTACTTAAATCCTCTACCGAGTATTTAGTATCAATCTTAGTTTTTATGAAATTCTTGATTTGTTTTTCAGCCTTTTTATATTCTTCTATATTCTTGCATTTCGCTTCAATTTTTTCAGAAAAATTCATTATAAAATCTTTTTGTATAAACTTTGTTATTAAGTCTTTAACAAATTTATTCATATCTGTATCATGAATAACTTCTTCAAAACTCTTATCATTCGGGACATCTAAGAACATTTCTTTCATTAATTCTGCCATACTGTCTCTAACAACTGCATCATCAAGAGAACTACCATCTCCAGCAAAATAGTCTAAGAGCCCTGAATAGACCTCTTCGTTACTTTTACCAATAAGATTACTTAATCCTGCTTCTTCTAATGCCTTTGCAAAACCTTGTGAGCGTGCTATTGAAAAAAAGTTAGCGGCTTTTGCACCTGCTGTGGATAAAGCCTGTTGCCGACTTGAGCCTCCTCCCCCTCCTTGTCTTGTCGCCTGATTGTATCGTCCTACTGCTTTTCCTATCGAACCACTCTCAAAATTGTTATTAATCATACTTGAGACTGCTCTCTTAGCATCACTCCATAAGTATCCTTTCGGAGGTTGATAACCTTTTGAAGTACCCATACCTCTCCTCCTTTCTTATGCCATGTCCCACATTTTTTCAAACCTTTTATATCTGGTAAAAGTATCTTTTAAGATTTCATATTCTGTTTGCATCTTACCTTCTAATGATTTTGTTAAAATAATTAGTGATGGGTCTATTTCTTGTTCTCTCATCGTCTTCATTTCACTTATGGCTTTATCCTTGTAATCCGGCAAATATTCGATGATATATAACATCAATTCACCATATTTGAGTTTATCCTGATGAAATTTTGAAATAATGCCATCAACAACTACCTTAATTTTATTAGGTTGAAGTTTTGTCAGTTCTTGAACTTTTCTTCTTTTCACAGTGCTATCTATATCATCAGTGCATATTTCCTTAATAATTTTTCTTTCTTCCAGCCCAATATTCAGCATAGATATCTCTTTTTCTCTTACTGATTCACGAGATAAATAGAAATATTGTCTTAAGTCTTTTTTGGATAAATCAGTAGGTTCCACTGAAATCCATTTTTTCATTTCAGGTTTCGCCCATTCTTTATATTCAGTATTATTAATATCTTTTTTCTCATTTAGGATTAGTTCCTCAATTTCAGTTAATTGTGCCGCTACACCCTCATTTTCATATTGCCACCTATAAAGTTTTTTAAATAAATTTATATCCGTGTATTCTAATACCATCAACTTGGCTAATACCGATAAGTCCAATTTAATACTTTGAATATCTGATAGTTTCTTCCTAATATAAAAAGTATTAAGGAATCGTTTTGCCTGCCTTGGATTACCTTTAATCGTTGTACAAGAAATAATATCTCCTATCTTGCTAAATATCGCTAACTGTTCTTCAAAATCCTTGTATTTTAAATCATTGTTAAAGAACTCTGCTTCATTTTCCTGATTTGCTTTTAGAACCTCATGTATATCTGCCGAACTAATTATCTCACCTTTAGTGAATATTTCTTTTTCTCTTAACTTATTTATAAGTTCTGTCAACTTCTCTGATTTTAAAAACATCTCACATATTAACAGTAATATGTAGTTTTTGATATCTATTTCAGATAGTTCAGGCAATTTTATTGGTAACTGTACTATTTTCTCTATATAATCCTTGGAAACATCAATCTCATCACCTTGATTCAGTTGGGGATACTTTCGTTTAATTGAGTAAGTAATTACATCTTCATCCATTGCTATAATAAAGGTAGTGTTTTTTACAGATAAAAATAATTTTATGGCCTCTAATGTTTCTAAAATTCGATCAGGTGTGCATCTATCTAAGTCATCTATCATAATTATGAGATTTTCTATTTGTGAGTCTTCTAATAATTTCTCAAATTCCTTTCTAAATGTTCTAATGTTTTCGACTATGCTTTCTACCGGCTCTTCCTCTTTTAAAAATTCTTTAAGTTTAGATATATTTCCTCCGATCTTTTCAACTTCATCCTCTTTACTCAAATCTATATTCTTAATGCTCTCTATTGAACTCATTATTGCTGGCATAGGGTTTCCTGTTACTGCACTTACTACTAATGGAAGTCCTCTCTTTGCAAGTGCTCCCCCCACCCGTATCCAATCTACCTTTTTTATTAGATTACCAATGCCTTCTTTGCATTCTTTTTTTATAGATTCATTTTCATTGATAACTCTTATAATTGAATCCATTAGTGCTGTTTTTGCATCATCATATCCTTCAAACATCCAAGCGTTTACTGTTATAGTGATTACTTTGGGTTCTTCGCCCTTTTCTTTAACCTTTTTTTCAACTAGATTTAAAAGTGTGGACTTTCCACTTCCCCAATTGCCAAATAGGCCAATAGTAAGTGGATTCAGTCTCTCACTTGTCGCAACATCAAAAATTAATTCAGCATACGGTTCATATGCCAACATATCTATTTTAGATACACCATCCGACCACACTACTTTTACCCCCTTAATTTTTTTACCCTATTTATTATTTCGGCCAATTCTTTATAATTAATTATACATGATTTGGAAATTTTCTGCTTTATTTTACAAAAAAATAGACTGCAATTTCTATTGCAGCCTTGCTCACTTGTTAATTATAATTGAACCATTGAATACAACTCATCCTTTTGCTCCTGATTAATGCCTATATATCTAAGAGAAATCTGCTCAGAAGAGTGAGAAAACATATCCATAATTAATCCAATATTATGTTTAGATGTTAAGTAACTATGGTAGCCCCATGTCTTCCTCATGCTATGGGTGCCAAATTGCTGGATACCCACTGTTTCTGCCGCTTCTCTGAGAATTTTATATGCCTGTACCCTTGTGATATGTCCACCTTTTTTACTTCCAAATAAATAATCTTCCCCAGATAAATTATGTGCTCTTACATAATCTTTTACTGCTTTTTTTACTGTATCATTTAGCCTTATCTTTTTGACCTTACCGGTCTTTTGTTCTCTGATAATTACATGCTGTCTAAATGAACCGTTATCTGTAAAAATATCTTTGTGTTGTAAATGCAAAAGATCGCTTATTCTAAGTCCAACATTAATACCAAAAGTAAATAATAAATAATCTCGCTCCGATTTTCCCATTAGATATGTTTTCATTTTTTGTATATCTCTTTTGTCTCGAATAGGTTCAACAACCACTTACTACCCCACCTTTCTTAATGCATCTTTTTTACTTTATTCAGAATAAAAAGTTGCGTTAAATCTCTGGTTCCTCAGCCACAAATGTAAGCACTTGCCTTAAGCCCTTGATTTATGAGGCTTCCCGCCAAAATGCCAATGCAACTTTTTATACAAAATGTTTCATTAGCCATAACCATATTTTAACTCGATGAGAAAGAGAAGTCAGGGCCATTCAATGATTTTTCTGCAATTATTATAAAAAAATAAAGCCACTGTCCATGGCTTTTGAAAGTTTTTATAGTTTAATATATTCTCTTGAATAAATTTGCTATTTGAATTTGTAAATTCTCCTGCTCTAAAATTAAATTGTACATCTTAGTGGACAAACTTTTTTATATTACTCAATAGAATTGATATTCCCTTGATTATATTGTAGCATGCATTTTCAGGGTAACGCAGCGGTCCACATCATAATTTATATAATATTAAAGTTAGAAAAATTATTCCAAGTTCTGACTATTAGATCAATAATAAAAGCCTGCCCTATCAAATTAACTAAGGCAGACTTTTATAGCATTCAATATTAGAGCGATATGATTTAATTACGATTTTTCTTCTCTAAACACTTATTAGGGTCAAGTTTTATTAATTCCCATTTTCCACTTGTACTTTTCTTATATTGTGCTATCTCTATATCTGTATCATTAGTTAATTGAAAAAATTCTATAAGATAATCATTCCCATCTGTGCCTTTGAAATAAATTCTTTTAACAAACCCGTCTTGCTGCGTTGGATATCTCTCTTTTACTAATGAACACCAATTTCCATATTTAATATCTACCACTGCCTCAGCCATATATGACCACCCATGGTAGGGGGCACATAAATAATCTTCACCATGGAATTCCAAGTCCGAAATTCTATACAGATTCCCTTCACTTAAAATATATACATATCCATAATAATAGGCAAAATAGGCTACATCCTTTTCAGAACCTTCAATTGTCTCAACTTCTATAAAGTAGCGCATACTACTTGGATGTTTTTTATCTGTCGGTACTCTTTGCAATTTTATTAAATTTATATGAAGTATATTTTCAAAAGATTCAAGATACTGATTATAATTCAGTTTCTCTTGATATGTAGATGATAAGAATTTATACGCAACAGGATAAGGGGTCCGCGCATAGCCTAATGTGCCACAACCTGCACCTTTCCCCATCTGAGGATTAGCAGCCTGTCGAAGAATACTAAAATAATTAATAACTGTATCTTCTGGAGTTTTTAATAAATAATCGGGTAAAGTAATTTCTGCAGTCTCTTTCCCCCAGTAATCATTAAAAAAATCCGACCTAAAATCCCTATTATTGAGAACAGGTACCTTTGATGGGCGGAAATACTTCTCTGCATCTATTTGTTTAGTGGCAAGTGCTTTTACCGCCTCATAATGTCCGTAGATAGCCGAACTATAATGACACAAAGCTACCGAACAAGCTGACCATGATAAATTCAAGAAAAGGCGCCGATCAAGGCGCCTTAAGTATGAATCAGGGCAACTCAGTTTCCAGCACGAATCTTACCATGTGATCATCTATAATCTTCTTGTGCTGTTGCTGGCCGTAGAGCA
>JAQVJP010000029.1 GCA_028695145.1 Eubacteriales bacterium
TCCCACTCAATCGTAGCAGGCGGTTTACTTGTTATATCATAGACTATACGGTTTACATTCCTGACCTCATTGACGATCCTGCGCGATACGATATCCAATACTTCGTGCGGGATGCGCGCCCAGTCAGCTGTCATGAAGTCCGTTGTTGTGACGCCGCGCAGCGCGATAGTGTAATCATATGTGCGCTCGTCGCCCATAACACCGACAGATCTTATGCCGGTCAGCACGGCGAAATACTGGTGGATATCGCGGCCGAGGCCGTTTTTCTTGACTTCTTCACGGAAGATGGCATCAGCTTCACGCAGGATAAACAGCTTCTCCTCGGTGATATCGCCGATAACACGAATAGCAAGTCCAGGCCCGGGAAAAGGCTGGCGCCAGACGAGATCTCCTGGTATACCTAGTTCGAGTCCGGCTTTGCGAACTTCATCTTTAAATAGATCGCGCAGAGGCTCTATGATGCCTTTGAAATCGACATCGTCAGGCAGTCCGCCGACATTGTGATGACTCTTGATTACGGCCGCGTCACCGACACCGCTCTCAATGACATCGGGATAGATTGTACCCTGCACCAGATAATCGACAGTACCGATTTTTTTTGCTTCTTCTTCAAATACACGAATAAACTCTTCACCGATTATTTTACGTTTTTGCTCTGACTCTGTTATTCCTGCCAGTCTATCAAGGAAACGCTTCTGCGCGTTTACGCGGATCAGGTTCATATCAAACTGTTGCTTGAACACACGTTCTACTGTATCGCCTTCATCCTTACGCAGCAGACCATGGTCAACAAAAATACAAGTCAGCTGTTTACCGACTGCTTTGTGAATCATGACGGCAGCAACTGAAGAATCAACACCACCAGAGAGAGCACAGAGCACCTTGCGATCGCCGATCTTTTGCCGGAGTTTCTTGATGGAATCCTCGACAAAAGTCGACATAATCCAGTCCCCACTGACTTCGCAGACTTCATAGAGGAAATTACACAGCATTTTGCTGCCTTCCGGCGTATGCATGACCTCAGGATGGAACTGGACAGCATAATAATTATCTGTCGTATTCTCCATGCCGGCGATGGGGCAAGTTTCTGTCCAAGCCGTTCTTACAAAACCTTCCGGCATTTCGTGGATATGATCGGTATGGCTCATCCAACAGGTCGTCTCACTCGAGACATCGTGGAACAGCTTGCTCGCGGAATTTACGCAGACATCGGTCTTGCCGTATTCACGTTTCTCAGGACGCTGCACCTGCCCGCCGAGCATAACAGACATCAGCTGCGCGCCATAACAAATTCCAAGAACCGGGATCCCAAGCTCGAATACAGCCTGATCGCAGCGCGGCGACTCAGCCGCGGAAACACTGCTCGGTCCGCCGGTAAAAATAATACCTTTGTACCCGCCTTCTCTGATCCTATCGATCGAGACATTATACGGCAGAACTTCACAGAACACATTGTGCTCACGGACTCTTCTGGCGATCAGCTGATTATACTGTCCACCGAAATCCAGCACCAAAATAGCTTCATGCTTCAAGCTTGTTTCCTCCTAAACGGCAAATCGTCAATCACAAATTATCTATGGATTATTTCTTCTCTGCGCGGGCCGTTCGACACCATTTTTACCGGTACGCCCAGTTCTTTCTCAATAAATAGAACATAATCCTGAGCGGCCTGTGGCAGTTTGGCAAAATCAGTTATGCCACGTACATCCTGCTTCCAGCCATGCAATGTTTTAAGCACTGGTTTGGCCCTATTAAGATCAACAGTGGCCGGGAAATCTTCTGTCACCTTGCCGTCAATTTCATAACCTACGCAGACGGGAATCTCATCAAGATAGCTGAGCACGTCAATCGCTGTCAATACGACCTGCGTCGCGCCCTGCACTCTGCAGCCATATCTGGTTGCCACACAGTCAAACCAGCCCATACGGCGTGGTCTCCCTGTAGTAGCGCCGAACTCACCGGCATCTCCGCCGCGGCGGCGCAGCTCATCCGCCTTGTCACCAAATATCTCACTGGTAAAAGCTCCCGCACCGACAGCGCTGGAGTATGCTTTTGTCACGGCAATAATATCTTTGATCTCATAAGGCGGCAGACCGGCACCGACAGCACCGTAACCAGCTAGAGTTGATGAAGATGTCGTATAGGGATAGATACCGAAGTCCGGATCCTTGAGTGAACCAAGCTGTCCTTCAAGCAGGATAGTCTTACCTTCTTTTACCGCGGATCCCAGATAAGCTACAGTATCAGCTACATATGGGTCAATAGCGTCACGCCATTCGATCAGCTGATTAAACAACTCATCAACAGACAGCTGAGGTTTATTGTATAGGTGTTCCAGGAGAATATTTTTAACAGCAAGCACGCTCTCAAGCTTCTCACGCAGATAGGCTTCGTCATAGAGTTCACTGATCTGGAACCCGGTTTTCGCGTATTTATCAGAATAAAACGGTGCTATACCTGATTTAGTTGAACCGAACTGCTTATGACTCAGACGCTCTTCCTCATACTGATCGAAGAGCACATGATACGGCATGACAATCTGAGCGCGATTAGAAATCATCAGGCGTGGAGCGGGTACACCGCCGTCCGTGACATGCTTCAATTCCTTGAGCAATGACGGGATATTGAGAGCGACACCATTGCCGATAATATTAACGGCTTTATCACTGAAAACACCGGATGGCAGAAGATGCAACGCGAACTTGCCATAATGATTGATAATAGTATGGCCGGCATTTGCACCACCTTGAAACCTGATTACGATATCGGCCTGAGCAGCCAGCATATCAGTGACCTTGCCCTTGCCTTCATCACCCCAGTTGGCACCTACGATAGCTCTGATCATGATAATCCCCCTTCGGAATTAAGAGGATCAGGATACGACATAGTCAGCGAACCCTGATCAAGTTTGTAAAAACAAGAAGAGACGCCCCTCCCGGATAGAGCACGGGACGTCTCGCCCTGAATATTATATAATGCTGACTTTTGCACTGTCAAACCAAAATTGCAAGTTTCGATAAGCAATATTTCATGCAATTTATCTGTCAAATCATGACAGAACCACTTAACCTATGTAATAATCACTAAGCCGGTAACAGAGCAGCCCAGCAATGAAACAGATAGTCAGCGTACGAGGGTGGTTATTCTCGCGACAGCTTCCTCAGTTTTTTCAGCTGTACCGAAGGCGGTAAGACGGAAATAGCCTTCACCACATGGTCCGAAACCAGATCCCGGGGTTCCGGCGATACCGGCATGCTCCAGCAGATAGTCAAAAAACTCCCATGAGCCCATATTGTCCGGAGTTTTCAGCCAGATATAGGGTGCGTTCACAGCTCCGTAAACCTGCCAGCCAAGCTTACTTAGGCCACTATATATTGTTCTGGCGTTTGCCTGATAATAAGCGATTGTTTCCCGAACTTCCTTTTGTCCCTGAACACTGAATACAGCTTCACCTGCACGTTGTGTCAAATAGGACGCGCCGTTGAATTTTGTCGACTGACGACGTGACCAGAGCGAGTTAAGTGAAGTGCCGTCGACCTTGAGTTCACGTGGGATAACCGTATACCCCAGCCTAATACCGGTAAATCCTGCAAGTTTGGAAAAACTGCAAAATTCGATAGCACATTCTCTGGCGCCCTCTATCTCAAATATACTGTGAGGCAGGTCTTCCGTGATATAAGCTTCATAAGCGGCATCGTAGAGAATTATCGAGCCGTTTTTCCTGGCATAATCAACCCACAGCCCAAGCTGCTCTCTTGTTATCACAGATCCGGTTGGATTATTCGGAAAACACAAATAAATCAGCTCAGGAGCAGCCTCATCCGTGGACGGAAGCTCCGGCACAAAATTATTCTCAGCCGTACAGGGCAGATAAGTCAAACGGCTCCAGCGGCCATCAGCCTGACGGTAGTTACCGGCACGCCCGGCCATTGCATTTGTATCGACATACACAGGATACACCGGATCACAAACGGCAACTGTACTGTCAGCAGCGAAAATGTCGCCGATATTACCGGTATCGCTCTTGGCACCATCACCGACGAAGATTTCATCAACAGCAATCTTGACGCCAAGGCGTCCGTAATGCTCTTCAGATATTTTGCTTCGGAGAAACTCGTAACCGGCCTCCGGTCCATACCCATGGAAGCTCTCTGCCGCGGCTTCATCGTCAACAGCGCGATGCAGAGCTTCAACTACACTTGGAGCCAGCGGTCTTGTCACATCACCAATGCCAAGGCGAATAAGATCAAGCTCCGGGTTGTTCTCATTATATTTCCTGATCCGGCCTGCTATTTCCGAGAAGAGATAGCTGCCGGGAAGTTTCAGATAATTCTCATTAATTTTAATCATTGTTTACTCCATTTCGTTTTTAACCAATAACAATTTCAGCTCTGCCATCGAAGACAAAAGATGCCGGTCCCGTCATATAAATATGTCCGTCTACTTCAGACCATTTTATTGTCAAATCACCGCCATTTAGCTCAAGTACAGCCTCACGGTCAGCCAGCCCATTGACTACAGCCGCGGCCAAACTGGCACATGATCCGGTTCCGCAGGCCATAGTCTCACCGGATCCGCGTTCCCAGACACGCATCCGCAGATGTTTTCGATCGCGAACCTGGACAAACTCGGTATTTATCCGCTGAGGAAACAATCTATGTTTCTCAAACTCAGGGCCGATTTTCTCCAGATCAAGCTCTTCCGGATCATCAACAAAAATAACGGCATGCGGATTGCCCATCGACACCGCCGTTACCTGCCAGATACTCCCTGCGGCAATCAGCCTCTGATCGATCATTCGCTCACCGGACCACTCTACCGGAATAGCGGCAGGATCGAAAACCGGCGCGCCCATATCCACTGTGACACCGGTCACATGGTCGTCATGCAAATCAAGCCAGATCGTTTTGATCCCGGACAGTGTCTCGACGGTCATCTCCTGTTTGCGCACATACCCACGCTCATAAACATAGCGCGCGACACAGCGGATAGCGTTGCCGCACATCAAGCCGCGCGAGCCATCGCTGTTATACATATCCATCATAACATCGGCTTCCTGCGAAGGTCTGATCAGTACAAGTCCATCCGAGCCGACACCGAAGTGTCTGTCGCTCACAAGTTTGGCTATCGCTCCTACTTTTTCCGGATCAGCACACCAGGCTGCTTCTTCATACTCATTTTGTATATTTTTAACACCGGTAAAAGTATACACATAGTCGTTTCCTAACCCGTGCATCTTCGTAAACTCAAGACTGATCACTTCAGAAGTGGCGAGCGCCGTCAACTCAACAGCTGCCGGCTCTCTTAAAAAATAAGCTCTTGTTTTAATTTCATTACTCATATAAACTTACTCACCTCATTGAATAGAACCGGCTATCAAGACCGGATCAAGTGTCTGCCAGCAACTATTTCATACTCAACCACCAAGAATCTGTCTGGCTAGATCCGCCATACGTATACCGCTCTCCATGCTCCTGCGCTGCAGATAGCGATGTGCTTGAGCTTCGTCAATTTTCTTACGGTTCATCAGCAGATATTTGGCCTGCGCGATCAATTTCTTTTCCTCAAGGCTACGCTGATGTTGACCTATGCTCTCAGCAGATGACGCGGACGCTGAAGTATCCACAGAAGACGCAAGACCGGGGCTTGCGCCTGTGTTTTTAACGATACGCCTGCCGGTTCCAGTGCCGGTTCCGGCGACAGATTTGCTGATAGGCGCCGAAGCGGGCACTATTAGCTGGCGTGTATCCAGAAGCTGCCGGACACTGTCGGTCAGAGTTGCCGTTTGAAACGGCTGTGTCAGTGTGAAAACTCCTGGTTTATCGTAAACACCCTGCTGATGTGACGAGACCACCAGCAACATATCGAAGTCTTCAGGTAGCAAATCCATGAGCGAGGCTGCGGCCATATCCGGCAGACGACCCGGGCAGAGCACTACTCCACCACCGCTGAGTCTGGCAGCAGCCTGCAGCACTCCGGCTGCGGTTGTGCAGAGTTCAGACGCGTTAATACCACAGCTGTTTAGAAGCGTGCGGACCTTCTGCACCAGATCCGCATTGGCAAAAGCTATTATAAGCTGACGCATTGATCCTCACCTCCTCCAAGCAGTTTCCGCTCAGAACTGATGCAGATACTGGTCAAGCTCCCATTTGCTGACGGACACTCTGTAATCGTCCCACTCTTTGCGTTTAGCGCTCACATAACGTTCCATGACATGATCACCAAGCACGGTACGTACCAGCGGATCAGCTTCCATGGCGTCAAGAGCCTCGGCCAGGCTGGCCGGCAGCTGACCTATATTACAGTTCTTGCGATCATCTTCGGTTAACTTATAAATATTTACGTCTGTTGGAGCGCAGGGCTCAAGCTGACGTTCTATGCCATCGAGACCGGCAGCCAGACAGAGCGCCAGCTCGAGATAAGGATTACAGGCCGGATCAGGACTACGTAGTTCAATTCTGGTACCAGCACCGCGCGAGGCCGGAATCCTGATCAGTGGACTTCTGTTTTTGGCTGACCAGGCTATATAGCACGGGGCTTCATAGCCCGGCACCAGACGCTTATAAGAATTCACCAGCGGATTGGTCACGGCACAGATTCCGCGCGCATGCTCCATAAGACCGGCGATAAATTGTCTGGCCTCAGTAGAGAGGCCGTCCGGCTGCTGCGGATCGTAAAAAGCGTTTTTGCCATCACGCGACAATGACATGTTTGTGTGCATTCCGGAACCATTGATGCCGTAAACCGGCTTAGGCATAAAAGTCGCATGCATGCCATACCGTCTGGCCACGGCTTTTACCGCGAGTTTGAAAGTCATTATATTGTCAGAAGTTACCAGCGCCTCATCAAAACGAAAATCTATTTCATGCTGCCCCGGCGCGACCTCATGATGCGAAGCCTCGATCTCATAACCCATATCCTCAAGCGCGAAAACTATTTCACGCCGTACGTCCTCACCCTGGCCAATCGGCTCCATGTCGAAATAACCGCCCTCATCATGAGAAACATTTGTCGCCTTGCCGATTTCATCCTGATGGAACAGGAAAAACTCGCATTCCGGCCCGACCTGGAAATCAAAACCCATCTTCTTGGCTCTTCCGAGTGTTCGGCGCAGAATGAAACGCGGGTCACCGGCAAAAGGCTCTCCATCCGGGGTATAAACATCACAGATCAGTCTGGCCACCTTGCCCTGCTGCGGACGCCAGGGAAATACGACAAAAGTGCTGAGATCCGGGCGCAGGTACATATCAGATTCTTCGATTCTGGCGAAGCCTTCTATCGACGAACCATCAAACATGCACTCGTTGTCAAGTGCTTTTGCCAGTTGCCCCGGTGTGATAGCTACGTTTTTCAGGATACCGAAGATATCTGTGAACTGCAGCCGGATGAATCTGACATCCTGCTGTTCAACCAGGTTAATAATGTCTTCTCTGGAATAGTTACGCATGATAATTCCTCCCTCAAGAATTCTCAAAACAATGAAAGGCGCCCACAGTTCATTACGGTGGAACGCCCTCGCTCTCGTCATCTGATAATTATTTTAGGAGTAAACACAGTTGTTTGTCAAGACTTATTTGCAAGTTTGTATATACTTTCTTGCATTTTCAGCTAATTCGTCATCTATTTCGGGCAATTTTTGCAAGTTCTGCCCCTGTCTTTGCAAGGCAGTGCTGATCATCCAGTCGGCCATAGCCGGATTCTTCGGCAGGAAACTGCCGTGCATATAAGTACCTATAGTATGACGATAAATAACACCTTCAGTACTGTCACTGCCGTTGTTGCCACCACCCTTGACCACACGAGCCAGGGGCTGTACACCTGAGCCCAACCAGGTTCTGCCGGCATGATTCTCGAAACCAACAAGAATCGGATCAAGCTGCTGTGAGCGCAAAAAATCACTCTCAGCCACAATGTCACCGATTATACGGCCAGGCTCAGCCTTAGTATGGAAATCAATGATGCCAAGGCCTTCAGCTCGCTCACCATTTTGTTCCTCATAATAATGTCCGAGCAGCTGATAACCGCCGCAGACACAGAGAAATACCACATCACTCTCAACGGCCTGACGCAGCTGTGGGCCTTTGTGCTCGAAGAGATCGTTGAAGAGCAGATTTTGTTCATGATCCTGTCCGCCACCCATGAAGACAATATCGTAAGCGTCATGGCGGAAGCTCTGACCGATTGATATCGGTTCAATCTCACATTCAATTCCACGCCAGTAGCAGCGGCGCTCAAGTGTTATCAGATTGCCCCTGTCACCGTAGAGATTCAGCAAATCAGGGTATAAATGGCATATTTTCAGCTTCATGCTTAAGCTCCTCGTTTCAAATTAATCCTGTGACCAGAAATCGCGCAGACCATAGCGTGCGGCAAGTTCCGCTCTGAGATCAAGCATCGAAGTGTAATTCGGTAGTATGTAGAGACATTTTTGATCGGGACAGCGCTCCAGGCAACGGTCATACAGTTTCATGTAATCCTGGTCAATATCAAGATCCTGCTTATCCTTACCAGCATATTGCAGACGCAAGGCCATATCGGCTCTACGAACACCGGATACGCCGAGCACACCCTCAGGCAGCCTTGTTTCAAAATCAACATCCCAGATCCATGAGATATCACGTCCATCGGGGTCATTCGCGTTAAGCAACAGCATGCCCGAACCGAAATCTTGTGCCTGCATAACAAAATCCAGTGCGCGATCCATGCCAACCGGATTTTTTACCAGAATCAGACAGACTTCTTTTGAACCGACAGTAAATCTCTCCATACGGCCAAAAGCCGCGGACGCCAGCGGCAGTGCATCAGCAAGTTTTTCAAGACTTGCTCCGGTCAGATAAGCGGCAAGCAGTGCGCCTGTAGCGTTATAGGCATTATGAATACCCGGTACGGATAATCTTGTATTTATAGTCAGTACACGGCCTGCGGCATCATGCCTGCTCAGCTTAAGCGATTGAGCCTGTACGAGTCCTTCCCTATCAGGGCTTGCTTCAAACTCAAGATCCGGCTGCGGCCTGGCAAAACCGCAGTCAGGACAGGAGAACTGCCCGAGATGACCGTATGCCATAGCTTCATATTTATAACGACCACCGCAGAAGGTGCAGAATCCTGACTCAAGAACCCCGCCACTTAGACCTGTTTTCATAGCCGATCGGCTCATTCCGAAGAAATGACTGCGCTGCTGACGATCGTGTGCCAATGAAGCACAGAGCGAATCATCGGCGCAGAGCACCAGCTGAGCCTGCGTCTGATCGAGACCGCGGGCGATCAGATCCCGTGTATGCTGCAGTTCACCGTAGCGGTCGAGCTGATCACGGAAAAAATTCGTCACAACACAAACTGAAGGATTAAGCGAGCCGGCCAGTTTAGCGAAATAAGCTTCGTCTATTTCCAGAACAAGTGCCAGCGTATCCGGCGAACTGTTTTTCAAAACCTTAAAATTATCGATCAGTGTTGTTGTCAAGCCTGAGTCAAGATTAGCGCCCGAAGGATTGGTAATAACAGTGTAGCCAAGTTCACCAAGAAGTGTACACAAGATGCGCACTGTAGTAGTCTTGCCATTTGTGCCTGTTACAAGAAAAACACGTCTGCCCTCAGTCAGAAGCGACAACATGCGCGGCTGAATTTTCAGCGCGGTCTTGCCGGGCAGAGCGGTTCCGCCACGACCAAACAGCCGCAGTCCAATCTTGATCAAACGCGCGGTAGTGATAGCCGCATATGACCGCAGGGAGAAGCTTCTACCAGTTTTACTCATACTTCCATCATCTTCATGAACTCATCGAAGAGATAATCCGAATCAAGCGGACCCGGCGCGCCTTCGGGATGGTACTGTACTGTCTTGACTGTACCATTTTTATATTTCAGTCCCTCGATTGAATTATCATTTAAGTGGCGGTGGCTGACATCCGACAGACTCAGATCTATTGATTCGTCGATAACGACATAGCCGTGATTTTGCGAGGTAATATAAACACGGCCGGTCGCGAGGTCCTGCACAGGATGGTTAATACCGCGGTGGCCATACTTAAGTCTGGTGGTTTTCGCGCCGGTCGCCAGCGCCATCAGCTGATGACCAAGACAAATGGCAAAAGTCGGCACCCCGGAGTCGTGCAGTTCGCGGATGCCGGGGAGAATATCCGCGCAATCCATCGGGTCACCGGGACCGTTTGAGAGCATAACACCATCAGGTTTAGCTGCAAGGATCTCTGACATAGGTGTATTCCAGGGATATACCGTAACCTCACAGCCGCGTCTGGTCAGATTCCAAACAATATTCTGTTTCAGACCAAAATCCAACATGGCTACCTTGAATCGTCTGGTAATGGATTCATCGACTTTGTAACCCAGAGGTTTCATAGCCTCTGAAGGCAGCTCGCGAACCAGCTCATCATTGACATCCTCATTGCGGTAGACACGACCGATCGCTCCGGCTGGATAAACCGCTGCGGTTTTACGACTAACCCTAACTACAGGGTGATCGTTACGCCAAGCGCGGATCTCCGCGATAACTTCTTCTTTATCGAAATTCTCATTAGTTGTAATTTTGCCATTCATAGTGCCATGTTCGCGCAGACGCAGTGTCAGCTGTCTGGTATCCACACCTTTGAGACCCGGAATATCATGTCTTGTTAAGTAATCGTCGAGATCCTCAGCAGATCTTGGATCATGTACCAGATGTGTCAAATCGCGTACTATCAGCGCCTCTGCCCATGGTCTGTCAGCTTCACCATGTTCGACAAAAACACCGTAATTACCTATTACCGGTGATGACATGACAATTGCCTGTCCGGCATAAGAAGCATCGGTCAGAAGCTCCAGATAACCGGTCAAACCGGTGTTGAATACTATTTCGCAAACAGCATCGCGATTCGCACCGAAATGCTCGCCACTAAATACTGTACCATCCTCAAGAATTAAAAACGCTCTCATCGGACTCCTCCATTTTTAAAAAACGATCCTTGCCCGTTCGAGCAAGGATCGCGATTGATGATCTGACTGTTCAGGCGTCCTATTTTACCATATGAAAGATTATGCTTGCAATCTTTCAGAATTCTACGCCTTCGCGTGCCGGAAAACCGCGTTCATAGGGATGGCGAAGACATTTCATTTCAGAAATATAATCAGCCAGCTCCATAATTTCCTCCGGTGGGTTGCGTCCTGTAAGCACGACTTCCAGCTCAGCCGGCTTATGCCTGAGGAACTCAACAAGATCAGTTCTCGAGAGTAATCCTGCAGTTATTGCGCCCATAGCTTCATCCAGAACCAACAGATCAAGTTCGCCGGCAGCAGCTGCTGCTACAGCCTTCTGCAGATGCTCCTGATGGAGCTTCAAGGTCTGAGCCCGCTCCTGTTCATCCATCTGGTTGGAGAATTTCGCTGTAATCTGTCCGGAAATAATCCTGACACCTTCGAGCTTACTTAACGGCCCGATCTCACCTGAGAGTCCGCTTTTGAGAAACTGAACCAGCATCGCTCGCCGGCCGTGCCCTGCTGCCCGTACGATAAGACCGATAGCAGCAGTAGTCTTGCCCTTGCCATCACCGCAATATAAGTGGATCAGTCCCTGTCTGACATTCTGATCGCTATCGGAATCCATCATATAGATCACCTCAGAGTCTAAGCTTACGCAGGTCGTCTTTCATTCTCTCGATATCAGTGATCCAGTCCTCAATATCATGCTCGTGCTCAAGCTCATCATTAAGAATGGAAACTGCCATCTGATAGGTCGAATGATCCTTGCCGTAGGTAAAAGCCGCCAGCTTCTGATAACGTTCGATAGCACAGCGCTCACCGCTGAGATTTTGTTCAAGTATCGCTTCGATATAAGGATCTGTCGGCTCTTCATAATCGCATTTAGCGTACTTAGTCCATTGTGTTGGATTAAGCAGGGGCGTACCGCCAAGCTGAATAATTCTATTTGCTACAAGTTCCGCATGGCCAAGCTCCTGTGTCGCGTGCAGCAACAGTTCAGGTTCAACCTCACTGCGCATCGGACCTTCCATGACGCGTGCACCAACCCAGTACTGATAATAGGCCAGCCACTCTTCAGCGAGTGCTTCATTGAGCTGCTGCAGCAGTTCACTAACGTCAAGATTTGCGATGTCAATTGCTCTTTTTCCCATTTCTGATACCTCCTGTGTACTATTGCGAAATGCATGTCCTGTATTGTTTCGCGCACTACCGCGCTGCCTGTTATGGCTGTATATTATTATATCATAGCCTCAGATGGACAGACACCCGGCAGAACTTCTCTTATCTGTTTTTCTCGAAAATAGCGACATTAGCTTGATTAATTTCGTACATACCTGTGTCGTGATATTCCGCGACACGTTCACCACGGAAAATCTTATTCATCATTTTCACACCCATCTCACCCCAGAGCTCATTGCGTTGCGCGATCTCACTTGAGATAATTCCAGCTTTGACGCCTTGTGTAAGTTTATCGCTCTTACTAAGTACAACTATTTTCTGACTGAGGCGTTTTTCCTGCCAGATATCCATGGCAACCTCTCCAGCATCACCGGTTACGAAATAAATCAGATCAAAATCCGGATGCTGCCTGATCATCTCTTCAATTATTCTTCTTGTTTTTGCCATATCAGTATCTGCCTGTTCTCTGGTCTCAATAACCTCAATATCAGAGTTGCGTTTAATATAGTCCATAAAACCCTGATAGCGTTTCTTAACCGTCGGAACTTCTGAAGCACACAACAGTACGAGGATTCTACCCTTGCCCTTCAGATGACGTACTGTACTTTCGCCGGCAATTTGACCACCTTTATAACTGTCAGAGGTAATAAAAATGTTGCGTTTACTTCCGGGCACATCAACATCGACGCAGGCAACACGAATACCGCGGTCGGCCGCCTGATCAATTAACCTGCTGAACCTGGCCGCATCTGATGGCACCACAATAATCCCATCTACCTTCTGATCAACAAATTCCTCAAAAATAGCTGCCTGCTGGTTTACATCATAACGCGCAGGTGCCTTGGCAAGAACCTCAAGATCAAGCTTGCGGCCTGTCTTGATCGCTGCCTCAACTACCTCGTTGTAGAAACCTTGCTGCTCCAAAGTAATAAAAGCTATTTTTTTCTTATCTTTTGTTTTATGTTCGATTTTTACACGGGATAATCGTTTCTGAGCGTCAGCAGATAATTTGCCAAGCGATTGAATCATGTCGGTGATCATATCATCTACGTTGCTCTGCTCCATAGTTAGCGAAGCTACCATCTGTGATGTCGCCGCAGACTGAACAACCTCTTCCGCGATCTGTTCTACAGCTTGTACCAGACGATTTTTCTCATCAAACAGACTCTCGATGTAATCATAAACCTGAGTTTGTTTCTGCTCAAATTCTTGCAGAGCGGCATGAATATTGCTATTCGAGTCGTTTGTTCTGGCAATAGATTCATTTAATTCTGTATAACTGTGCTGAGCGGTCTCTGACAGTTTCTCAGCCGCTGCCACTTCAGAAATAACTTGGGCTACATTCGTATTAATATTGTCGAGTGATTTTTTCGTATCTCTGGCCAAGCGAGTGACTTCCTGTGCCACAACCGCGAAACCTCTGCCGGCTTCACCTGCGCGCGCGGCTTCTATTGAAGCGTTTACCGCCAGAAGATTTGTCTGATCTGATATACGGTCAATTGTCTGGGATATTTTCTCAATACTGCGCACAGAATTGCCCAGCGCCTGCAAACGCTCAATTATATCACCGAGAATCTGCTGCGATTCACGGCTTCGTTCAAACAGCTTCTGAATGGCAGTTTCGCCTTCCTGGCTGATTCTACCTGCGTTTTCTGCCTTCTCCGATAATTCCCGCGACGAATCCATCATGACCTCAAAACGATCCTGGAAGCTGTTCGCCAGCGCTGAGCATTCCTCAGCATATTCCGCCTGTCTGGCTGCGCCCGTTGCTATTGACTCATTAGCTGACATGATGCCACGCGCGGCCTCTGCTCTTTCACGGTTCGTTTCGAAAACCTTCTGTGTCTGTTCATCAATCTCATCAAGATCATTCTTGACGCCTGAAACAAGTTCGAATAACTCTCTGCTGAAATCATATAAACCGGCAATTTCCGCGTTGTGGTCTTTTGCCAGTGTCTTCAGATGACTGAAATCCCATTTCTTCAACTGCTTAATGATGTCTAATATCTCCTGCGAAGAAGCGGCTGCGTTTACGGTGGAATCCATACGATAAACCTCCAGATTGATTCTAATGTCCAACGTTTATGCCTTGACTATCATCCATATTCAATTGTACGAGCAAAAAAAGAGAAATTCAGCTACGGTCATTTAATTATGATTTTTGCTCAGAAGAATCGGCTGCACCTGCCTTGTTTTTGTACATGTGTCCCGAAATCTTATCTGTATCAACATTAACAGCATTTTTATGGCCGGGCAAGTATTTGTTTAAGAAAACACCAATCTTCTCAACCGCTTGTCTGGCCTCAGGAACAATCTCATCCATCGTCTGCCAGACATGCCACATACCTTCAAATATTTCAAGAACCACCTCATTTGGCGATTGTGCCGCCGCTCGGTTGGCTGTCTGGATAATCTCGCCAAGGAGCAATTCCTCGGCAGCCACCTGAAACAGTACAGGCGGGAAATTCGAGTAATCACCAAAAAGCGGTGAAATCAACGGATTATCGCGATTAGCGCCATCTGTATATAGTGTAGAAGCCAGTTCAAGCAGTTCATTTGTCAACATTATATCCGTCTTAGCATTGGCACGCAGTGTAATATTTGACATAGTCAAATCACACCATGGTGAAAGCACAGCTACCGCCGCGGGCAGCGCGAGACCTCGTTCACGGGCCGCCAGAACAGTTGCCAGAGCCAGACCGCCACCTGCCGACTCACCAATTATCGCGATACCTTCCGCGGGGATACCGTCTGTCAGAAGCTGTTCATATGCAGCCAACGAATCCTCGAGTGCCGCCGGCCAGGGATGTTCAGGAGCCAAACGATACTCGAGCGCCGCCAGCTTGCTGCCTATTTCCACCGCCAGCGAGGCCGCGCCATTACGCGAATACAATACAGACCCACCAATATAACCACCGCCATGCAGATAGAGAATAACGCGATCAGCCGGGAATAATTCCCGACTGATCCAGGTTACAGGTCGTCCGCCTAATTCTGCTTCGCTAATATCATATTTACCAAGAACCAGAGCGCCGGCAGGAACAGCCATACCACGTCTGTAGGCTTCCACTTTGGCGGCAGGTCCTGCCGCCTGACTTATTTCCTTATTTACGCGCTCCATTTTATTTTTTACCAGGCCTCGGAGCATAGCCGACGATAAACTGCCCACGGTTCAGGAACACCCTGTTGTAGTGCCGCAATCAAGACAGACCTTGCAGGTACCATTCCTGACCATACGTGTACTTGAACAGTTAGGACAGGTCGAACCATCATACAGCTTCTCACCGTTTACAGCCGCTTCACGCGCGTCTTCATGGATGAAGTCCTCCAGTCCGATTTGACTCTCCATCGGTGCTTGAGACTTCTGCGCTTTTGATCTTGATCCCTCGGGATAGTGTGTTACACCATTGATATCCGGTTCCTGCTGAGCACCTGTAGCGTACTCTCGTTCGTTGAGAGAAGGAAAAGCCAGAGTTGGTGCTTCTTCTTCATCATCATCTTCTTCAATCGACGCACGATATTCGAGATCAATAATCGCGCCGGAAGCGGAGCTTGCCGTTGTCTCAACCGACGCTCCTGCAAACATCGCGCTCATGCTACCAAGCTGATCGTCAGGCTGCGTCTCAGGTTGTTCGGGCTTAACCTGACAACGGGAATAATCTCCAATCTCAATATCAATAACCTTACTTATAAGATCAGATATAGATGTACAGTATTTAATGTATGGGTGCCTGGTCACGAAACCATAAGGTTCATATTTTTGTCCGCGCAGCATCTTGGAGATATTCTGTGGAGGTATTTTGTACTGCAGCATAACAGAAATTGTCTTGGATAATGAATTGAGCAAACCCATGATCAGAGTACCTTCTCGGTCGGTAGTGATGTAGATTTCAGATATCTCACCATTGCCGCCGCGGTTAACTGTGGTATAAATCTTGACATCTTCAATCTGAGCCGGATGTGTGCGTCCGGTTCTGATGCCGACCGGTTTTTCGCGCCGGGAAGACAACGACTGAGATTTCATCTTATTCTGATCGTCCAGCTGCTTTTTCATTTTCTGTGCCTGCTCAAGCAGCTGTACGTACTGCAGCTCTTCCAGCGGCAGAGTGCCATGATCCTGATTCAGATATATGTTGAGCGGTTGCGTGAATTTCGACCCATCACGATAGAGTGTGATGCCTTTTACCCCAAGTTTCCAGGCGTTTATCTGCACATTTTTAAAATCATCTACTGTGGCTTCATTCGGCAGATTAACGGTTTTGGAAATAGCGCCGGACAACAGCGGTGTGAGAGCCGCCACCATTAGCACATGCCCTTGATAATGGATATAGCGTTTACCGTGGCCGCATTGATTAGCAGTGTCAAAAACTGCCAGGTGCTCAGGCTTCAGCCAGGGAGCGTCTTCGATCTGTCCATCAATAATCTGACCATCCTTCTCACGCATGATATGATCATTAATATCCTTAATCTGCTCCTCGGTATAACCGAGGTTTCTCAGACCCATGCTGACTATGGGATTAGCCAGTTTCATAAATCCGCCGCCTGACAGCTTCTTATAAACAACATGTGAGAAGAAAGGCTCAATGCTGGTACTGGCACAATCCATGGCAAATGAAATTGTCCCCGTGGGAGCCATAACACTAACTTGAGCATTGCGGTAGCCGAAAATGGCACCGGCGTCGAGCGCGCTGTTCCAGGACTTGGTAAGCACCGACGAGAGCTCCTGTTGATCCATCTGCGCAAGCAGAGCATGATTTACGCGCAGCGGCTCATGTGTAAGTCCTTCAAGCTCATCTTCAAGCGATCCGGCAACTCTGGCATGATTTTTAATAACACGAAGCATATGCTCGCGGTTGATATCATAAGCGGCAAAAGGCCCGACAGCTTCGGCCATCAAGGCAGATACATAATAACTATGGCCGGTCAGAACGCCTGTAAGAGCAGCCGCGTAGGCTCTGGCTTCCTCAGAATCATATGGCAGACCACTGGCCATCAACAGCGAGGCCAGATTGGCCATTCCAAGCCCGGTCGTTCTGAAAACCCAGGTCTTACGGGCAATATCCTCTGTAGGAAACTGACCCCAATGGATAGAAGCTTCGAGCACCAACTGACAGAGCGTAATCATATGGACATACGATTCAACATCGAAGAGACCGGTTTCGGCATTGAGGAAACGCAGTACATTTATAGACGCGAGATTACAGCTCGTATCATCAAGAAAAGCATACTCGCCACAGGGGTTTGTTGAGTTTAGTCTGTTATGTCTTGCACCAACCTGGCCATCTTCCCCGGCAGGGCAGGTATGCCAGGCATTAAAAGTATCAGTAAACTGCGGAGCCGGATCGGCACAACGCCAGGCAGCTTCGTTAAACTTATGCCAGAGATCGGCAACTTCTACTTCCCGGTCGACACCATTGTCGATGCGGCCAACAAGCTTATGACTCGCCTGCGGATTATTCTCAAGGTCAACGACCTTCTGCATAAAATCATCGGTCAAACGAACAGAGTTGTTACTGTTCTGACCAGAAACTGTCTGATAGGCCTCACCGTCCATATCAGCATCGTATCCCATTTTGGCCAGAGCTCTTACTTTATCCTCTTCTGTGGCCTTCCACATGATGAAATTCTCAATTTCCGGATGGTCAATGTCAAGACAGACCATTTTGGCAGCTCTTCTGGTTGTACCACCTGACTTAATAGCACCGGCATTGCGATCAAGACCCTTGAGGAAACTCATTAGACCGGAAGAAGCACCGCCACCGGATAGTTTTTCGCCCTCAGCACGTATACCCGAGAAATTGGTGCCGGTACCTGAGCCGCCTTTGAATAACTTGGTCTCAGTTACATATTCCTCTGAAATTGAATGTGAACCAAGAAGCTTATCTTCAATTGAGAGAATAAAACAGGCAGAAGCCTGAGTTCTTGTATAATCATCCTCAGACATGACTACACGGCCCAGTTTCTCATCATAGTAATAGAGACCGCTGCAGCCGCCCTTAATACCATAACTCAGTTTCAGACCTGTGTTAAACCACTGAGGTGAGTTTGGAGCGAACATTTGATTGAGGAAGCTGAAAACCAACTCGTCATAAACAATCTGCTTCTGCTGATCATCTGTGAGAATACCTTCATCCGCAAGAGCCTCAACCCAGAAATTGACCATACGATGAGCGACCTGACGCATGCTGGTCTCGCTGCCTTCAGATGAACCCACACCGGCTTTGCGGAAATATTTAGATGCGATTATATCGCAGGCAGTTTGTGAATAATGATCCGGAAACTCGAGCTCCTTCATATCTGTTAGAATACGACCGCTCTTATGATCCTTGAGCAGAACGTCACGCCTGCTCCAATTGAATAAGTCATAAACCGTCATCTCAGGTTTCTCATCAAGCGCGACGGTAAAATGGCGTCTGATTAATTCGTGTAACTGTGTCATAAATACCCTCCGAAAATCTTGTAATACCTGCAACAAGGCCGTTTCAGAGCCTTTTATAACCAACATGTTGTGGATGTCCTTTGCAGGGCACACTACATATTGTAGATAGATAAGAGCATATACGCAAGACTCAATTTATAGAATATCGTACATAATTTTCTACAATGATCACTATGCAGACTGTACAAAACTAAACAGTCTCAAATGCTACCTTTTCGCATCATGCAAGTTTTGATTTTCAATATTGCATTTTCTCTTGCATGCCACTAAGACGCATGCTATAATCTGCTCAGAAGCTGCAAACGAATTCGGCTTTGCCTCGAACCGGCAAAACGAACAGCAGACTCCTGGCAAACCATTGACATAGCATTCATTATTTTAAGCGTACTTCAAGGGCGAACGACGCAGCCGCTTGTAATGTGCGCTTTTTATTTTTCCCCACAATGGTGTGACAGGAACGACTGATCTGATACTTTTGCAGGATCAGTCGTTTGTTATTTCATATTAGGAGGAATAAGCATGCAAGAGACAAGAATAGGCCTGCCCGAACGCCAAGGAATGTATGATCCCGCTCTGGAACATGACGCTTGCGGGATCGGATTTGTAGTAAATATCAAGGGCAAACGCTCACATGATATCGTAACATCCGGTTTGAAAATCCTGGCTAATCTGGCTCATCGCGGCGGCGCCGGCAGTGAAGACAATACAGGTGACGGAGCCGGAATCTTGCTGCAGCTGCCACACGCCTTCTTCAAACGTGTTCTGTCCGAAGCAGGAACAGAATTGCCAGAACCCGGAGAGTACGGCGTCGGCATGGTTTTTCTTCCAAGACAGGAAGCTATGCGGGCATACGTCGAGAAAAAAATCGAAGCGATTGTCCGTGATGAAGACCAGATAGTGATCAGCTGGCGCACCCTACCCGTCAATGACTCTTCTCTTGGCCGGGCCGCGAAGCAGAGCATGCCTTGTATTCGCCAGCTTTTTATCGGACGTGGCGCTTCGGACGAGGGCGACCAGAACTGGTTTGAGCGTAAACTTTATATCATTCGCAAACGCTGCGAAAAACTGATAGAAGGTCTGCCGGAGAGCAGTTCTGACTACTTTTACTTCGCGAGTTTGTCGAGCAGAACCATTGTATATAAGGGTATGCTCACAGCCGAACAGGTTGATGCCTTCTATGTTGATCTGACCTGTCTTGATTTTGATTCAGCTCTCGCTCTCGTGCACTCACGTTATAGTACAAATACTTTTCCCAGCTGGGAGAGAGCCCATCCATATCGATACTTGATTCATAACGGTGAAATCAACACTCTGCGCGGCAATGTCAACTGGATGAACGCGCGACAATCTACTATCGGCACTGAGTTGTTCGGCGAGGAACCTGAGAGAGTGTTCCCGATAATACACCCCCAGGGCAGCGACTCTGCCATGTTTGATAACTGTCTCGAATTTTTAACCTTGTCTGGTCGTAGTCTGGCGCACGCGGCCATGATGATGGTACCTGAGCCATGGAGTAAACATGAACAAATGCCAGACGATCTCCGAGCCTTCTATGAATACCACAGTATGTTGATGGAACCATGGGATGGTCCGGCTGCCATGGCCTTAACTGACGGTGTACGCGTAGCTGCGTTGCTTGACCGCAACGGATTGCGCCCGTCGCGCTATTACTTGACAGATGATGATATGATCATTCTGGCATCAGAAGCCGGAGTGCTTGATATCGCGCCGGAAAAAATCATCGCAAAAGATCGTCTGCGCCCGGGACGCATGCTCTTGATTGATACTGAAATAGGCAGAATAATCTCCGACGAAGAACTTAAGGCAAAAATCGCCGCAGAGCATCCCTACAGAAAATGGCTGAATGAGTACAGTCTTACATTGGCAGACCTGCCGGAAACAGATGAATCCTCAATCACGCCGACAGACGATGAACAAACCGCGCTAACACTCGAACAACGCGAGAAATTATACGGTTACAGCTATGAAGACCTGCGTGAAGTATTACTGCCCATGGCCATGACCGGAACTGAGGCTCTTGGCTCAATGGGTCAGGATACCCCTCTGGCGGTCTTATCCTCGCAAAATCAGCTGCTTTATAACTACTTCAAGCAGCTGTTCGCGCAAGTTACAAATCCACCTATAGATGCCATAAGAGAAGAAATCGTAACTTCAGCCGAAGTCTACATCGGTCAGAACGGCAATCTTGTAAATCCTCAGGCTGTAGACTGTCGACAAATCAGGTTATCGCATCCGCTTCTGAGCAACCGTGATTTAAATCGCATCCGCCGACTCGATCAGCCAGGTCTGCGTGCTGTTACACTTCAGACCTTGTACCCGGTAAACGGTTCTGGCCAAGCACTGGAAAAAGCTCTCGAAGGCCTCTTCTGCGCAGCTGATCAGGCAATCAGCGATGGCGCGACCATATTAATCCTGTCCGACCGACAGGCTAATATATCCATGACTCCGATGCCTGCTCTGCTGGCACTCGCCGGTCTCCACCATCATCTGATCAGACAGAAAACCCGTACACGTGTCAGTCTTGTTATCGAATCCGGAGAGCCGCGGGAAGTGCATCATATAGCGCTGCTGCTTGGGTACGGAGCCTCGGCGATCAATCCCTATCTTGCCTATGAAGTTATTGAAGATCTCAGCAAACAGGATCTAATCCCCGATAGATCAGCAGATGACGCCGCTCATGCCTATGAAAAAGCGCTGGTAAAAGGCATTATCAAGGTTATTTCAAAAATGGGCATTTCAACCATTCAGAGTTATCAAGGAGCTCAGATCTTCGAAGCAGTAGGCATCAGCAGCCGGGTTATCGACAGATATTTCACCTCTACTCCTTCGCGCATCGAAGGTATAACACTGGATGATATCGCCCGTGAATCGGCTGAGAGGCATAAAAACTGTTTCACCGAAAATGATGTTGATCCCGGCCTGCCTGCCGGTGGCATCTATCAGTGGCGCAGTGACGGGGAATATCATCAGTTTAACCCATTGACAGTGCATAAACTGCAACAAGCGGTCAGAACAGGCAGCTACAGTCTCTTCCGTGAGTACAGCGCGCTGCTCAACCGCGAGACACAGCGTGTGTGCACCATAAGAGGACTGCTCGAATTCAGAAATCAACAACCATCAATCCCCCTTGATGAAGTGGAGTCAGTCGACAGTATAGTCCGACGTTTCAAGACAGGAGCAATGTCTTACGGTTCTATCAGCAAGGAAGCTCATGAAGCTCTTGCCATTGCCATGAATCGACTGGGCGGCCGGAGCAATACCGGCGAAGGGGGAGAAGATCCCGAACGCTTCGCGGTTTTAGACAATGGCGATTCCAAAAACAGTGCTATCAAGCAAGTTGCATCCGGTCGATTCGGAGTGACAAGCGAATATCTGGTAAATGCCAGGGAACTTCAAATAAAAATGGCACAGGGAGCCAAGCCAGGCGAGGGCGGTCAGCTGCCAGGCGAAAAAGTTTATCCATGGGTAGCCAGAACCAGACATGCCACACCTGGTGTAGGTTTGATATCACCGCCACCGCATCATGATATCTATTCCATTGAAGATCTTGCCGAGCTGATCCATGATCTTAAAAACGCTAACAGTGAAGCAAGAGTGAGTGTTAAGCTCGTTTCCGAAGCAGGCGTCGGTACCATCGCTGCCGGCGTGGCAAAAGGGCGCGCGGATGTAGTTCTAATCAGCGGCCATGACGGCGGAACCGGAGCTTCACCCCGCACCAGCATCAGGCATGCCGGTCTGCCCTGGGAATTGGGCTTGGCCGAAACACATCAGACGCTCCTGCTCAATGACCTACGCAGCCGCATAGCAGTTGAGACCGACGGCAAACTGCTTACCGGACGAGATGTTGTCATATCAGCGCTGCTCGGAGCCGAAGAATTCGGTTTCGCGACCGGCCCTCTGGTCTCACTTGGCTGTGTCATGATGCGTGTATGTAATCTCGACACCTGTCCGGTTGGCGTCGCCACTCAGAACCCCGAGCTGCGCAAGCGTTTCGCAGGCAAACCTGAATACGTAGTAAACTTCATGCGCTTCATAGCTGAAGAGATGCGCGAGCTGATGGCCGAACTTGGCTTCAGAACCATTGAAGAAATGGTTGGCAGAACAGATTGCCTCGAAGCTTCAAGAGCGCAACGCTACTGGAAAAACCGCGGTCTTGATCTTAGTTGTCTGCTGCATCTTCCGGAAGTCAGCCCCGAATCCGGACGCTTCTGCAGTCAAAAACAAGATCACGCTCTTCAAAATACTCTCGACAGAAGAACTCTGCTGCCACTCTGCCGCCAGTCACTCGAAACTGGCAGCAGCGTGCGTGCGATACTGCCAATCAGAAACATCGATAGAGTAGCCGGTACACAACTCGGCAGTGAGATCACCAGGCACTACGGTGCCGCAGGGTTGCCGGAGGATACCATAGATTTAACCTTCCGAGGTTCAGCAGGCCAGAGTTTCGGTGCTTTTATCCCATCAGGACTGACGATGAGACTTCTGGGGGATTCTAATGACTATATTGGCAAAGGTCTCTCAGGAGGGAAAATAATAGTCAAGCCTGATCCACAAGCCATACTTAAACCAGAAGAAAATATCATAATTGGTAATGTCGCCTTTTATGGCGCTACGGCCGGTGAAGCCTATGTACACGGCATGGCCGGCGAGCGATTCTGTGTGCGCAACAGTGGTGCCACAGCCGTTGTCGAAGGAGTTGGTGATCACGGCTGTGAATACATGACCGGCGGCACAGTGGTAGTTCTTGGCAGTACCGGACGCAACTTCGCGGCAGGCATGTCGGGCGGTACTGCTTATGTATATGATCCTGATAGCAAGTTCTCCATGCTATGCAACAACGAAATGGTAACTCTACATCAAGTTGAAAATGACGCAGATATTAAACTTATTAGAAGCCTGCTCAGCAGACATTTCGAATATACTTCGAGCAACCGCGCACAGGAGATTCTGTCAAACTTCGACGAGACCGTGAAGAAATTCGTCAGAGTAATGCCCGTAGATTACGAGAAAATGACCAGACTATTAAAACAGGCGGAATCAGAAGGTCTTACAGGTGAACAGCAGGCGCTGGCCGCCTTCGAGAGGAGGAACGCATAATGGGACAAAAAGACGGATTTCTTGTTTATGAGAGAGCATTACCGCCGGATCGCGCTCCGCTTGAGAGAATAAATGACTGGCAGGAATTTCACGAACTGTGGACTGAGCAGGATCAACGCAGTCAAGCCGCACGCTGTATGGATTGTGGTATTCCGTTTTGCCACAGTGGCATGCTTATAAAGGGCGCTGCCTCAGGCTGTCCGATCCATAACCTGATACCGGAATGGAACGATCTTATATATCGCGGGCTTTGGAAGCAGGCAATTGAACGTTTGCACAAAACCAACAATTTCCCCGAGTTTACGGGACGTGTATGTCC
The DNA here is from genome assembly GCA_028695145.1 of Eubacteriales bacterium. Taxonomy (GTDB): domain Bacteria; phylum Bacillota; class Clostridia; order Saccharofermentanales; family UBA5734; genus JAAYFZ01. Next base: position 24,024 of record JAQVJP010000029.1, read on the forward strand.
GGCACCCTGCGAAGGTGCCTGCACTGTTGGTATTAATCAGCCACAGGTCACGATTAAGCTCAATGAATGTACAATTATAGACCGCGCCTGGTCAGAAGGTTGGATTAAGCCAAACCCGCCCAAGCACCGTAGTGGTTTCAAGGTAGCTGTCGTCGGATCCGGACCATCCGGCCTCGCCTGCGCTGACCAACTTAACAAAGCCGGACACAATGTCACCGTTTATGAGAAGGAAGACAGGGTCGGCGGTCTCTTGATGTATGGTATTCCCAATATGAAACTGGAAAAAGAAATTGTCAGCAGACGAACTGATCTCATGGCAGCAGAAGGTGTTACTTTTATAATTAGAACAGAAATTGGCAAAGAAAAACCAGTAAGTCAGCTGCAGGCCGAATATGACGCTGTCGTTCTTTGCGGTGGTGCCGGCAAACCAAGAGATCTCAGTGTTACAGGCAGGCAGCTGCAGAGCATTCATTTCGCGATGGACTTCCTGCGCGCAAGTACAAAATCACTTCTTGACGGCACAGATAGAACAATAGACGCCGCCGGCAAAGATGTTATCGTAATCGGCGGCGGTGATACAGGAACTGACTGTGTCGGCTCAAGCATCAGGCAAAAATGTGCCAGTGTTCAGCAAATAGAAATCATGCCGAAACCGCCGGAAAACAGACGCGACGACAATCCTTGGCCACAGTGGCCCGCAGTTCTCAAAACTGATTACGGTCAACAGGAAGCGATCGAACTATACGGCCGGGATCCGAGAATTTGGCAAACTACGGTCAAAGGATTTGAAGGCGATATCAACGGCCAGGTAAAAGCCGTACACACTGTTGAGGTCAACTGGCAGCGAGACGGCGAAGGCAGGATGACGCCGGTTGAAGTACCGGGCAGCGAGAAGGTATTACCGGCTCAGTTAGTACTGCTGGCGATGGGATTCCTCGGTCCTGATGACAGAATCCCTCAGAATCTTGCCTTGAAACGCGACCCGCGCAGTAATATAGCGGCAGACGATCAGAATTACAAGACCAGTATCGATGGTATCTTCTGCGCCGGGGACATGCGCCGCGGTCAGAGTCTGGTAGTATGGGCAATCAACGAAGGCAGACGAGCAGCCAGAGCATGTGACGAATATCTGACCGGTTCATCGCTTTTGCCGGGATAATGAATTAAGCAGCACTCAGAGAATGACACAAAAACCAACAAGAGACGGACAGCCTGGAGCCTGTTCGTCTCTTGTTGTATCGCAGTATGACTCGCGGATCATTTGATCCATCGGAATCACAAGGAGGGGAGAAGTTGCTGCCGCCTCAAATTGCCACGTCCTCATGTCCACAGGCAGCAACTTCTTTTATGTTGTTTTATTGCGAATAAATCGCATACGTTGTGTCAAAAGAACAAATTCAACTGTCAACAGCTTTTTTTCGTTCTGCTGACAAGACAACAATTCTTTGCAGTCCTATAAAGGCCAGAAGAAGTACACCTATAAATATTTTACCCCACCATGAATCAAGTTTACCGTTAAAAGTAATAAATGT
>JAQVJP010000134.1 GCA_028695145.1 Eubacteriales bacterium
AGGTAAACAGATACATCCCGCACTTAACATTTAATCTTAACAATTAAACTTAACATTTAACATGAAGCGGGAATATGAAATTGATATGTTTTAGATAAACATATAGAGGCAGCAAACTTGATTGGTCAGTTCGGCTTCTTTTGTCGTGCCTGCAAATCAGGTTTCACAATTCACAGAACATCATTTTCTTTAAGGAGGAACGAGACATGAAGTTTACGAAGATGCTGGCTATTATCACAGCGCTGATGATGGTTCTCTCACTGGTCGCGGCTTGCGGCGGTGGCGATGAAACCACTACCACAGCAGCACCAACAAATGACGGTGAGACTACTGCTGATGAAGGCGAAACAACGGAACCTGCGCCTGACGCGGAACCGGTTGAGATTTTGCACTGGTACTGGGCGGATACTCCTGAGTATTCCGAGACTTTCCAGGAAATGGTTGCTGATTTCAATTCCAAAAACCCTGATATCAAGGTTGTAGCAGAAGAGCAGCCCTGGGACGGCGGCGGCTATGGCAATACACTTCTGACAACGGTCATGGGTGGCGGCGGTCCAGATACCTCAGCTTGGAAACTCACCTGGACTCCGGCTTTTGCCGAGAATGACAAACTTCTGGCTCTTGACGATATGATCGCCGGCTGGGATAAGAAAGATGAAATACTGGAAAACCTCTATGAAGTTATGAAGGTTGTTCCGGACGGAAAAACCTATGTTATGCCTTGGAACTGGCAGGTTCTGTATGTTTATTACAGACCATCCATGTTTGAAGAAGCAGAAGTTGAAGTGCCGACAACTTACGAAGATTTCCTCGCTGCTTGCGAGACACTGACACGCGATACAGATGGCGACGGCCAGGTTGATGTTTATGGCTTCGGCATGCGCGGTGCAAAAGGCGGCCAAGAACCTTGGGGCAGCTTCATCCATGCTACCGGCGGCGATTTCATGACAATGGACAGCCCGGAAGCCATCGCAGGCATGCAGGATTTCATCGACCTTTATAAGAATGGTTTCACACCTCCGACAGCACCTGCTGACGGCTTCAACGAGATCATTAACAATTTCAAATCTGGCCTGACAGCAATGACAGTTCATCACATTGGTTCTTCTGTCGGCATGGTAGAGACTTTTGGCGACGATGTAGATGCTTTCCCATTCCCGGGCAGCAAGGGTCAGTGGACATCCATGGGCGATACTGAGAACGTCATCTTCGCCGAGACTGAGCATCCCGAAGAATCATTCCGCTGGCTGGCATATCTGGCAGCTGAAGAGGGTCAGGAAACCTGGTGCCAGACCACCGGCAACGTACCTGTGAGCAAGACAGTTCAGGAACTACCCTTCTTCCAGGACAACAAGTTCATGTCAGTTTCAATTAAGGGCGCTCCATACGCAGGCATCCTGCCGGTACTCGATACCACAACACCTTGGATCAACGATCTGTGGCCGGCAACTGTCCAGAGAGCACTGGCAGGCGAGATATCAGCCGAAGAAGCCATGCAGACTCTGCAGGAAGGTATGCACTCTTAAGCTTATATACCGGCAAAAGCATCTATCTCCGGGTTTTTAAGCCACCCCATACGGTTTGATTGTCCCACGTAGTATAAATGCGTTAGCCGAAGCTCAAATATAAGATATTAACCCCATACACGTACACATACTTTTACCAAGAAAATAGACGAATAGAAACCGGACGGGCTGTCCGCAAGGGCAGCCCATTCCATAATACTGGAGTGTTTAGAATGAAGCGCAAGAGACCTTATCTGTGGCCGTATCTACTGATCGCGCCAGCTCTCCTGATCGTACTGACAGTTGTCTTCTATCCAATTATCAATACGATTTCCATGAGCTTCCAGAATTACAACCTGTTGCAGCCAAAACGTATCGGCTTCATCGGATTGGACAACTACATTGAAGTGCTTACAAACGAGAAATTCTGGGTATCGTTGTGGAAAACGATTGTCTGGGTAGTGGCCGGTGTTGGTCTGCAGTTCGTCTTCGGATTTATTCTTGCCGGACTGCTGAACAACAAATTCCCGCTCAGAGGTCTTGTCAGATCTGTCAGCCTGATTCCCTGGGTCACTCCTGGTGTCCTGATCGCTTTGATGTGGACTTGGATGTATGATGGCAACAGCGGTGTACTAAATGATCTGCTGCTCAAGGTTGGCCTCGTTGACAAGGCAGTACCTTTTCTGGCACAGGCGAAGACTGCTTTTCCCGCTGTCATATTAACAATTATCTGGCAGGGAATTCCTTTTTTCGCATTGATGATTCTGGCTGGTTTGCAAGGAATACCCGGTGAACTATACGAAGCCGCAGATATAGATGGTGCGAGCGGTTCACAAAAACTCTTCCGCATTACTATCCCATCACTCAAAAACACTTTGTTTGTAACCACACTTCTGAGAATCATCTGGGTAGCCAACTCAGTCGATGTTATCTACAACATGACAAGCGGAGGTCCCGGATACGCGACATCAACACTAAGCATCTACACCTTCGTAGAAGCACAATCACTTAATATGGGTTACGCCTCGACACTGTCACTGATGCTGACACTTGTCCTGTTGACCGTAGCTATCCCGTATCTAAGAAATATGTTCAAGGCACAGGAGAATTAATATGCACAAGAGATCGTTAGCAACAAATATCTTCCTGCTCTTCCTACCACTGCTGATCCTGCTTTTGTTCATCCTGTTCCCTTTTTACTGGACATTTATCACATCAATCAAACCTGAGCAGGAACTGTACACAAGAGTCTTAACTTACTGGCCGCAGGCGCCAACCTGGCAGAATTATCGCGATCTGTTCGTCAAATTCGACTTCGTAGAACCAATCAAGAACAGCTTGCTGGTAGCGGCGATGGCTACCATCGTAAGTCTCGTCGTATCATTGCTCGCCGCCTATGCTTTTTCCAGGTTTGAGTTCAAAGGCAAGAAAATTTTTATGGTCATGTTTCTCACCAATAACATGTTCCCGACAGTATTGCTGCTGATACCACTTTACACGCTGATGCGTCAGCTTGGACTACTGTTCACACCGGCATCGCTCGTACTGTCTTACACCACATTTACCATACCTTTTTCTGTCTGGTTGCTGAACGGCTACCTCCACGACCTGCCGCACTCGCTCGAAGAAGTAGCGCTCGTCGATGGTGCCAACAGGGCACAGGCGTTCCTCAGGATTATCCTACCCTTGATGATACCCTGCCTTATAGCAACCGGCGTATACATATTCATGACATCTTGGAACGAATATACTTTTGCCGTTATGTTTACAAACGCCGACAACAGAACCATTCCGGTCGCACTCAAGAAGATGGTCGGACAATTCAAAATTGAATGGGGACTGCTTACAGCCGGCGGAATCATCACAATCATCCCAGTCTGCACCATGTTCTTCTTCGCACAGAAGAGACTTGTTGAAGGACTTACAGCCGGCGCGGTAAAAGGCTGATCCACCGACTTACGGTGTTCAGTTTTCCGTTAACAAGACGCCGACAATTAGAAGAGAAAATAATTTTATAGGAGATAAATTAATATGGACAAAAAACAAAAAGCCAGAGAACTTAGAGCTGCAACGCTTACCAGTATCTACGGCGCTCAGTCCGGTCATCCGGGTGGTTCACTGTCAGTAGTAGAAATACTACAGGCTCTCTACTATGACGTCGCCAACATCAAACCAGAAGACCCGCAATGGGAAGATCGCGATCGTATCGTTTTGAGCAAAGGCCACGCCTGTCCGGCTCTCTATGCCGTACTTGCCGACAAAGGCTATTATCCCTCCTGCGATCTCGACAAACTAAGACAGGCCGACTGTCATCTGCAAGGACATCCCGACGCCTGTAAAACTCCAGGCATCGACGTAAATACAGGCTCGCTCGGTCAGGGAGTCGCCATCGCCGGCGGACTGGCCATGGCCGCCAAACACAACGGCAGAAGCTATCAGGTTTTCGCTATAGTTGGAGATGGCGAGCTACAGGAAGGCATCTGCTGGGAAGCAGCTATGTCAGCAGCCCACTATAAGCTCGACAATTTAGTCGTTCTTCTCGATTACAACGGACTTCAGATTGACGGCAGAAATGACGAAGTCATGAGTCTTGGAGATATTATGAAAAAATACGAAGCCTTCGGTTTCGATTGTCAAGCAGTTGACGGCCACGACGCGGACGCCATAGCCTCCGCGATCCGTAAGCCAGTCAGCGGCAAGCCCCGCTTCATCTGTTGTAAGACAGTAAAAGGTAAAGGTGTTTCGTTCATGGAAGATCAGGCCGGCTGGCATGGCAAAGCGCCAAGCAAAGAAGAGTACGAGCAGGCTATGAAAGAACTGGGGGTAGAGATCAATGGCTGAATCAAAATCATTACGAGTAGCATACGGAGAAGCGCTGGCTGAAATCGGCGCTGAACACAAAGAAGTAGTAGTGCTTGACGCCGACCTCGCACATGCCACCATGACAGCGATCTTCGCGGATAAATATCCCGAAAGATTCTATAATATGGGTATAGCTGAAGCCAACCTCATGTGTGCCGCATCCGGATTTGCCTACAGCGGACTCACACCATTTGTCAGTACTTTTGCCATGTTTGGCGCCGGCAGAGCTTACGAAATGATCCGAAACTCCATAAGCTACTGCAACCTTAACGTAAAACTTGGTTTCTCCCACTCGGGCCTCTGCGTCGGTGAAGATGGGGGCAGCCATCAGAGCATCGAAGATATCGCTCTGATGCGAGTATTGCCGGGTATGACCATACTTGTACCCTGCGACTCAATTGAAATGAAAAAAGCGGTTCGCGCATCACTTGATATTCCCGGACCGGTATACATACGCGTAGCCAGACCGGTAGTTGACAGCTTCACCAATCCCGAGGATGAATTCATTCCCGGCAAGGCCAACATCCTCCGCGAAGGCAGCGATGTAGCTATTATTGCCACAGGACTCATGGTCACAGAAGCGCTCGAAGCAGCAGAAAAACTGTCAAAAGAAGGCGTCTCGGCATCAGTCGTAAACATGCATACTATCAAACCACTCGACGAAAAATGCGTACTCGAAATGGCAGAAAAATGCGGGGCGATCGTCACAGCCGAAGAACACTCAATCATCGGCGGACTTGGCTCAGCCGTAGCCGAAACGCTCGCAGGCAAATCAGCTGCGCCCTTCATAAGAGTCGGAATTCAGGACAAATTCGGTAAATCCGGTAAACCCTCTGAACTATTCTGCGAATACGGACTGACCGGCAGCAACATAGCTGATCAATGTAAGAAAGCAATCGCACAAAAGAAATAGAAATCGACAAATGAAATATAAATCGACTTTCAAAATACAAATTAATACATAAAATTGAAATCGACTTACAAAATAGAAATCGACAAATCAAATATAATAAGGGGAAAACAAGAAAATGAGCAAACAAGAAATAAAAATTTCAGAAAACAACGCTGAAGGCCTCAGCTGGCTCTATGACAACAAAACCTGGACAGTCGGTATCAAAAATTGGAAACCGGCAAACGACGTCGCTGAACTCGACTGTGTAGAAAAGCATAACGAAACTGACGAACTCTTCATCCTGCTGCAAGGCAGATGCGTACTGCTTCAAGCCTATGATCAGGCAAATAGCGCTGAGGGACTCGACATCACAAAAATCGAAATGCAAGCAAACAAGCTCTACCAAATACCAGCAGGGCTCTGGCACAACACGGTCACCTGGCCGGATACCAAGCTTGTCAT
>JAQVJP010000030.1 GCA_028695145.1 Eubacteriales bacterium
AGTTATTAAGAACTTCTACCTGAGGCTTGGTAAAATCATGCAGTATAACGCCCCGACCTTCCTGTTGCTGGCCCTCTTCGCCATTACCGGCGATTTGCTGGCAGTCTTCTATCTGACACGCGATATTGCCCATATTGATTGGACACAGATTCCTCTGTACCTTATAACCGTGGCAATGATGTGGCTGTTCTTCTCATTCCATGACTTGTTTATCTATTACATCATACAGCCCTATACTTCAGAGCTTGGTACCAAGAGTAAACTATTCTCGATAATCCAATTTGGTGTATACATGCTCTCCTATATGAATGTATTCATGGATGAAGTCAACACAGCAATTTACATGGCGGTAATCATAGCATTGACTGTCTTGTATGTATCTGTCGGACTATTCAGCATCAATAAATTCTGCTGGAAGACTTTTAAACTAAAATAAAAAACAATTCTTTGAATCTTGAGATCCTGATTGGGATCCTAAGATACTGGCATCCTGTCATCTCACTATCCCGTTTCAACTCATCTCGTAAGCGTATCAGTTTGCGGCAGTTCAAGTACACTAATAGCATCGGAAATAGTTTTCTCGTATGCTTCCTGACCATATTTATCAACCTGACTCTTATCCTTAGGGCCATGAGTCAGGCAGCCTGCACCGCCAATACAGCCGCCGGTGCAGGCCATACCCTCGATAAAATTACCATCAGCTCTGCCCTTCGATGCTTTTAGAAGCGCAATACGGCAGGCTTCAATACCGTCACAGACAACAGGTTTTAGTTCAAAATCGATATTATGCTCTTTTACAGCTTGCGCGACCGCGTCACTAAGTCCACCGCTGCGTGCGAAAATGCGGCCGTAGAAGGACGCGTTATCGAGAACATCATCTTTCAGATCACAAATATTTATGTCGGCACTGTCAAACAGAGCCTGCAGCTCTTCAAAAGTTATCACGCTGTCGACCCAGGGGCGTACTTGAGGCTGCTGTAGTTCCATTTTTTTGGCAGTACAAGGCCCGATAAAAACGACTTGAGCTTGTTCAGACGTTTTCTTAATATAACGAGCGATTTCCGCCATCGGTGAAAGATTATGGGAAATACTGTCCGCCAGCTGAGGAAATTCTGTCTTAACGTAGGAAACGAATGATGGACAACAGGAACTGAGCAAAAAGCCTTTTTCTGCCAGCTCACTACTCTCCTCCCAAGCTGTCATATCCGCACCAAGAGCAGCTTCAACCACATGGAAGAAACCGAGTTTTTTGATGCCGCTGATAACCTGTCCCAGGCGGGCATAAGTAAATTGGCTTGAGATCGATGGAGCGACCACGGCATAAACGCGCTGATCGGATTCCTGAGCGTTTTTGAGCATATTTATTACATCAAGAATATAAGACTTGTCCATAATAGCACCAAAAGGACACTGATAAACACAGGCACCACAGGCAGTGCATTTATTATTGTCTATTGAAGCCGTTTTATTTTCGCTCATGGAAATCGCTTTTATCTGGCAGGCCTTCTCACAGGGTCTCTTATTATTGGCAATAGCGCTGAACGGGCAAACCTGCGCGCATTTTCCGCACTCGATACATTTAGTTTTATCAATCCAAGCCTTCTGATTATGATCGAAGCTTATGGCATCACGAGGACAGACATCCTGACAACGGTGAGCAATACAGCCGCGGCAGGCCTCGGTCACTTCATAGCCACCAACCGGACATTCGTCACAGGCAATATCAATAACTTCAATTACATTTGGTTTTTTAGCATCTCCACCCATAGCCAGTTTAACACGCTCACCAAGAATGGCACGCTCCTTGTATACACAACAACGCATAGATGGTTCCTGACCAGGAATAATTGTTTTTGGAATATCCCCCACATTGGTAAGAAGATCTCCAGCCCAAGCATGACGAGCGACTTCGCGCAGCACCTTGTATTTGAGATGTTGAACCTGAGTATCAAATTTACGCACAATATTGTCCTCCCTGCAGCCTCAAAAGTAACTAAGCTTGATGTTTTTACCCATCTGTCTGAGACAGGTGGCAAGTTCATCTACAAGCCGCATTTTTATACTGAAATTAATTGGCAAATCAGGATTCTGATGAGCGGGATTGACGGCTTTGCCTACATAGAAATTTATATCGGTCGCTTCTTCAAACAGCAGACGCGCGATCTGTGAAGCGCCATCACGATGGAAGGACCAGGCAGCATAATCCTCGTTCTCCGCCAGATAATCACGAGCATAAGTCAGCACCTTATTGATCGTAATGACACCCTCTGTCACCAGATCCACCCCATCAATTCTGGCAATCGGCGGTATTTCCGGATCAGGAAACTCCAACAGAGGTATCAGCTTCTTCCTGAGAAAATCAGCCGCTATCATTGAAGTTGTTCCGCCGCAAACAATATGTTTGCCCTCCTTGGAGAAGAACAAAGACATCATCTTAGAACAATCATCCGGATCTTGCGGCGGACCGATAACAAGGTTCATCGGCTCACGCTTACGGATTTTCACCACACAAACTGTAGTATCATCCCCGGGCTCATTGCCATATAATTCATTGCATTTATCCAACAGTATAGTTGTCAAGGTTTTCGCGGTATAACCAACCTGGCAAAAAGTCTCGGAAAACTCAATTATGTTATCACGTTCCCAGCCGAAATTCAGATATTTGCCTACACCGGCATGAATAGCACCGTCGCTGACCGCTATGAAAACATCATCCTTCTGCAAAGAAACACGCGACTTATATATTTCTTTTCCGTCAATCTTCATGATAGTGGTTGGTAATTCCACATACTTCCCTTGACGCAGTAATATGACATGAGGATTATCGTATTGAATTATTTCCGCATCCTCATTATCAATCAAGTGAATAATGGTAAAAGTCGAGTAGGCGACACCTCTCACTGAACAGACAGGCAGAGTAGCAGCTATAGTAGATACACAATCTTCAATATCAAGTCCTTCTGCCATCATTTTCGCGATAATTCTGGCAGTTAATGTTGAGAGGATACTGGCCTTGACGCCGCTGCCAAGACCATCTGCCAGGACTATGATTTTTGAGTTACTATTGTCTGTCTGTGATGTGACCTCAACGCTGTCCCCACAGAGAAGCTCGCCCTTTTTGTTCAAACTCCTGTAACCGATATCAGCACAGAGATTATTCATCTGAGATCGACTCCTTCAGCTTGGTCAGAGCAATTTTAGTCTCCGCTGTGGTTTCACCAAGCAATGACGCTATTTCCTGTACAATTCTCATCTGTTTCTCGACAACCTTATCAGCTATGTCGATAGTCTGATGTCTGATCGACTCTTTGCGTTCACGCTGCATCTCTTCATCTGTTACATCATGCATTATGCAGATAAGCAGATTGAACTCACGATCAAGAATAATACTCTTCTCAACATATTTCTCATATTCGGCCAGCCAGGTACGTCGTCCGTGAATATTATGACCACTTCTCAAAACATCCATGAATGGTTTAGGATCCATAATACGCACAACCTGCTCCCCGAGGACATCTTCAGCTCGTCGAATATTCATGAGTCTGAGAGCAGCGTTATTTATCTGCTGTACCTGATAATTATCATTGACAACAATAATGCCGTTTGGTGTGTTATTAATAATGTTATCTGAGAAACTCTCGGCTTTCTCTTTTAGATAGGGCAGGCACATATTAAGATCTGCTTTGCCCTGATATACAGCTATTGCTTTTTGCCTGCAGGTATCATAGCCACAGCTGCCGCAGTTAAGCTCATGTTCAGGCTTCGTTTTTCCAATCTGACGCAAAATAGCTTTTATCTCAATTTCATCAGGCATGCGGTTATTAAGCTCAATCTGTCTGAACTCCTGACGAATTATCCCGGGTTCAGGCATTTCTATCACAAAATCATCACGCCCGGCAACACTGGAAATACGGCTGTATTTCTGGATCGGCCGGCACTGATTCCTATCCATTACCGGTCCGCCTATACAGCTACCGGTGCAAGCTGACATCTCGACAAAAGTATCATGCAGTCCGCCGGCTATTATCTCTCTGATAGCCGCAATGCAATTATCCATTCCATCAATAGCCAGATAGCTGCAGCTGTCCGGCATTGTCTCCATTGATCTGATGATTCCGCCGGCGGTCGGAAAAAACCTTGCCCGTCCATCTGAAGGTTTGGGGCTTCTGCCAGGGTCTTCAGATGAGCTCAGAAGCACGCTCTGACCAACATTGATTTTTTCCTGCTCAAGCCAACGTCCAAGTTCTTCGAAGGTTAATACGCAATCTACCGCATTTGATACCTGTTCAGCTTCATCCTTCTTGGATATACATGGTCCGATGAAGACAGTTCTGGCTTGCGGTATTCTTCGCTTGATATCAAGACAATGCGCTTGCATCGGTGAAATTACCTGTGCAAGATACGGCAGAGCTTCAGGATAATGTTTCTCAATCAACAGATTAACCGTATGACAACAGGATGAAATGAGCACATCCGGTTTATCTTCTGCTAATATCTTCTCATACCGCCGCTTGACAATGGTGGCACCAACAGCTGTTTCTTCCACATGGGAAAACCCAAGTTTACACAGAGCATCTGTCAGATCGGCACAAGTACTGTCATGGTAATTGGCCGCATAAGAAGGAGCCAGACTGACCACGACCGGTGCGCCTGATTGTATCAGCGCCCTCGCCTTATCGGCATCATCACGAATTTCTTTTGCGTTTTGCGGGCAGACAACAAAACACTGACCGCAAAGAATGCACTCACTTCCTATAATATGAGCTTGATTTTCTGAAAATCTTATAGAGTCAACTGGACAATTGCGGATGCATTTATAACAATTTTTACAATTTGATTTTTTAAGTTTAAGTATTCCGGTTGTGAGATCAAGCATTTATATCGCCTTCAATCATTTAGCGGCCAATACGCCGCGTATATTCTTTTCGAAGAACTCTTTTGTGTTTTCCGGAGACAAGGAAAACTGTTGATCATCGAGCGTCGCGCTGACACCCTGTTCACATTTGCCCATACAAAAGGTTCCGCTAAGCTCAACATCTTCTTCCAGTCCATGAGCTGTTATAAGTTCTTTTAATTGTTCGACAACCTGACGGGAGCCCTTGAGATGGCAAGAGCTGCCGATACATACAGTAATTTTCATATTGATGATACTCCTTAGAAAATGATATTCATGAATTGTGCTGATAACACCACAAGGACAAGAGCCATCGGATACGTCGCCGCGTACGCGGTTGCTATATCGCTGGTACCTGTAACACTGATAAGAGTACCGAGTGCCGGTGTGCTGGTCATGCCACCACAAATGGAACCAAGATTGTTAAACAGGTTAAGCTTAAGAACCTTGCTTGCGAAGAGATAACCGGCTAACATCGGTATAGTTGTGATAACCGCGCCGTAGACGAAGAGCATGACACCTTGTGTTTTTAGAACTTCAACAAAACCTTGACCGCCTTTGACACCGGCACCAATCAGGAACAACACAAGACCGAACTCGCGAAATACTTCCAGCACATGATTTTTAACCTTAAGATTAATCGGTCCGATATGAGCGAAATGGCCAAATATAAGCCCGGATATCAGTGGTCCACCTGATGTGCCAAGCGCGAATTCAGCGCCTCCGGGCAGGGGTACAGATACTCGTCCGATCAAAACACCAAGCACTACAGCCGCGGCAAAAGCCATCATACCCATGGGATCACAGTTAATAAGCTTACGATCATATGACTTAATCTCAACAGCATTGGCAGCCTCAAACATCTCACGTTCGCGTACCAAATCCGCTTTTAGCAGCTTGGGTATCAGCTGTACAAACATAACAACGCCGATAACGCCAAAAGGATACGCGACGCCATAGCCAACAGACACAAGCTGTGCTTCCGCTTCTGAAGCTGCTTCAACAGCCGCCGCAAGCCCGGGTGTGCTTGTCAGAGCACCGGCAAACAATCCTGTAGCAAGACCTGCCGGAATACCGCCAAATTTGATGACAGCAATACTGGCAAGAGTTCCGGCCAGAATAACAATTACACCAAGAAGCACATAAGAGGTGGCATTTTTTCGCAGGTTGCGGAAGAATTTCGGTCCGGCGATGAAGCCAACCGAGGTAACAAACAGAGCGATACCAAGGCTGCTCACAAAACCGGGTACTTCAACGCCAAAATGACCAAATACCAGAGCAACAAGCAACACACCGGCAGTACCCAGTTCAATACCTTTTACCTTTATACTACCTATCAGATAACCGAGGGCAGCAATGAGAAATACAAATACCAGCTCCACTTATGTCAGGCCTCCTGTTCAGTCGTTTTCTCTGCCATGAGTATAAGTTGGCAGAAGCAGCGGTGATACGCGATCGGTATTGATGCCGGCAGAAACCATTTCTTCACTGTATTTTCGTACGTGGTCAAGAGTGAGCTTGCCGGATTTAACTTCTTTTACCTTGGCAGAAGCGTTTCTGCCTGCGTTTCTGCCAAAAACTATAATATCAAGCAGAGAATTACCCATCAGTCTGTTACGTCCATGGATTCCACCGACGGCCTCACCGGCAACAAAAAGATTTTCTACATCAGACATACCATTTTCGGTAATTCTGATACCGCCATTTTGATAATGGAGTGTCGGATAGATCAGAATCGGTACTTGACGAATATCAATATCGTACTTACTAAACATACGCAGCATACCAGGTATGCGTGCCTCTATAGTTCCTTCACCGTGAATCTGCTCAATCATCGGTGTATCCAACCAGACACCTTCACCCTCTGCTGTTGAGATACCCATCTTATGTGTACGGCACTCTCGAATGATTGATGCTGCTGATACATCACGGGTTTCCAGCGGATTCATGAAGGCTTCGCCCTCTTTATTTACAAGCTGAGCTCCCAGAGAACGGACTTTTTCCGTGACGAGGGCGCCAAAAATCTGTGAAGGATAGGCAACACCAGTTGGATGATACTGCAGTGTATCTGCGTAGAGCAGAGCAGCTCCGGCACGATATGCCAGGATTAAACCATCCGCCGTCGCGCCATAGTGATTAGAAGTCGGGAATCCCTGATAATGTAAACGTCCTGCGCCGCCTGTCGCGATAACAACTGTTTTTGCTCTGGCTATGAGTATTTCTTTTGTTTCAAGATTCATCAGTACTGCACCGGCAGCTCTGCCCTGATCATCAAGAATCAGTTCTACAGCAGCCGTGAAATCTACGATTGGAATATCACGGTTGATAACTTCATCACGTAATACGCGCATTATTTCCGCGCCGGAATAATCCTTAGCAGCATGCATTCTCTTACGAGAAGTACCGCCACCATGGGTTGTAACCATATTACCCTGAGCGTCTTTATCAAACATTACACCAAGATCGTTGAGCCATTTGACGCAATCCGGTCCTTCAGTTACCAGTTTATATAGCAGCTCAGGTTTATTGGTATAGTGACCGCCGCCAAGAGCGTCAAGATAATGCTGAGCCGGTGAGTCATTCTCTTTGTCCGCAGCCTGAATACCACCTTCTGCCATCATGGTATTGGCATCGCCCATACGAAGTTTAGTAACTATCATGACATTGGCACCGCCCTCATCAGCTTCAATAGCTGCTGAAGCACCGGCACCACCGCCACCGATGATAAGGACATCAACATCATAGTCAGGCTCTACAAGTTCAGCCTCAACAGCATCGATGTCTTCGTAACCTTCAAGCGACATTAATCTGCTATTGGCCTGCAGCAGATCAGCCAGCTCATGAGGAACCTTGTCGCCTTTGTTAGGGCCTGCTTCAAGTACGGTAAATCCGTCATCCACGAAGTCCGGATGATACTCTCTGAGGAGTTTTTCTTTTTCTTCAGCTGTCATGCGACGCAAATCAGCACCAATTCTGCTCTGTCTTGTCGCTTCGACCTTCTTAATTGAATCCATCATTTCCTGTGAAAACATGCTATCACTCTCCTCCGGCTCGTCTTATTGCTCAATCTCTCTGTTGTTGTACAGCTCTTTTATCTCTTCGAGCGGCTTGTTCATGATTGATTCCATCATGTCTTTGCACTTACCTTCCGCGATTTCCTCTACTCTTCTGGTCAAATGCTCTGATTCAGGCGCAAGATATTTACCGGTCAAGCGTCTTGCCAACAGAGCGACTTGCGGATGAGAAATACCGGCAGGGCAGCGTGAAGAACATATTCCGCACATTACACAGTCAAAAGACTCTTCGGCGCACTTCTCAAACTCGCCACGTTGAGCATAAGCGATATATTGCATGACATTTATCTCCTGAGGACAACCCTTAGTACAAGCGTTACAGCCAATACATTTGTGAATCTCAGGATAGAGCTGCATCATAATCTGCTCATCCGGGCGAATATCCTTAATTTCATACTGCTGCTTGACCAGAGGGAAAAACGGCATGGTAGCCAGATACATATCATTTTCGACCTGCTTCTGACAAGCAAGACAAGCCTTAAGCTCAGTCTGCCCCTTAATTCTGTAAACTGTAGCACAGGCTCCACAGAAGCCATTACGGCAACCGCTGCCTCTAATCAGCTGATAACCGGCATACTCCATCGCTCCCATAATGGTAAGCTCTTCCGGCACAGTATATTTCTTACCCATTATGTATACATTTACCATTTCTCTCATGCTCTCTGACCTCCGTATTTTTGCACATCGATTATCGATCTGCTTATCATGAACAGCACTTGTTTTATTAATACTCGTCCGGCAATTCGTCCAGTTCATCACAGCGGAAAACAGGACCATCCTTGCAAACATATTTCGAACCGATATTACAGCGGCCGCATTTGCCTACACCGCATTTCATTTTTAATTCCATCGTTGTATAAACCTGAGTTTTATCGAAGCCCATTTCCTGCAGCGAAGCAAGAGTAAACTTGATCATTATCGGCGGTCCACACAGCAAAACAGTTTTATCCAAACTGAAATCAAGTTCTTTTACATATGACGGAACAAACCCTACATGGCCATCCCAGCCTTCTTCCTCGCGGTCAATAGTCAAATGGACATTTGTATTCTCAAGTGTCGGCCAGATATTCTTCAGCTCATCAATATCAACCAGATCAGATGATGAGCGGGCACCATATACGATATCTATGCTGCCATAACGATCTCTGTGATGCAGGCAGTAATTGATAACCGAGCGCAAAGGCGCCAGACCGATACCACCGGCGATAAACAGCAGGTCTTGTCCGGCCAGAGCGTCGTCAACAGGAAAACCATTACCATAAGGCCCTCTGATCGTAAGCTCCTGCTCAGGTTCAATTTGATGCAGCCAATCTGTAAGAGTACCGCATTTCTTAATACTGAATTCCATGAACTCTCGATTTGTAGGTGAAGAAGTTATTGAGAACATCGCTTCACCAACAGCCGGTATAGACAACATCGCGCATTGTCCCGGCATATATTCAAAACAAATACCGCCTTCGGGCGCTGTCACGCGAAAGGTCTTAACATCGGGCGTATCTACTCTGATATCTGTTACTACGCCAATAACCGGAATCAGCGCGTCGGCATGGTGTTCATGCCCATGATTATGATCATGTTCGTGACCTTCATGGCTACAGCTGCAGCTACACATTGGCTTCACCTCCGATAGTTTTTGCCACTTTGACAATATTCATTGAACTCGGACATTTCGCCAGACAACGGCCACAACCGACACAAGAGAAAATGCCTTCATTATTAGCAGGATAATAAACCAGCTTATGCATGAAACGCTGGCGGAAGCGCTCTACCTGAGAAGTACGCGGATTACCGTGAGCCATCATAACAAAATCCGAATACATGCAGGAATCCCAGCAGCGGTAGCGCTGAACACCATTACCGGTATCATAATCGCGTATATCGTAACATTGGCAGGTAGGACAGACAAAAGTACATGTACCGCAGCCGATACAGGCTTCCGACAGTTCCTGCCATTTCGGTGAATTGAAGATTGTTTTAAGCTCTTCCTTATGGAAATATTCCAAAGACAGTCCATGCAGCGGCAGCTGACTGATTATCTCTCTAATCTTCTCCTGCTGCTCTTCAAGCGCCTTTGCCTCACCGGTGCTGTCAACAAATAATCCGGCATCAACAGACAGCAACTTATCTGTCAGCTTAACACCCTTATTGGTATTTGCCTGCCACCAGAGTAAGCCGTCAGCAATCCAGGTAGTTATATCTCCATCCGGTTTAGCAGCATCAATGCCAAAAGTCTCACAGAAACAGGTTTCCTCGGGCTCATTACAAGCCAGCGTAACCACGGTACCACGAGCCCTACGCTCAGCATAAGAAACATCAACCGGTTCACTTAAGAAAACACGATCAAGAATATCGAAGCTTCTGGCATCGCAAGCTCTTACACCAAACACGGTAAAAGCCTCTACCTTCTCACGGTTTTCTATAATATCTATTTTTTTGCCCTGCTTTTTAAAAGCAACCATGTTTTCACTCTGAGGGAAAAACAAATCTTTGGCAGAGCGAACTGTATTTAAAACATCAAGTCTTACTTTTTGACTATCATCAGCTGGATCATATGGCAGAAATTGCACCTGTCCGGCTTGTTCCAATGGCAGATATAGTTTCTGATCAGCAGCTATCGCCTTGAACAGATTACCAATATTCTCCATCTTGACTGTTAGTATTTGTGCTGACATTATTTATTGCCCCCTCTCTCCATGACAATGTCTGGTTCGACATCGTCAAGATCGAAACGGGTCAGCGGACCCTTGCTAAAATCATCTTCACCGGCCTGATATTCGCCATAAAATTCATTTAGATCCTTGATGATCTTACGATTAATTAGATGAAGCGGTATATTCTGCGGACAAACTCTGGTACATTCACCACAATCTGTGCATCTTCCGGCTACGTGGAAGGCTCTGATCATGTGGTAGAGGCTCTCTTCGAAACTGTCAGTATTAGCCTTATTAGCTATTCCTGACTTATCATTATCAAATACGCATTTCTCACAAGTACAAGCCGGGCAGACATTACGGCAGGCATTACAGCGAATACACTTAGATAACTCGCTACGCCAGAATTCATAACGTTCAACAGAGCTCATTGCTTCAATTTCTTTTACAAGTTCGAAACGATCACCGCCTACACGATCCTTGCAAGTTAGACATTTCATCAGTAGTACATCTTCTCGGGCGCAGGTTTTGGGGCCATAAACTGTATCTATCTGCAATTGATCACCATCTACAGTTATTTTCTTAATCCCCTTGATACCAAGAGCGCGAATTTTATCAATATCCAGCATGCCGTCACAATCTATCTCCACCGGCAGCACATTATCTTTTATAATACGGTGCTCCTTAACCAGCTGATTGAAGCTGTAACGGTCACAAGGTTTAAGAAGCACAGCGATCTTGCCATCCTTCCTGCTTTCTTTTACCAGGAATTTGCTGAGGTTGCTGCCGCAGAACAGATCATAGACAAAATCATCAAGCTCAGACAAGTTTTCGAAGACAGCAGGACTGTTATCATAGAAAAACTCACCGCGTTTCCAGCCCATCAATCGATCGGCCCGGCCTTGTTCAAGAATCTGTTTTGCCATTTCAGCCACTGATATTTTTTCCTTATTTATTTCTCTATCGGCATTTTGCATCTCAGATCCCCCAGTCTTCTGTTCTCGCCAAGCTCATGTATTTTCTTGGAGAAGTCATTCATTACTGTACTGAACTTAACACCTTCCGCTGCTGATACCCAGTCAACTCTTGTTCTCTCTTTTTCAATTCCGAAGAAGTCAAGCATGCTGAAGAGCAAGGTCATACGACGCCTGGCATAGTAATTTCCAGTAGTATAGTGACAATCACCGGGATGACAGCCGGCTATGATGACACCGTCGGCGCCGCGCTGAAATGCTCTTAGAACAAACATCGGGTTTACTCTGCAGGAGCAAGGAACACGAATAATCTTAATCTCAGCCGGATAAGCCAGACGACTTGTACCAGCCAGATCGGCGCCGGCATAACTGCACCAATTGCAGCAAAAAGCTACGATCAGAGGTTTGAATTCTTTGTTTTCTATCGACATATAGCATCTACCTCCGCCATAATCTGTTGATTTGTGAAACCTTTGAGATCCATCGCGCCTGAAGGGCAAACAACAGTACATGCTCCACAGCCCTGGCAGATCGCTTCGTTAACCTGAGCTACGCGGCGAAGAGAAGTTTTGCCGCCTGCTCTGAACTCTTTTTCAACATAATCAATCGCGCCATATGGACAGACATGCTGACAGTTGGAACAGCCATTACAGAGCAGCTCATTAGAATTCGCGACACAAGGATTACACATCAGTTTATCCTTGGACAGCAGCCCGATTACTTTTACAGCGGCTGCGGAAGCTTGAGCAACAGTCTCGGGAATGTCCTTAGGACCCTGGCAGACTCCGGAGAGGAAGACACCTGCCGTCGGGCTCTCCACCGGACGCAGTTTAGGATGTGCTTCGGTGAAGAAATTATTTGTGTCGATACTTGCAGTCAACATGGTAGCCAGACTCTTAGCGGTCTGATCCGGCTCTATCGCAGTGGCCAGCACTACCATGTCAGCTTCAATCACAAGCTGTCGGTCAGCAATCAGATCAGATCCCTGAACAAGCAGTTTGCCGTTTGTGGGAGCAACCTTACCAACCATTCCCTTTATATAGTTAACGCCGTAATCCTCCGCAGCGCGTCTGTAAAACTCGTCAAAATTTTTGCCAGGCGTCCTGACATCAATATAGAAGACATGCACATCCACATCAGGGTATTTTTCTCTGATCAACATGGCATGCTTAGCTGTGTACATACAGCAAATTTTGGAACAGTATGTTTTGCCGCAGCCGGTTGTATCTCTTGAACCTACACACTGTACAAAAACCATAGTATGTGGATGTCCGTTATCAGATGGACGCAGTAATTTGCCGCCAGTCGGACCGGCAGCGTTCATGATACGTTCAAGTTCAAGTGAAGTAATAACATCCTTGCTCTGTGAATAACCAAACTCATCAAAATTATCAAGCTTGATCGGATTGAAGCCGGTAGCAAGAACAACAGCTCCATACTGCTTCTCAACAATTTCATCCTGTTGGCTGAAATCAATAGCGTCTGCCGGACATACCTTGGCACACAAACCGCATTTCCCTGTTTTGAACTTGATACACTGATCGCGGTCAATAACCGGAACATTTGGTATAGCCTGGGCAAAAGGTATGTAAATCGCACCTCTTTTGTTCAGACCAAGATTAAACTCATTCTCAGCCTTACGCGATGGGCATTTCTCAGTACAGATACCACAGCCACTGCATATATCGGCTTTTACACTGCGAGCTTTCTTGCGAATTTTCACATTGAAATTGCCAACAAATCCGCCAACTGAATCAACTTCACTGTATGTGTAGAGATTAATATTTTCGTGCGAAGCCGCATCAACCATTTTTGGTGTCAATATACAGGCGGCGCAATCAAGTGTGGGGAATGTTTTATCAAGCTGTGCCATTTTCCCACCGATAGTCGGTTGTTTCTCAACAATATCAACCTCATAACCAGCCTCAGCGATATCAAGAGCTGACTGTATACCGGCAATACCGCCACCGATAACCAGTGCACGTTTGACAACACTGCTCTCACCGGGAGTAAGTGGAGTATTCAGATTCAGTTTGGCCACCGCGGTTCTGGCAAGTACGACAGCTTTTTCTGTAGCTTCTTTGCGATCCTTATGAATCCAAGCACAATGTTCTCGAATATTTGCTATCTCGACCATGTATTGATTGAGACCGGCAGCCTTAGCTGCCTTGCGGAATGTGGTCTCATGCATACGCGGCGAACAGGCACAAACAACAATACCTGTAAGGTTATGTTCTTTGATTGCCTGTTTTATTTTACTCTGACCAGCTTCTGAGCACATGTACTGATAATCAGAAGCATGCACTACACCCGGTTCATATTTCATTGCTTCTACTACTGTATCTATGTCAACCGTTGCTGCTATATTCGTTCCGCACCAGCAGACAAAAACGCCTATTCTCTGCAATTCGTTTCACCTCTTCTTATTTGCTGTACTTCCGGAAGGCACTGACCAGAGCCTGCTGTGGAATTTTCGGATCAAGCAGCTCAGGTATATTTTCCGGGCGCAGATAATTGTTATTCTGCTTACGGATAACCGTTTGTCTAACTGCTTCAATAATACTTGCCGGTTCAACGCCGCGCGGGCAACGCTCGACACAGGCAAAACAAGACATACATTTCCATATACTCTTAGAAGCCATCAACTTATCTATCTCACCGTGTTCGACCATGGACACAAACTTATGAGGACTTATATCCATCTCGGCAAAAGCCGGACAGCTTGCGGTACATTTACCGCACTTCATGCACTTGCGTGTATTCGTACCACTGATTAAGCGGATCGTTTCAGCTTGAAGCTGAGTTTTCTGATGCATTTATCGCGCCTCCTTGTTTTCTAAAACCGGTAATCAGATATCAAGAACCTGAGCCAGCAATTCCGTGAAGTAATAAATCGGCAGTTTAGTTTCCTCTGCGGTGTTTGTATTAATATCAAGGTTATACATGCACAGAGGACAGGCCGTAATCAACATATCGACATCACGCTCAAGAGCAGAAGATGTAATATTCTTGCACTTCTGAGCAGCAAGGTTTTTATCATCCATCGCGACATATCCACCGCAGCATTCATTACGATATGGATACAATACAGGCTCGGCTCCGAGTGCACGGATGAAATCTTCCATAATTGTCGGGTTCTCCGGGTTGTCGAAGGCCATGACATTATTTGGTCTTAGAAGCAAACATCCGTAATAAGCGCCTATTCTTTTTCCAGTCATTGGTTTGACAGCTTTTTCCCTGATAGTGTCAAAACCAACGGTGTCGCGAAGCATTTCCAGGTAATGGACAACCTTGGTTTCACCGTTATACTCAATATCCGGAGCCAGATAATTATTGACCTTATTCCTGATTTCATCATCTGTCTGTATATCATTGTTAACGCGTTTGATAACGTGGTGACAGGCTGAGCATAATGTCAGCAGTTCACGTCCGCGATCTCTAGCCGAGGCAAGAGCCCGGACAGATGTCAGTCTGGTAGCAATCTCGTCTCTGGCGATAGGATAGACGGCACCGCAGCATTGCCATTCCGGCAATTCTTCAAGCTCTATACCAAGAGCAAGGGCAGCATTGCGGGCGTGGATGTCAAGGTCTTTTGCCTTGGTTTTCAATGTACATCCGGGGTAATAATCGAAGGTCATTTATCATCTCTCCATCCTGTATAATCAGTGTTTTGTCATCATTTTCCCGTCGTTAGACGCACGTTAAGCCGGGAGCCGGTTTTTTCGGCCTTCATGACAGTTTTCTATTTATAATTCGGTGATCAGGAAATTTTGGTTAATAGAGTTAAACTCTTAGACCATTTCTTCCGGTTTGAAAACCTCATCGAATTTCTCTGCTGTCAGGAAACCAAGTGAAACACAGGCTTCCTTAAGCGATATATTTTCCTTGTGAGCTTTTTTCGCGGTTTTTGCCGCGTTGTCATAACCTATATAGGGGTTAAGAGCTGTTACCAGCATCAATGAGTTATGCAGGTTATGCTTCATTTTCTCTCTGTCAGCCATAATGCCGACAACACAGTTGTCGTGGAAGGATTGCATGCCGGTTGCCAGCAATCTGACTGACTGGAGGAAATTGTAAATGCTCACAGGCATGTACACATTTAGTTCGAAGTTCCCTTGCGAAGCAGCCATACCAACGGCAACATCATTTGCCATTACTTGTACCGCGACCATTGTTATCGCTTCACATTGAGTAGGGTTTACCTTGCCCGGCATAATCGAGCTGCCCGGCTCATTCTCCGGAATGAATATCTCGCCGAGACCGCAGCGTGGTCCGCTCGCGAGCCAGCGGATATCGTTTGCTATTTTCATAAGATTAGCCGCAAGAGCCTTAAGCGCACCATGAGCAAAAACCAGCTCATCTTTTGCCGTGAGCGAATGAAACTTGTTATCGGCAGTGACGAAGTCTTTTGCCGTGATTTCACTTACAGCTCTGGCCACTTCTTCACCGAAATTTGCCGGCGCGTTGAGTCCGGTACCTACCGCTGTACCTCCAAGAGCAAGCTCTTTTAGTCCTGGAAGTGCCAGTATAAGCATATCGCGTGACTTCTCAATCATATTGCGCCAACCGCTGATTTCCTGCGAGAATTTGATCGGAGTCGCGTCCTGCAGATGAGTTCTGCCGCTTTTTACAACATCATCATTTTCCTTTTCGAGGCGCTTGAGTGTTTCAATAAACTGAGACATTACCGGAAGCAGCTGATCCTCAATAGTCATGACAGCAGCGATATGCATAGCCGTCGGGAATGTGTCATTGGAGCTCTGAGACATATTTATATCATCATTTGGATGCAGAAGCTTGCTGCCGGCGATCTCATTGCCACGGTTCGCGATTACTTCGTTGGCATTCATATTCGACTGGGTACCACTGCCTGTTTGCCAGACTACAAGTGGGAAGTGGTCATTGAGATTACCTGAGATAACCTCATCACATGCCTGTTTGATTGCATCGAGCTTCTCGTTCGAGAGTTTGCCCAGTCTATTGTTCGTGATAGCCGCGGCCTTCTTGAGAATACCAAAAGCTTCTGTGATTTCTCTTGGCATTACTTCTCCACCGATAGGAAAATTCTGTACACTGCGCTGTGTCTGCGCAGCCCAATAACGATCGGCAGGCACCTGCATCTCACCCATTGAATCTCTCTCTATACGATATTCCATTCTACACAACCTCCCAGGTAACTATACTTATGTATTAACTTAGATTGTCAGATTACTTATTACATTCTTAAGGGCATCGGCACTCTTATGCAGTAATTTCAGCTCATCATCAGTCAGCGGTGTTTCGATACGTCCCTTAATTCCGCCTTTACCAACTGTTGAGAGTGTACTCAGACAAACATCATCTATACCATATTCACCGTTCATCATGGTCGAAACAGTAAGTGATGTCTCAATGCTGTTGAACAGGCATTTGCATATATGACAAACCGATACAGATACAGCGTAATAGGTAGCACCTTTTCTGTCTATGATTTTCGCGCCGGATTTGCGGATATAATCTTCAACCTCGGCGAATTCGAGCTTGGGAATTATTCTGTTCGACTTGAGACATTCATGATATTTATCAATTGCGATACTCGATATGTTAGCCAGAGACCAGGGAACAAAAGATGTATCACCGTGTTCACCGAACACATAAGCATGAACATTCTGCTGGCTGATCTTATAATATTCTGATAGTCGTGATCTTAGTCTGGCCGTATCGAGAATTGTTCCTGAACCGATAATTCTCTCCTGAGGCAGATCAGAAACTTTGTTGAAGACATATGTGAGAATATCAACAGGATTACTGACAACAACATAGACAGCTTCTGTAGCGTATTTGGTTACCTTTGGAATAATCTGTTTTGTTATATCTACATTTGTCTGTGCCAGATCAAGTCTTGACTGTCCTGGTTTACGAGGCAGACCGGAAGTAAGAATTACAATGTCTGAACCGGCAGCGTCACTGAAGTCACCGGCATATATTGAAGCTGGCGGACAAAACGGAATACCCTGTCTGATATCGAGAGCCTCGCCAAGTGCTTTTTTTTGATTGATATCAATGATAACAATTTCCGAGGCGATTCCATTTACCGCCAGAGTATAGGCAATAGTTGAACCAACATTTCCTGTTCCAATGATTGTAACTTTCTTGCTCATAGTTTTCTCCCCCATTTCACTCGCAAACGTTTACAGTATGTTTGTTAATTGCGTGTTTCCTGGTTATTACTATAAGGCATGAAGGCATGTGGTGGTTATATAAATGAAGCATATCGATATTCTGTTATCGATATGACGTTATCGATTCTGGAATATTGATATGCCATGTTGACCAAGTGTATTGTGCATATTGTACAATCTATTAAAATGTTATGTTGGCCATCAGCTCATCACGAGCTTGAAAAAGTTCATCCATGAAGAGCTTATCGAGATAGTCAAAATCGTAGCCTTTTGCATAAACAAGTGCGTCCTTGAAGCTGTGTTCACTATCAGAACAGGGTTGCTGAGTCAAATTATATTTCTCCAGAAGTCGCTTGGGAACTGGTGCTGACCACATATAAAAATCGATATGCGCTGATAGAAGCTCAAGTTGAGTCATCCGATCATATACATATAGCTGTCTTTGTTTTCCTTGTTCATTTGTACATTCAGGTTTACGACACTGGCTGACATAAGGTACGTTATCTTCGCCCTGGGATATCTCTATATAGCGCAATAAATCACAGGGTGCAATCGCTTCTTTTGAGGCTAGCGGACTTCTCGCGGGAATAAGCAAATAATACTCTGAAGAGAGAACAGGATCAATAACGATTTCCCGATCCTTCAAGTAATCAAGGTAATAGTTTTCATACTGTGACTGATAGCGTATAACGCTTATATTGCAGTCGCCCTGAGCTACCCGTTCTATAGCGGCGAGGCCGTCAGTTTCAAGTATACTGACTTGCATCTCACGTCTTCTGTCCAGACGCCAGACAAACCTTTCAAAAGCATCAGCAACATAGCTGCTGCGTGGTATTGATATGTGAAATGATTGTCGTTCACTATGTTTCTGATCGGCCAGAGCTTCCATCTCCTCAACCTGAGCAAGTATGCTCCGTGCATGTTTGAGCAGCTGTTCGCCTTTTGCCGTAGGAATAACTCCTTTTGAAGTGCGGCGAAAAATAGTTATCCCCAGTGACTCTTCAAGTTCTCTCACAGCCTTGCTTAGATTTGGCTGACCCATGAACAGATTATCTGCCGCTTTGGTAATCGAGCCGGCTTTTGCTATTTCTATTACATATTTCAGATGTAAAATATTCATGCGCTTACCTCGTTGCTTCCTTGAGCTTACGCGAGAGCATGGCCAGAGAAGCCGCCATGTTTTCATCCTGAATTAGTACATGTTCAGGAGCGGATAGATGCGCCGGCGCGAAATTCCAAATCGCGAGGATACCTCCATCGAGTAATTGGTCGCAGACTTCCTGTGCGGCAGGAGCAGGTACTGTAATAATTCCTATATGTATTTTCAAACGTTTACAGAAATCACTCAAATCTTCGGTTGACTTGACTGTACGCTCACTAATTCGTGTACCAACAAGGTCTGGATTATTGTCAAATGCCGCCACAATATTAAGGCCGTAATTCTCAAAACCTTTGTAAGACAATAGGGCTCTGCCCAATGAACCGGTCCCGACAAGTACAGCATCCATCAAGTTATTATATCCAAGATAATCCTCCATATTGTCAATCAGGTCTTGAATCTCAAAACCAGTGTTGGGTCTACCCTTCACAGAACTAACGGCAGCAAGGTCTTTACGCACTTGTACATCATTAAGTCGTAATTCAGTAGCGACAGCTTTTGCCGAGATTACTGTTTCTCCCGCGGCCTGATAATCCTTAAGAAGATGGAGATAATATGGCATACGATGTAATGCCTGTATCGAAACAACAACAGGTGCCTTCTTCTGCTGTGGCATAATTAATTGCACATCCCTTCACTTTTTATGAACTCCCGAGTGATTTTTATCAAGGCATTAATTCATGCCTCGGACTCTATTTTCTGAACTTATAATTCGATATTTCAGAATCGATACTCTCTTATCGAGTTTATGGCAGTGTTTAAATTTTGTCAACTATTCACTTCAATTGACGAAAATTAACATAACACGTATATTGTATACAATTCACTTCAATCTTTGCTAACTATTATAAATAAGGCGCAAGGCAGGTAAAAGTATGATGTCTTCAAACAAGCAAAAAATATCCCCCGGGAATTTAACTAAACATCCGCTTGTTGCTACTTTGGTTAGCCTGCGTGGGAACGAGCGCGCCTGTGTCTATACAGAACCACTCTGGGGTATCCCCTATAATCTATATTCACCATTTTTGACTGTGTATATGTATGCCCTCGGCGTAAATGATAGACAGATTGGTCTGATGCTTAGTATAGGTATGATTTTCCAGGTCTTCGCTGCGCTGATGGGTGGAGTGATGACAGATAAACTTGGGAGACGCCGCGCTACAGTTATCTTCGATACCTTGTCCTGGTCAATACCCGCGCTTCTGTGGATGTTCTCACAGAATTTCTGGTGGTTTCTGGCCGCAGCCATTCTTAATAGCATGTGGCAGATCACGAACAATTCCTGGACTTGTCTGATGGTAGAAGACTGCGATCAGAACAAGCTTGTCCATATGTTCACCTGGTGTACCATATCCGGTTTGCTGGCAGTATTTTTCGCGCCGGCAGCAGGTATACTTGTCGACAGATTGACAATTATTCCTGCGATGCGGATTATTTTTGGTCTCACATTCGTCATGATGACCACAAAATTTTATATACTTTTTTTCAAATCGCATGAAACCAGCCGCGGTGTTATTCGCATGCGCGAGACAAGAGGCATACCAATACGCAAACTGCTTGTGGAATATATTGACATTGCCAGACAGGTAGCAAAAACACCTCGAACTCTGCTGATAATCGGAATCATGGTAATTCTAAATATAACCGCAGCTGTCAGCAACAACTTCTTCGCGCTCTACGCGACCCAAAATCTGGGCATACCCGATGCCTGGCTGGCCTGGTTTCCAATCGGTCGAGCAATAGTTATGTTAATCTTCATATTCACAATTCAGACCGCTCTCAGTCATCTCTCTTTCAGAATACCTGTACTAATCGGTCTCATTCTTTATATCGCCAGTCAGTTGATTCTTATTACAACCAAACCGGAGCAGCTATTGCCCCTAATCTTATATATTTTACTGGAGGCTTTTGCCTTCGCCCTGGTTATACCTCAAAAAGACTCAATGATGGTTAAGTTCATTGATCCGGTTGAACGCGCGCGCGTTTCATCAATCGTATATATGTCCATGATCGCCATTTCATCACCTTTTGGCTGGATTGCCGGTGAACTCTCACAACGTGACCGCAGCTGGCCTTTTATCATGAATATGGTATTATTCTCACTTTGCTTCCTGCTGATAGTATATACTAAACGTATTAAGCTTACGGATAACACATGATCTGAGGACACATATGAATCTATACGATTATATTGGCAGAAGCCGCATAAGCCGACGTTTAGCTCCTGTATTCAGTCAGCCGCTATTGATTATTCAGCTGAATCAGATTCTTGCGGCTCAAATGAAAACAGCAAGACGCAAAAAAATCAAACAAACATATCTAAATATATTTAAGATGATTATTGGCACAAGTGTGCTGTTTTCATTAGTAAATATTATCCGGCAGCATCGCATGACCGCATTGCTCCTGGCCGCCGTATTCTCAATATCTTCAAGCCTGATATTAGTTGTAATAACACTGATACATCTTGCGGTTGTTCGAAATAGACCTTCTTATCTTGTTTTTGCTGATAAGGGAATCTGTGCGGCAGGTGATTTTCACACGTGGAATTCGCCAGGAGACAAATTGGACAGTATTATAATAGAAGATAATATACTGAAAATAAGTTATTCAAAAATGAAGCCATCAGGTAGAAGAACGCATTTAGTAGAAATCCCTATCCTTGATGATAATCAGAAGGAAATCACCAGTATCATAATGTATTATCAGCAGTTCATCGAT
The DNA here is from genome assembly GCA_028695145.1 of Eubacteriales bacterium. Lineage (GTDB taxonomy): Bacteria > Bacillota > Clostridia > Saccharofermentanales > UBA5734 > JAAYFZ01. The sequence goes on from JAQVJP010000030.1 coordinate 21,635, forward strand.
ACAGATACGTCTCTCCTGTAACAGCCTGCATCAGACCCATCTTGATTTCAAATTCGCCCGCTAAAACATTATTATCATGCAAATATAATGTGAAATCGGCAGCTGATCCATCTTCAAAAACCATTTTGTAAATAACCTTGCCATCCTTGTATTTTGCTTTTGTCTCGTAGATGCTCTCAACTTCTGTAGTAATTGTAATTTTCGCATCATAGTTTTGCTTATCAATTTGGCTGAGCTGCACTGTCATTGGAAATGGTTCGAATGCCTCTTCATTTACTTCTATACTATCGCGTACAGCCTGGCTGATTTCTTCATCCGAAGGCATATCAACACCAAAAGCCGGCGCCAATCCCTGCATGATGCCTTTTGCGACAAATTCACCAATCCATTGCGCGTATTCCATTAAACCACCGGCATCAGTTATCTGGAAGGTACCTTCCCAGGTCCCTGTTAGATCGACTTCACCATTTTCAACTTTGATTCTGTGGAAATGAATTATATTATCATCGTTATAAGATACGCCATCAATAACAGCGATTCCTCGATCATAGAAGGCCATCCCTATATCGTTAACACCGCCACGAATTGGTATAAAAAACACCATCTTGCCGGTTGACTGAGTTTGCTTACGATCAAGCTCAGTAGTTCCGCTGTATATACGTACATGACCCTTATTGCTCGCGCCGGCAGCCAACTGAATTGCCATGTAATCTTGTTTATCCCAATCATCAGGAGCTGAAGCATGATTTTTCAGTTTTTCTTTTATTCGATTTTTAGCATCCTCTTCGAAAACAGCAAGCTCAGGGTTCTTGGCAAAAACGAAATCCCCGTCCTTATCAACATCTACTACTATTTCATAAAGTGTGCCGCCAAAGTGATCATTACCAATCTTTGATTCCTGTGTTGGTTCATCCATTTCAGAAAATAGTCCCGACATCATTCCGTAATCGAAGATGGCGGTTTTACCAATTAGCGAATATGAGTTATATAATCTATCCGGTTTATTAGCAGATGTTTTTGAGACATATGGTCCAAGAATTTCACCGTTAAGAGGTATGGTCAAATTCGCGTTACCGGGAAAATTGGGATCAGCAACATACATCGTACCTTGAGCAATCCTGTATATAACAATCGCATGTCCGGCACTAAGCTTTATTTCTTCGCTCGGATTAGCCTCGCGCACAAATATCCCCATCATCTGCGGTTCACCTGTCAAATGCATCGAATAGGCAAAAGCATAATACATCTGCCTGTCGCTGACATATTTTTGCTTATGAATCTGCTCATAGAGGAAATCCCAATAATAGCCGTCCCAATCTCCCTCTTCCTGCATAACACTGGCAAGTCTGATTCCCAGTGAATCATCACGATCAAACTGCGGCGTTTTTACCTGTTGAGTATTGTTATCAAAAATGAGATGCAATCCAGGATCGCCTTCTGATTTGAGTTCATTATAATAGTAAGCCATAGATACACTCTGACCGGCACAGTGGCCACCTGGAGATATCTGTGAACCATAATTGGCAAAAGACCAGTCATCGACGCCTGGTCTGAATCCAGTATCTATATCAAGAGCCATCAGCTCCTCTATGCTTATTTTAGACGCGACAATATCGGAGAAGTGTGTTGTAGCAGCGACTATCTGACTACTGTCTTGATAGATCAAAGGCAAAGGTTCAAGACTACCATCTTTGTTGTAATAGAAGGCCATGGCAAACTCATCTGCCGCGATATCAATCGGAATAGTTACAGTCATTGGATCTTCGGATCTTTTGCCATTGTTGTCTATGCTGAAAACTGGAGTAATTGGATCAAAAGCTTCACCAAAATGATGTTCCTTTATTTCTTTTGTCTTGATATTGAAACTTGTCTTACCGGCAAAAGCGTCTTCAGGAACAGAGATTATGATTTCACCGGCATCTATCACACCACCAGCTTGATCAATAGATGTTTTTTCTATAGACTTGCCTCTGGCAAGTTCAAGATTACGTGGCCCGTCGGGCCAGAAGATGACTAAACCAACTATAACAAGCACCACTGCCAGAACACTGATCAGACAGCCCTTGAGACAGCCGTGTTTCTTCTTCGGCTTAACATTATATGGCGGAATTCCTTGTGGTGGTACCGGTGTACCATAAGGTGAAGCCGGCTGATAATTGTTCGCAGCAGGCTGATAGTTAGAAGAAGGTAATACATCAGCAAAATGACTCAGCTGATTCGCCGGCCGCCAATTACCAATCGTCTGATGATAAACCATAGTATCTGGTCTTAGCTCACCACACTCAAACATATTTCTTAGGTTCTGAAGATTATATGGACCATAGTTTTGACCAGATACGCTGGCATACCAATTATCAGTCATTAAATTGCCCCCCCACAGCGGTACAAGCTGATTAAGCTTCACTTACCGTACAGTTATTATAAAACGAACTGACAAGATTTGTCATGACTATTATCAGAAAAGATTTCGCAGATAGAAAAATGCCGTTACTTATATAGAAGCAACGGCATAACCCATTATACATTTGAATTTTGACATAAGAAAAGCTCCAGCGAACCCTTCTGACTTCAACTCTACTATTTCCGTATAAACCCTTATCGCGAATTCTTCAATCAGTTTTCTGAACCGTTCGTCCTCGTTACCTCTTCAGATCCGGGGTTATATCCCTTAGCCTACTCTCTGAAAACTTACTGCTCTTCTTAGCTGATCAGTAATCTGTCTATACCTTTTTTATGATATCTACCTGATTACTGTCTTCGCTTCCACTTATTATCGTGGCGGTTTACCTTAGTGAGTTAATTCTCTGGTAATCTCTGGAGCTTGTTTATACTTTAACAGATTAACAGATAATAGTCAAGAAAAAGTTGTTAATTTATCACACAGGTTACGCTTTGGTTTT
>JAQVJP010000135.1 GCA_028695145.1 Eubacteriales bacterium
ATATGTGTCCCAGAAAAAACCATATTACTTTGATCTCCCGGTGAGAGATTTGATTTTTCCAAGTGCTCATTATCTTTTTCCGCGCTCAACGACTCCCCGGTCAAAGCGCTCTCATCGGCTTTTAGACTGTAAGCGCTGATCAAACGGCCATCAGCCGCGATGAAGTCGCCAGCTTCAACAGCCATGATGTCACCAACTACAATGTTCTGAGAATCAATAGTTATGACATCTCCACCACGAATGACTCTTGCCTGAGGCGAGGACATTGCCTTAAGAGCTGTAAGTGACTGTTCAGCCTTGAGATGCTGTACCGTTCCCAAAACAGCATTCAGCAAAACAACCACAGCAATTACAAGTGTGCTCTCCAGTTTGCCAAGAACAGCTGACAGTATAGCCGCAACCAACAAAATCCAAATAAGAAAATCATTAAACTGTGACAAAAAAATCAACACAGGTGAAACTCGTTTCTCTTCACCAAAAGCGTTGCTTCCGTAGCGAGAACGATTCGTCTCCACCTGTTTCTCCGACAAACCGGATCCGTCAGTTTCAAGTAAACTCAAAACTTCTTCCGCAGTTTTTCTATAGGCCTCATCAATCATCAAATATCTCTCCTATTCTCATAAACAGCCGATGCCGGCGCAAGCCCCAGCTTTCACTTCTGATTTTCTTTACAGCGCGGAACACTGTCAACAACAATCATTTTTTACCAAACAAAAAACTCCGCCTGCAAACCTTACCTTAATAAGGAATGCAGTACAGAGTCTCACAAAACAATAACTGTCCCAGAAACCGGGTCAGGCGGCTGACACTGACCGAAATGACGAAATCTGGCTCCACATAAGTGGATAGTTACTCCCTCTACGTATTAAATTGCTGATGGTGAAGATTGTATTGTATGAACATGATCATGTCAAGCTATTCGGCATTACTATTGATATTCTCGTACCAATGCCTACCCTGCTGAGGATTTCGAAATGAGCGCCATGACGTCTTGCTATCCATTGGGCGATCGCAAGTCCCAGGCCAGAACCTCCGGTTTTGCGTGTTCTGGACTCATCCGATCGATAAAAACGGTTGAAGATTTGTGGCAGGCTGGCCGGTTCAATACCGATACCGGTATCCTGTACTGTAATGCTTACAGCATCTGAAGACACTACGGTTTTAAGTGCTATCCTACCATGAGCGGGCGTATATTTGACACTATTATCGATTAGGATGCGAATCGCTTGCTTAATAAGCTGTTTGTCAGCGTAAATCGACGCCGGTGTCTGCAGTTCTATTTCATATTGATGCTCGTTATCGATCATTTTAGCCTCACGAACAATCTCCGCACAAATCTCATTTACGTCAAAATTCTCCAAATGCAGCTGAATAGTCTCATTATCACCGCGAGCCAGAAACAGCAGCTGCTCAACCAGCTCCTTCATATTCTGTGTTTCAGCCTTAATCGCATCGATCGATTCCTGCATGGTCTGCGGATCATTTTTCCCCCAGCGATCGAGCAGATTGGCATACCCCTGGATTACAGAAATAGGGGTACGCAGTTCATGAGAGGCATCTGAAACAAATTGAACTTGCGACTGGTAAGCGTCATGTATGCGTCTAAGCATGTCATTAATCGCTGAAGCCAGACCTTTCAATTCCTCCTGCTTACCATCAACAGATATAATTTTATCGAGTCTGTTAGCGTCAATATCACTGAGTTCTCCGGCCAGATCTCTAAGCTGACGTTCCTCCATTTTCGCGCCATATGTTGAAACCTCTGACTGCAGGTTTCTGGCAGATTCAGCCAGATCATATAGCGGTCTGAGGTTTTTCCTGATCATACGCAAATTACCGAATATTTCCTGCAGTAATACTATCAGCTCGATTATCAAAATAACGGCAAAAGCCTGAATCAGAACCCATATGTCCTGTCCGATCATATAAATAACACGATACTTCTGGCCGGATATTATTGTTGCCACCGAATAACCCAGTGTCTTAACTCTTTTCCAGCCGGATAGCCGTTCTTGATCAGACTCGCCGCTAATATTCACATCGTTCTCAACATTAACAAAACCTATTTCGTGGATTTGTTCATCTTTATCGCTCAACCATTTCTGCACAAATCCGGGAAAAGCAAAGCCGGAGAACAATTCCGGTTCCTCAGCAGAGATCACACGATATTTATCAAACATATCATATTGCCTTATATCATCGGTTCTCTTGATAACATCGCCAACATCTGTTTCAGCCTGCCGGAGAACTATAATTGAGCTGATAATTATTAGCAAAACATTGATGAATATAACCACACCAAATAGACTACCGGTCACGTTCAGATTCAAGCGACCTGCCAGCGAAGGGCTTATTTTACCCGAATCATTTACAGAATTCCCTGACACTGATTTAGCCATAGTTTCTACTCATCCTTAAGAACATAACCGACTCCTCGCACAGTATGAATCAGATTAATTTCATAAGGCTCCTCAATTTTGGCTCTGAGATAACGAATATAAACGTCAACAGCATTTGTACCGCCAGCAAAATCGTAACCCCATATTTCCTGTAGCAAGGTATCTCTACTTATAACAATATTTTTATTTCTAAGCAGGTATTCGAGCAGATCAAACTCGCGCTTGGTAAGATCAATCACCACGGAGTGGACTTTTACCAGTCTTGCTTCCGGATCAAGTGATAGATCACCAGCGATAAGCTCGTTGCTGCTGACGACGGATGAACCATTTGTTTTTTTGCGAAGAGCAACTCTGATTCTGGCCAGAAGCTCTTCTATGGCAAATGGCTTGGTTAAATAATCTTCAGCCCCGGCATCAAGACCAGTGACTTTGTCGACAACGGCGTCACGAGCTGTAAGAAGAATCACAGGCACGGCAGAAATCTTGCGAATTCGTCGGAGCACCTCGATACCATTGAGCGATGGCAGCAGAATGTCCAGCAGAATAAGGTCGAAGGGACGAGTTGTCGCAAGCAACAACCCATCCCTGCCATCATGAGCCTTTTCCACCTCATAGCCCTCATAGCTAAGCTCGAGTTCTACAAATCTGGCCAGTTTTTCTTCATCCTCGATTATCAGGATTCGTTCCATCTGTCTTGTCACCTTTTATGTCTTTCTTCAGGTTCTCGGCTGCTTCAGCTACCGAATCCATAGCCTGATTGACCTTGTCTTTTCCAAGATCAGGTCCGGCGAATCTGTAGCTGTAACCGAAGAATAAGCCGACAATCATCAACGGTATTGTTATCCAGAAGATGAAAATAAGAAGCAAAACCAGTACCGAAACGGGGACTGACATGAGTTTTTCCTTATTTCTCACAACTTCCAGACTGTTGATATTACCTTTATGAATTATCCTACCACACCATCTGAAAAATCTGCCAACAAGTTCTCCGAAAGAAGCACTGTCTTTTGCCTGAGAAGCATTTGTGTTTTGCGCGTTTCCGTGATCATTCTGAGTATGATCTGCACCTGTGTTTGTACTGTAACTGCCGCCTCCGGCCGGTGCATGTATGCGACCGCTGCGCTCAAGATTGACAATAGCCTCAAGAACATCGCCGTCTGTCTCCTCAAGAGCCGCTCTGGCCTCCTCATAAGAGATATCAGCGTACTCACGCAACTTAGTAACCTGTTCAATAGTAACCATAATCATGACCTCCTGTCTTTTATGGCTAAATTGTAGCAAGTCCGGTTTGGAGAACCATTCATGCAGCATTAGAGATTCATTAGAATCTCTCTAATTATTGACAAGTGATATTCTATCACATAGTGACATATATTATCACTTAGGCAACTTCATGTATGAATCTTGGCAAATAAAATAATATATAATTTTATCTTATTGTCTATTATTACCTATATCTATATAATATCAACTATTGACATTTATTAATTTTTTGACAAAAAGGAGATTCATTATGCCTGACAAATGTGATTCATGCGGCGGTCCTGTAAAAGGCGGAATTTGTGCTTATTGTGGGAAGACTTATGAAACACCAGCCGCGGCTCCAGTCCAAACACAGTACATGCAGCAGCCTCCTATATACTACAATCAGGCTCCACAAACCGTGTACGTTGAACAAGTCCCTGCGTATAGCAACAAGAGCAAAACAACAGCGGCACTGCTATGTTTCTTTCTTGGTTGGCTTGGCGCACACAGATTTTACACAGGTAAAATAGGAACAGCTATACTGTATCTGTTCACAGCAGGTTTATGGGGAGTGGGCGCACTTGTTGATTTCATCATGATACTTGTCGGAAGCTATAGAGATACTAACGGACTCATTCTAAAATAGACCAGGGAGATTTGATATATGAGTTTAGTCGAAGGAATTAAGAACCAGTTTCTAAGTGTTATAGAGTATATAGATGATTCCGGTAGAATCCTCGTTAAGAAATTTGATAAACCAGGCAACGAAATAAGACAAGGTTCTTCTGTAATAGTAAGAGAAGGCCAAGTTTGCGTATTTTTGTCACAAGGACAAATCGCTGATATTTTTGGACCTGGTACATACAAACTAAATACCGATTCAATGCCTGTGTTAGCAACACTGCAAGCATTTGGTTCACTTTTTAATTCACCGGTAAAAGCTGACGTATACTTCATTAACACAAGAGATTTCATAGATCAGAATTGGGGTACAAAGAACCCGATTATGATGCGAGATCCCGATTTGAGTTTAGTAAGAGTCAGAGGATTCGGTAAATTCTCTTTCAAAGTAACAGATGTCAGAACCTTTTTCAGCCGTGTTTGCGCAGCGCAACATTTATATATGTCTTTCCCTGTAGTGCAATATCTTGGTTCTATTGTAGCGGAAACCATTGCGATGGAGCTAAGCAAAAATCAAGTTAGTGTTTTTGATCTGGCTTCGAATTATCGTGCGATGTCAACTTCGATGCTGGAATCAGTAAACCAACGTTCAAACGAATTCGGAGTTACTTTTACCAGTTTATTAATAGAGAACATATCGTTACCGGATGAGGTGGAGAAGCTCATAGATGAACAATCTGGGATTGGACTTGCTAAGCGTGATATGGATACATTTGTAAAATACCAGACAGTACGCGCAATGCGCGACGCGGCGCAGCAGGATGGAGGGCTTGCCGGCTTAGGTGCCGGTGCTGTCATCGGAGCTGAAATGGCTGATAGCTTATCTGCTACCAGATCTAACGCGGCAACCAAAGAAGTTGATGTTTATTCTGAGCTGAAGAAGCTCAAAGAACTAATGGACTGCGAAATAATAACCCCTGAAGAATTTGCGATGAAGAAAAAAACTCTTCTGGATCTGTAGAGCTATATTTCCAACAGTTATTATTAGGGATACGAGAATTCGAATAATCTTCTCGTATCCCTTTTTTTATTTCAATTCAAATTTCAGAAAATCAAAACTACCATTGCCGGCAAAATGGAAACACAAAGCAGTGATGCCTGCACGAGAACTTGCGTCAGCTACAAACTTTTTCCACTCAGAAGATGAGGAGATATTTATTTTCGCTATCTCAGAACCACCAGCATCATCTGAAACAGTTATAACGCCTTTTGCTTTCCCACGAACGGTTATTG
>JAQVJP010000031.1 GCA_028695145.1 Eubacteriales bacterium
GGCATGAAAACAAGCACAGTGAGACGCATCTTGTGGTTCAGCTGGCCAGCTTCAGCAATGATGTTTCATCAATTATTGACAGTCTGATTCGCGACAGTGTGGAAGTTGAGCAATTTCAAATTGTTCCCGACGAAGAAACCGGCTTCCGACTGAATCTGAAGCTGCGAGGCTGTAATTCACGTCAAAAAGCCGGCCTTATTTCCGCGCTTGGCAGATTACCCGATATTATTTCCATCTACGAGGAGAAGAAATAATTTGCTCGTATTATCAACGCAGACTTGTATGTTTCTTAATCAGCAGATATGATCCATAAAACAATCCCGCCATCGCAAATACGGACAAAATGATGCCACCGAGACCGAATACTACCTGTGGCTGTTCCGGATTTCTGATTAGATCGAACATACCTCTGGCAACAAGACTAAAACTGTCCGGCATACCGTTAGCGTCAAGCTGCATTTCGACGCCTATCGGTAGAAAAATTGTCGCGACCAGCATGATCATTTCGAGCGCGAAGTTGAAAACGAGATAAAATATGATTGGCGCGGCTATACTTAGTTTATGGAAAACGGCTTGGCTGCCGAAGCTGATCGCGAAGAATATCTGCGCAAGCTGTAGCAGCAGAGCGTAAATCACATAGACTACAAACAAGCCTATAACAAGGGCCATCTGACCATCAGTGAACGCGAATGCTGCTCTAAATTCCTGATACATCTGGCTAAGTGTATAGCCATTTTTTGAGCCGATTGTCGTAGCGATTACCACCACAACAACCAAAGCCATAACGACACTTGATATCATCCAGGCAAAAGAAACGAGTGTTTTGCTGGCCAGAACTCGTGACGGCCTGACCGGCAGTGTATGCGTCAGATGGCCTTCATCACTGTAGAGGCTGCGATAATAGCGAGTAATAATGACAGCGTACGTCAATATAATTTGTGCTACAGCAAGAATGACCAGGAAAATTAGAGAAGTGGCAAACAGCCAGTCTATACCGATACGTCCGGTAATTAGATTGAGAACTGCCATGACAATGGTACCGAGCCAGACAAAAGGCACTATGCGCCGTGTTGCGCGAAATTCATGTTTTACCAGCTTACCGAACATCTGAATACCTCCCGGAATATCTCGTCAATACTCTTACCATACTGCTGTCTAAGCTGATCGGTTTCACCCTGCATAACCAGCTGTCCGAAGCCCAGCAGCACCGCTTCGTCAAAAATTTTCTCAACGTCATAAATCAAGTGTGTTGCCAGTACCATCAGCGCGTCGTCCTGATAATTTTTCAGTACAGCGTCGAGAATAGCACTACGCGCGGCCGGGTCAACACCACCCATCGGCTCGTCAAGCAGATATACTCTGGCGCGTCTGGCCATAACAAGAATCAGCTGGAGCTTCTCCTTCATGCCCTTGGACATAGTTTTAATCTGCTGTTTCTGATCGAGGTTGAAGAACCTCAGCATATCTTCTGCTTTTACCCTGTCGAAGTCCCCGTAGAAATCGCCAAAATAATCAAAAGCATCGACCGGGCGCATCCAGCCGCTGAGATATGTACGTTCCGGTAGATAGGACACTATCGCTCTGGTATGAATATCCGGTTTATGTCCATCGAGCAGTACCGCGCCGTCATATGCCGATATCAAGCCGGCCAATATTTTGAGTAGTGTACTCTTACCACAGCCGTTCGGTCCAAGCAGACCCACAATCCTTCCGGCCTCAAGATTGAGTGAAAGATCATTTAATACCAGCTTACTGCCATAACTCTTGTTCAGATTACTGATTTCTATCAGCGCCATTGTTCTTCCCCCATTTTCTGTCAATGAGCTGTTTGAGCTCATCTCTGCCTAAGCCAAGCCCTTGCATCTGATTGATAAATTGATCGATTTTCTCTTCAGCCAGCTGCTGTCTGGTATCACTGATCAATTGCTGATCCTGTGTTATAAAACGCCCGCTGGTACGTTCCGTGTACATCATGCCTTCGCGCTCCATTTCCGCCAGTGCTCTCTGCACAGTATTAGGATTAACCCCGAATTCCAAGGCCAGCTCACGCACACTGGCTACTCTATCTCCTGCCGTCCAGCTGCCGTTCACGATCTTCTGATTGAACAACTCAATTAGCTGTAGGTATATAGGCGCGTGATTATCAAATTCATAACTCACATTTTTGTCTCCTTACCGATATTGCAAAACCAGATTTATCTGCCATTAGTCCTGCCATCTCTGTCTTGTGAAATGTTTATTGTACTTCTGTATTGTTGTACTGCTCACTTAATACAATAACACTATAATACGGCAATGGTCTATTGTCAATAATATTCTTTTTTATAATTTCGGGTTCATAGCTGTTCCGGGAAATATCCTGCCATCTGTTCAAGTTTGAAATCAGTGAGCGGCAGCTCGACCTGACGCCCCAGCAGGGATGATTTGTATATTGCCAGAACCATCTCGACTGCCTGTCGACCGCTTGCGCCATCAGCTATCGGACTTCTGCCGGCTGCTGCGGCTTGTATCCAGTCGCTGTAGAGACCACTGTGTGGGTTGGTCAACTGTTTAAGCGCGCCAAGACCGCCTTCACGCAGCTTCTGACTTATGAAACGACGCATGTAGCGTCCGGAAACATCTCTGCCATCAGCGTCTATCACTTCGATTCGTGGACGTCCGGCCATAATTCCGGCACGAAGCTCACCTTCTGTACAACGGACAAAAAATGATGCTTCCTGGCGCTCCGGATCTGTATTGGTTGTGCCTTCGAGCTGGCACCAGATACCGTCTGCAAGCTGCAGCGTAGCAAATCCCAGATCCTCCGCCTGCATACGGTGAATCTGTCTGTCAACGCGTCCATTTACCGTAAGAGCAGGCTTGCCAAGCAGCCAGATCATCAGGTCAAGCGCGTGAATGCTCTGATTCATCAGCGCGCCGCCGTCGTTTGTCCAGGTTCCGCGCCAGGCGGCCTGGTCATAATAAGACTGATCATGTCCCCAGCGAACCTTAACATCGCCATATAGTATCTGACCGAACTTGCCTGCGGCCAGATCTGCCTGCAGCTGCTGTACAACAGGAAAGAAACGGTAAATATGTCCGACAGCTATCTGTAGTGACTTCTCATTCGCCGCTGCCAGCAGTTGATCAGCTTCGGCCAGCGAGAGCGTAAGCGGTTTTTCCAGTAAAATATGGCTGCCGGCAGCTATAGCCTTCAACCCAATCACAGCATGACTGCCGCTCGGTGTTGTTATCGCGGTTAGATCAGGTTTGACCTCTTCAAGCATCTGAGCATAGTCTTTGTAAACTCTTATACCGGTTCGCAGCCGCTTGGGCACACCGACGCTGTCCATCAGATCCTCCGCCGCGCCTTCTCTGGTATCAACAAGCGCAGCTATTTCAATCGTATTCAATTTACGGCACTGATACAGCGCGGCCTTCAGGTGTTTGGCGGCAACCTTGCCGCAGCCGATCAAGGCATATTTCATCTTCTTCATTGTGTAGCCTCACAAAATTACAACTTTATTTATTGCTTACGAGAATATCATCTTGCAGCGATGAGGTAAAGACGCTGCCGCATAGTCAGCAGCAGGACAAAATGTTAAAATGATGAGAGCCGTAAAATCAGCCGAATCAAGAGAGGTTCAAATGACATATAAATTACTGATTGTAGATGATGAAAAAGTAGTACGTGATCGAGTTGTCTCCCTGCTCGACTGGGAAACAGCAGGTTTTGAAGTGATCGGTTCCTGTGAGAACGGTCTCGAAGCAATGGAGATACTGGAAAAAGACTGCCCCGACTTGATCATGACTGATATCCGTATGCCTTTTATGGACGGACTTGAACTGGCCGGGTTTGTACAGCGTAATTATCCAATGGTCAAACTGGTTTTTCTCACCGGATTTGATGATTTTAACTATGCCAGAAAAGCAATTGACCTCAGCGTTATGGATTATCTGCTTAAGCCGATTACAGCTGACGAACTGAGTGAATCACTCAAGCGAATACGTGAGCGTCTGGACAAGCAGCTGGCTGAACGTCGTGACCTTAGTTTGCTGCGCGATTATTATGAACAGAGTCTCCCTCAGCTGCGCAGTGGTTTTCTTACACAACTGATAAATGGTAATCTGCAGCCAAGACAAATAGAAGAATCAATCAGGACACTTAAAATTACTGAGTTGGAGGGAAATCTCTTCCGGGTGGCCGTGCTGAAAATTGATGAAGCATCTTTTTCGCATGGAGTATTCTCACACGGGGATCAGGCGCTTGCCAGCTTCGGTGTTTTCAATATAACGGAAGAAATTTGTGCTAAGCATGAATCAGGTGTGGCCTTCATTCAAGCTGATCAGGTAGTAGTTATCGCCCCTGTTGATGAAGATACAAAATCAATCAGAAGCCTCAATGATGGGCTTGAGGAAATTAGGCTCGCGGTCTCCCGGTTTTTACAGTTGACACTGACAATCGGTATCAGCAGTACAGTTTCCATGGAGGATATACGCCTCGGCTGGCAGGAAGCCATGCGGGCGCTTGAATATCATCTGGTAGTAGGCAACGATCAGCTGATCTATCTTGAGGATCTCGAGCATGTTGAAGTCAGACCGCCTGTAGTCAGCAAAGACTTGGAAAAGAAGCTGTTGACAGCGATCAAGGTCGCGCATGATGATGACCCAGTACCTTACCCGCAGCAGTCTGAGCGATATTTCCAGCTGGCTGGTGGAAACCAGCCGCGGGCTCATGACCGCTATCGAAAGAGGCAGACGTGACAATTGTCAGCTTCTGGTCGAGAAGGCCAACGCTTATCTTGAAGAAAACTACGCCGAGCGCGATCTCTCACTTAACAGCATCAGTTCACATCTGCATATCAGCCCGAGCTATTTCGGTGCGGTGTATAAGAGAGAAACAGGCGAGACCTTCGTCAGCGCGCTGCTGAAAATAAGAATGGAGCGCGCACGGGATCTTATGCTGACAACCGGTATAAAGAATTTTGAGATCGCCTCACAGGTAGGCTACGATGACCCTCATTATTTCAGTGTCTGCTTCAAGAAGTATTTCCGTATGTCACCAAACGAGTTCAAAAGCAACCAGCTTAATCAAGGCCCGGGCGGGAATAAGAGCTGATTTATGGCGAGTTTACAGAAAAAACGGATAAAACAGGGTAAGATGCAAGCTGATGCAGGCTATACGATGGGATCAGGACATAGATCCGCCTTCATCCGGGGACTGCCTGCCAGGATGCGTGCCCAGATACGCATGGCACTGCGTCTTGATGGGCTGCAGTTTCGTATTACAGTATCCTCTACAGCTATTGCTCTGGTAGCAATAGCGGCTGTTTCTTTTACGCTGTACGGAAGATACAGAGACAGCGCAATCGATCGTACGCTGCTCAACAACATGCAGCTTGTCGATCAGGTAGGTGCCAATCTCAACGCGTATCTTGATGAAATGAGCGATCTCTCAAGTTATCTGGAAGCTCAAATCAGTCAAGCCAACTCCGCCGATGATCTTGAAACTGTTTTCAGTGTCATCAGCGGAATGAGAACAGATGTTGTTACTATGGCTGTCTTCAATCCTGAGGGTACAATTATGGCCTCAAGTAATGATCGCGTACTCAAACCGCAATTGCAATCAGGAGAAAACATTAGAAATCAGGACTGGTTCCAGACAGCTGTTTCAGGTGGCGATAAACCATATACAGCTCCCCATGTGCAGAATCTCTACTACAATAATTATCGCTGGGTAATCAGCCACAGCCGGGCGATCAACTGGAACAGAATGCTGCCAGATAATCAGGTTGTGCTGCTGGTAGATATGAACTTCCGCTTGATCGAACAATTGTGCAGCCAGGTACAGCTTGGCCGCCGTGGTTATGTTTTTATAATGGATGATCAGGGTGATATTGTCTATCATCCTCAGCAGCAGATGCTCTATCTCGGTGTTAAACGCGAGGCCGTAGATGAGACACTCAAACTCAGTGACGGCAGCCATCAACTGACCTTCGACGGGCAGGAACTCTCAGCCAGTATTTTTACTCTGAATGAAGCCGGCTGGCGTCTGGTCGGTATCAATTATCTCGATGATATCGTCGCTTCTTCCGATGACATGAGAACTTTGATTCTGATTCTTGTTCTGCTCGGTACAGCGATGGTATTCTTCATATCAATTCAGCTGGCGGCCTTCATGACCAGGCCACTGCAGAAGCTGCAGCGCCGCATGAAGGAAGTCGAAGCCGGCGCGCTCAATACCGTTGCCGATCTGCACGGCGCCTATGAAGTCAAACAATTGACGAATTCTTTTAACGCTATGATTTCGCAAATACAGCAACTGATGAATCAGGTCATCGATGACCATCATAAGCTGCGCAAGAGTGAGATGAAGGCTCTTCAAGCACAAATCAACCCCCACTTCCTTTACAATACGCTTGATTCTATCGTCTGGCTGGCCGAAGACGGCGACAATCAGAGTGTTGTAACCATGGTCAGCGCGCTTGCCCGCTTCTTCCGCCTCAGCATCAGTGGCGGACATGACTTGATAACCATAGCTGACGAGCTGCGTCATGCGGAAAACTACTTGATCATACAGAGCATACGCTACAAGGATAGATTTGATTATGTTTTCGATGCTGACGAGAGTATACTTGACTGCCGCACAGTCAAAATCCTGCTGCAGCCGGTACTGGAAAACGCGATTCATCACGGAATTGAGAAATCAGTCGATTTCGGCCATATCGTGGTCCAGGTTCGTGATATGGGCGACAAAATTATGATGCGCGTCAGTGACAACGGATTAGGTATGTCACAGGAGACACTCAATAAAATTTTCGAAATAAACCCGAGCCGGTCTTCCGGTATAGGTGTTAAAAATGTCCACCAGAGAATTCAGCTGTATTTCGGCAAGGAGTATGGACTTAAAATCAGCAGTGAGCTTGAAGAAGGCACCACAGTTGAGATCTGGCTGTCAAAAACAACAGGAGGTGACAGCGAATGACCAGACATCGGCACAAGTACCAAGCACGGCCAAATTCAGGACATTGGCAGTACATCTTCAGATCACGCTGCTGCTGGATAATTTTTGTTTTAGTTATCATCAATACACTGCTGCTGACAGCATGTGCGGCGGAAACAAACCGTACTTGGAACATCGCGCTGCTGGTTAAGAGCAGCGAGTCTGATTTTTTCCAGACGGTCAAGCTGGGAGCCGAAGCCGCCGGTAAGGAGTACAATGCTGATGTCAGATTTACCGGTCCTGCCAGTGAGAGTGAAATCCAAGAACAGATCCGAATGCTCTATGAAATGATTGAATCAGATAATAAACCAGATGTACTGTTATTGGCGGCTGCCGATGTTGAAGCATTGGCCGAACCGGCACAAGCGGCAATTGACGCCGGTGTGCCTGTTATCACAGTTGATTCGGGAGTAAATCTTGACAGCGTCAGTTCAGTCATTGAAACAGATAACCTGGCTGTTGGCAGCCAGCTTGGCCACGCGGTCGCCGATGCCGTTGATGGCAAAGCCACCATTCTATTGGTTAATTTTGTTGCCGGAACAAGTACAGCTGAAGCGCGTGAACAAGGGTTTCTGGACGCGGTAGTCAATTACAAAGATATCGAAATAGCCAATATTGTTTTTTGTAACTCACAGGAACAGCTGGCTCGGGAACTTGTGCATGAGCAACTGGCGCTCAGACCTGATATTAATGTAGTAGTCGGTCTCAATGCCCACGGTACAATTGGTGCCGGAAGAGCAATTCTTGATCGCGCTTCCATGGGTATTGATGACAATATCAGGCTGTTCGGTGTCGATAGCACACCTGAAGAAGTGCTTCATCTTGATCGCGGTACACTTGAAGCAACTGTAATTCAAAACCCTTATGCTATGGGATATTTTGGTGTACAACAGGCGGTAAGGCTGCTGCAAAAGGAAAAAATCGACAAACTGACCTATACAGATTCTGTGCTTATTACGCGTGAAAACATGTACGCACCGGAAAACCAGAAGCTTGTTTTCCCTCTGGTCGAGTAATCTTTTTCGTATAATTTCGCTATAGCACCGTAATCTTTTTGTCATATAAGCACAAAAAGATTGTACTTTTGCGGTTATCCTGTTAGTATTTGTGTACAAATTGTGTCCAGACCATGAAATTTTACCCATCAAAAGTCAGATCTTCAATGTATCGTTGATCTGAGCATTGCTACAATGACAATGGAATCGAGGTGAAAGAATTCATGAGTGAACTAATTCGAATGGAAGGCATCGATAAGGCTTTTCCCGGTGTACAGGCTCTGAGCCAGTGCAGATTCGAACTTAAAACCGGTGAGGTTCATGCACTGGTTGGCGAGAACGGCGCAGGAAAATCCACCATGATGAAGATACTTACAGGTGTCTACACCAAGGATGCCGGTTCGATTTTTCTCAAGGGCAAAGAGATCGAGGTCAAGAACCCGCGCGCCGCGCAGGAGCTCGGGATCAACATTATCCACCAGGAACTTAATCTCTGCCAGCATCTGACTGTTGCCCAGAATATTTTTATCGGGCGTGAGTCACGTGTCGGCAAACTCTTCCTCAACGACAAGGCAAACGAAGCCAAGGCCAAGGAAATACTCGATATGATGAATATCGATATCAATCCGCGAGCAAGAGTCTCCAGCCTGACGGTTGCCAGACAACAGATGGTTGAAATCGCCAAGGCGCTGTCCTTCAATGCCGATGTTTTGATTATGGATGAACCGACAGCAGCTCTTACCGACTCGGAAATTGTAGAACTGTTCCGTATCATCAATGATCTCAGAGCCAAGGGCGTAGGTATTGTTTATATCTCGCATCGTATGGATGAGCTTAAGAAGATTTCGGACAGAATTACTGTTATGCGCGACGGTACTTATGTCGACACGGTTAATACCAAGGATGTCGAAATCAAGCAGATCATCAGTATGATGGTCGGTCGTCAGATCTATGTTGAAGGCCATGCCAAAAACACTGACAAGAGCCAGCCACTTGTGCTTGAGGTTAAAAATCTCAACAGCGGCCGACAGATCAAAAATGTCAGCTTCGATCTGCACAAGGGTGAGATTCTTGGGTTTGCCGGCCTGATGGGCGCCGGACGTACAGAGGTCGCACGTGCGATTTTCGGTGCTGACAAATATGACAGTGGCGATATTTTCATAAACGGTAAACAGGTTCATATCAAGTCGCCTCAGGACGCTGTCGCTCACGGTATCGGTTATCTTTCTGAAGATAGAAAACGTTATGGTGTAGCCCTTGGTCTTGATGTCGCGACGAATACAGTTATGGCTTCTATGTCAAATTTTTCTAATAAAATCGGCTGGATAGACGATGAAGCCATCCAGAAACAGACTGATAAGATGGTCGCGGCAATGAGTACCAAGACCCCCAATAATAAGCAGCGGGTCAAAAACCTGTCAGGTGGTAATCAGCAGAAGGTTATTATCGGTAAATGGCTGACCAGAGACTGTGACATACTAATATTTGATGAACCGACCAGAGGTATCGATGTCGGTGCCAAGGGTGAAATCTACAAACTGCTTAATGAGCTGGCTGATGCCGGCAAATCAATCATCATGATTTCATCCGAGCTGCCTGAGATATTGCGCATGAGTCATAGAATTTGTGTCATGTGCGAGGGACGTCTGACCGGCGTGCTCTCGGCTCAGGAAGCTACACAGGAATCAATAATGCATTTTGCTACCATGCGTGAAACTATGGAGCAGGCCGATGCGGAACATAATAATCAGGGGGAAACAAAATGAGTGCGAAATCAATTGCAAAAGGCGGCAGAATCAATGCCGATACCATGCAGAAGTTTCTGGCTTTCAGCAGTCTTGTGCTTCTGTACATCATATTCTCAGTCGTAACACCTAACTTCTTCTCACTTAATAACACTATCGACATAATGCGTGCTTCTGCTGTTCAGGGTGTTCTGGCACTTGGCGGCACCTTCGTTATCATCACCGGCGGCATCGACCTCTCACTGGGTACGGTCATGACCTTCTCTTCAGTAATCATGGGTATCCTGGTTGCTGATATGGGAGTTCCGGTCTGGCTCGGTCTGATTGCCTGTATAGTTACCGGCGCGTTGTGCGGCCTGACAAACGGCTTCTTCATTGCCAAGATGAAGATCCCTCCATTTATCGCTACTCTCGGCATGATGATGATCACTCGTGGTCTCTCACTGGCTACAACCGGTGCCAACAACAAATACTTCACAGATTATCCAGGCTTCCGCCTGATCGCCAACGGTTCAGTTACTGATTCAGTTGTCAAGGCTATCAATCCCAGCTGGTCTATACCGATCCCGAACGCTGTACTTATACTCTTCGGCATGGCAATTCTCGGTCATATCATCCTGACGAAAACTGTCTTCGGCCGTTATACCTTCGCCATGGGCAGTAATGAGGAAGCGACGAGATTATCCGGTGTTAACACAGCAGCTTGGAAAATGGGCGTATATACCTTGTGCGGAGCTTTTACCGGTGTTGCCGGTATACTTATGGCTTCAAGACTTAATTCCGCTCAGGTCGCACAGGGTGCCGGCATGGAGCTTGACGCTTTTGCCGCAGTTGTTATCGGCGGTACTTCGATGAGTGGCGGCGAGGGTACTATCCTCGGTACAATCATCGGTGCTCTGCTGATGAATGTTCTGCTCAACGGTCTGCGAATCTCGATGATTCCACAGGAATGGCAGTGGGTCGCGACCGGCGCTATCGTTATCTTCGCGGTTTACATGGATATCGTCAGAAGACGCAAACGCGGTTAATCAATCCTGTAACCAGAAAATTTAATTCTAATTGTGAGCTCCTCCCTAAATCCGAGCTGTCTGTACTGTGGCCAGGTATACCGGCCGGATGCGAGGGGGTTCAGATAAGTGTTCTCAAAAACACAGTAATCATGAAAATCTGAGGAGGTTCAAAACATGAAAGCTAAAAGACTAATCGCAGTTGTCATCACTCTGGCAATGGCTATAGCACTGTTCGCAGGTTGCGGCGGTAATGAAACAACCACAACAACCAAAGCAGCTGAAACTACTACAACAGCCGCTGATGGCGAAACCACAACCGAGGCTGATGAGACCACAACAGACGCAGGCGAAGAGATTTATATCCCTGTTGTTTCAAAAGGTTTCCAGCATAAATTCTGGCAGGCTGTTAAGCAGGGTGCTGAAAAAGCCGCTGACGAATTCAATGTAACAATTACCTTCGACGGCCCACCGTCTGAGAAGGACGTAGACGTTCAGGTTCAAATGCTTGATACAGCTATGAACAACAATCCTGCAGCTCTCTGTCTGGCAGCTCTTGATACACAGGCTGTTCTTCCGGCACTGGAAAAAGCTCAGGAACTGGGCATTCCTGTAATCGGTTTCGACTCTGGTGTTGATTCTGACATTATCGTTGGTACAGCTGCTACAGATAATAAGGCAGCTGCTGCCGAGGCTGGACATCAGCTGGCAAAACTGATCGGTGAAGAAGGCAAAGTCTTCGTTCTCGTTCATGACCAGACTTCACTTACAGGTATCCATCGTCGTGACGGTTTCCTTGAAGCTATGAAGGATTATCCGAAAATCGAAGTTCTCGAAACTCAGTATGGTGATGGCGACCACGCCAAATCAACTGACCTGGCAAAAGCCGTTCTCAGCGCCAACCCTGATATTAAGGGTATCTTCGGTGCTAACGAAGGTTCAATCGCAGGTTGTATCAATGCAGTAACTGAGATGGATCTGGTAGGCAAAGTTCAGCTGGTTGGCTTCGACTCAGGTAAAATCCTGCTCGACGCTATCAAAGACGGCACAGTTGCCGGCGCTGTTTCACAGGATCCATACGCTATCGGTTACGAAGCAGTTAAAGCTGCTGTTATGGCCATCAATGGCGAAGAAGTACCTGAAATGATCGACACAGGCTTCCGCTGGTATACAGCTGATGATCTTGATGATCCAGAACTGCAGGTTATCCTGTACGAATAATACAGAATTTTGAGTCATAATTCTGGCCAACCTAAATGACTCTTAGCTGCCTGGCAGCTGAAAAACGAAGGACTGCTGTTGGAAGTAATTTCACAGCAGTCCTTTTTTTGTCTCAGCCCCTTCTCAGCATGGTATTCACACGTCTATACTCTCTGGGACTATACTCCATTTTTTGTTTGAAAACACGCGAGAAATAGAACTCATCATCATAGCCCATAGCAGCTGCGATTTCTGAAATAGTGCGATTTGTAAGCAGAAGCTTGAGCGAGGCTTGTTGAATCAAGCGACCTTGAATATACTGATTGAGGGTGATGCCATGATCCTGCCTGAACTTACGCCGCATTGTCTCATATGGCATTTTAAGCGCTTCACAGACGCTACGAGCGGACAAGCGTGCGGAAAGATTTTTCTCAATATAGGCGTATATGTGCCGATACTCACCAGCAAGCAACATTCGTGGTCCAAGGTCGGGCAGCTCATCACGGATAAATGAGGCGATTGTTTCATAGGCAATACCCTTGAGCGCTAACAGATCCGGCAACTGGCCACTCTGATACATGCTGAGAATCGAGCTTAGCTTGTCTTGTGACAACGGCAGGCGGAAGCAGCGATCGATACCCTCAAGTATCTCAGAATTGGCGTAACGTAAAGAGAAGTGAAAATAGAATTTCTCAATACGCTTGCGAGTGCGCAGATTAACTTTGGTATAAGGAGGAATCAGGTACATATAACCCGGTTCAAGATCAATGCGGCCATCGTCCGTTTCCAGCCAGCCATGGTCTGCGATCATATAATAGATCCTGCCAAAAGGAGACATGACGTCAAATTGATTCCATTGCTGATTGCCGATAAAATGTCCATGATCAAGCAGCTCGAGCGCCAGCCTGTTCAGATGCATAGTAAGCTGCTGATTTCGTTCGATCCCACGGCTGTCCCTGTGGAAGTCCGGCATATGTCTGATATCCATATTATCCATATGATCACCGCCTTATCTCAAACCGTATATTCCATGATTATACCAAATTATCCATGTATATATGGCTAGATATCTTTACAATTAATAGTAGGGCAGTTTATTGATTGTCCGCAAACTGGCTACTCTCTGTATAGGCATCAAAGTGATGTCTGCAGAAACAGATTTTAGGAGGTTTAATATGCCACAAGTTAAGAATGAACCTGTCAACCGCCTGATAGGCCGTATGCCAAAAATCGGTATCCGTCCCTGTATCGATGGACGCCGTCGTGGTGTTCGTGAATCGCTTGAAGAGCGTACCATGAATATGGCCAAGATAGCAGCTGATCTGATCAGCAGCAATCTTAGACATGCCAACGGTCTGCCTGTGGAATGTGTTATCGCTGATACCTGCATCGGTGGTGTAGCCGAAGCAGCCATGTGCGAGGACAAATTCGCAGCTGAAAATGTAACTGCTACTCTTTCTGTAACACCTTGTTGGTGCTATGGTCTTGAGACAATGGATATGAATCCTCTGACGATCAAGGCAGTCTGGGGCTTCAACGGTACAGAGCGTCCCGGCGCCGTATATCTGGCCGCCGTTATGTCAGCACACGCACAGCGCAAGCTGCCGGCTTTTTCCATTTATGGCCGTGATGTTCAGGATAGTGACGATACAAGCGTTCCTGATGATGTAAAAGAGAAGCTCCTCTTATGGGCCAAGGCTGCTCTTGCTGCCGGTACCATGAAGGGTAAATCATATGTTAATATCGGCGGCACCTGTATGGGTATTGCCGGTTCTTATATCGACGCTCAGATGTTCCAGGAATATTTTGGTTTGCGTACTGAGTGGCTGGATCAGGTTGAGATTGAGCGCCGTGTAGCTAACAATATTTTCGATCAGGAAGAGTTTGAGAAGGCTGTTGCCTGGCGTGAAGAGTACTGCAAAGAAGGCTGGGATGATAATGAAGGTAGTCCTTACCAGCACACCCGCGAGCAGAAAGATGAGGAGTGGCTGCGCGTAGTTAAGCAGACACTTATTATCCGCGATATCATGATCGGCAACCCGAAGCTGGCTGAGCTTGGTTTCGAAGAAGAAGCCTGCGGCCGCAACGCCATCGTCGGTGGTGTTCAGGGACAGCGTCAGTGGACCGATCATTTCCCGAACCACGACTTCACAGAAGCTATTCTCAACTCATCCTATGACTGGAATGGTATCCGCGAGCCAATGATTTTGGCTACTGAGAACGATACCTTGAATGGCTTGTCCATGCTGCTGGGTCATCTGGTAGCTGACAGCGCTTCAGTTTTCGCTGATGTCCGCACTTACTGGAGCCCGGACGCGATCGAACGCGTAACCGGCTGGAAGCCAGAGGGTGCTGCATCAGACGGATTCATTCATCTGATCAATTCCGGTGCGGCTTCACTTGATGGCTGCGGTAAGATGCAGGACGCAGACGGCAAACCAGTAATGAAGCCCTTCTGGGAGGTTACCAGTGAAGATGCCGACGCTTGTCTGGCAGCAACACAGTGGTGCCCGGCCGACAACGGTTACTTCCGTGGCGGCGGCTATTCATCGATGTTTGAGACTCAGGCTGAGATGCCTGTTACCATGGTTCGTATCAATAAGATCGAGGGTCTGGGTCCTGTTCTGCAGATAGCTGAGGGTTATACCACAGTTCTGCCAGATCACGTCAACCAGACATTGCAGCAGAGAACTGATCCGACCTGGCCGACGACCTGGTTTGTCCCCCGCACAACAGGCGAGGGCGCCTTCAAGGATGTCTACAGCGTAATGGCCAACTGGGGCGCCAATCACGGCTCCTTCAACTATGGCCATATCGGCGATAAGCTGATCACTCTTGCAAGCATGCTGCGTATGCCTGTTGCTATGCACAATGTACCGGCTGATCGCATCTATCGTCCACATGCCTGGGCCGCTTTCGGTACAGTTGAAGCAGAGAGCGCTGACTACCGCGCCTGCGAAACCTATGGTCCTCTGTTCGGCTGATTAAGAGAACATAATAAGTTATCATATTTAAATCGAGAGCCATTCCAGAGACGGCATATTGCTTGTTCCGGAATGGCTCTTATTATTATGTAGATATTTATGAAATATTTACTCAGATAATATCTTTCTCGTGTGCTAATCTCTCTTTGCAAGAAATTTAAACAATAAGTATATAAGTCCAATTAGAACACTTAAACTGATTATGATAGAATTGTTTAGATATAGCTTGAATGTGAGGTGCACCATGACTGGCAGAAATAATGGCCGCAAGGCGAAAAATCTTCAGTACATTCGTAATTCCAATCGCGCAGGTGTTTTCCGCCTGTTGGCTCTGCGCAAAATGGCTACAAGAACTGAGTTGACCCGATATCTTGGACTAAGCAAGATGGCAATCAGTAATATTGTCAATGAGTTGATTGATGAGAAGCTGGTAAGCGAGCTTACAGATAATGAGAGTGAAATCATTTCTGCTGACAACTACACAGACAGAGCCAGCGCCGGACGACGGTCACAGAATCTCAAGTTGCATAATGATCGTTTCTCGGCAATAGGTATATATGTTTCGCGAGATTCGCTTCAGGCAGTAGCTGCTGATATCAGCGGGCGTATCCATCAGACCTGGAGCAAGCCGCTAAATTTTTCTGAAACAACTGAGAGCAAAACCAATATCACGACATTTGAACAGGCATTAACAGAACTGGCGACTGAGATAAAAACCGGCCTCACAAGCAAACTTAAACATTTGAAAATTATCGGTATCGGTCTTAGTTCAATTGGACCACTTGATGTAAACAGTGGTCTGTTACTCAATCCACCGAACTTCCATGGAGTAGAAATGCTTGATCTTGGCAAACTGATATCATATCATTTTTCACAACCGCTGTTTATTGATAACGACATGAACGCTGCCGCTTGGGCAGAGCACTTATATGGTGCTGCCAGAGGTTTGCAGCACAGCGTCTATCTTGGTCTGACAAACGGTATCGGCGCAGGTATCATTGCTTATGGTCGCGTCTTTCAAGGAAGTGCCGGCTATGGTGGCGAGGTTGGTCACATGTGTGTTCAGATGGATGGACCTGTTTGCCACTGCGGCCGCAGAGGTTGTCTTGAGGCTTATATAAGTTTGCCGGTTCTTATGGAAAAAACAGGACTAAGCAGTCCGGACGAACTCTTGTCCAGAGCTTGTGAAGCTGACTATAAACTGTTATGGCAGCCCGAGTATATAGAAGCACTGAAGACGGGGTTGATAAATATTGTCAATATATTCGACCCTGATATTGTTCTGCTCGGTCATGACGGAGCAGCTCTGACACGTGATTTTTTACCTGAACTTGAGCAATCAGTTAATGATGGTATTTTTCAGAAACGGGCCAGAGCAGTTAAGTTGACATTGGCAGATTTCAAAGATCAGGCTCCACTAATCGGCTCCGCGGCTCTTGTGTTCCAAGCTGTTTTTCGAGGCGACTTACAGCCATAAGAGCTTGACCTTATGAGTGATAATTAAGCGGAGGATAACGAATGTTTGAAGTAAGAGAT
Source organism: Eubacteriales bacterium (assembly GCA_028695145.1). Classification (GTDB taxonomy): domain Bacteria; phylum Bacillota; class Clostridia; order Saccharofermentanales; family UBA5734; genus JAAYFZ01. The sequence goes on from JAQVJP010000031.1 coordinate 16,450, forward strand.
CTACGTTTTAAAAATATACTTAATATTGATAAAGCTGTCTTCAACAAACCAACTGTTTGCCTGATCGGTCCATCGGGTTGCGGCAAGTCAACACTGCTGCGTATGCTCAATAAGATGGAAGAGCCTGACAGCGGAGCTGTTTTTTATAACGAGCTGGATATTCGATCAATTAGTGCCGTTAACCTGCGCAGAGAAGTCACTATGCTGCCGCAGACACCAATTGTCTACGAAGGCAATGTACGGGATAATCTGCTTATTGGTCATAAACTACAGCATCGTGAACTTCCTTCGGACGATAAGCTTGAAGAGGCGCTCGAGCAAATGTATCTCAAGCTTAAACTTGATCAAGATACTGCAAGATTATCCGGCGGCGAGAAACAGCGTCTCTGCCTTGCCAGAGTTATTCTTCTGGATTCTCCTGTCTATCTTCTTGACGAACCCAGCGCGGCGCTGGATCCGCATAACGAGAAGAGAATACTTGATCAGATCGTCCGCTGGATTCATGATCAGAACAAACAGCTTATTATGGTCACACACGCCGTTGAACTGGCACAAACATATGCCGAACAGTTAATTAAGATGGATGGAGGGAAAATAGAATGAATGATGTAATAAACCTCTCGATCTGGCAGCTGTCTATTGCTTATGTTTTTATGTTGATTCTTATTCTGATAGTCCGTTGGCGCGGTATACATCGTGAGAAGCTAATTCTTATAGCTTCTGTCCGCATGACAGTACAACTGATGCTAATGGGCTGGTGGCTGCTTTATGTTTTTGAGAATCCCAGTTGGTGGCTTAGTTCTCTGATGCTGCTGATCATGCTCAGCTTCGCGACAGCAAATGTCTATAAGCGGGTTCAATATCTGATGGCACCTCGCATGAAGCTGCTCGTCGCCGGCTCTCTATTCGGCGGCAGCTTAATTTCAGCACTTATTTTTGTTGTCATTATCGTACAGATAAGGCCCTGGTATGAGCCTCAATACTTGATTCCCATTAGCGGTATGATCGTAGGTAATTCCATGACCGGAATAACGCTTGCACTAAACCGGCTCTATGGCGGCATGTCGGAAAAGAGAGATTTGATAGAAAACAGCCTGATGCTTGGCGCAACACCTCGTGAGGCTTCAAAACCGCTGATAAACCAAGCCTTCGATACAGCTATCCTGCCGACGGTTAACTCCATGGTTGGTATGGGTATAATTTCTCTGCCGGGTATGATGACCGGACAGATACTCTCCGGCACGCTTCCAACCACAGCAATTCGTTATCAGATCGGTATTATGCTGGCCATACTTGGCAGCCTGGCTCTAACTATTATTACCTTCCTCGTAATCGGCTGCAGACTATTCTACACAGGAGACGCACGCCTGGTGGACATCAAGAAGAAGGAACAAGCCTGATCAGCGTTTTATAAAACTCGATTGCACGTTCCAGCTCATCAATCGGCAGTTTCTCATCAAGTCCATGAATACCGCCTCTAAGATCACTTGTCAGGTGAAAAGGCGTAAATTTGAACACATTTCTCGCTAGTGAGCTGAAGTGATGAGAATCACTGGCCGCAAGCATCAGATATGGCGCGACATTTACATTTTTATATATTTTACCAATCGCTTCGATTAATATCTCCGCTTCACGACTGTCAAGTAAACCACCGGCAGTCGGTTCGTGGCCGTAAATTTTCTCACATTCAACATCATACTTAGCCGCGATTAATTGCAATTGATCCATTACTTCTTGCGTAGACTGATGAACAGCGATACGCAGATTCGCTGTCACCTCGGCTGTTTCCGGCAGCACATTAGGAGCTCCGCTGCCTCTGGCCATGGTAAAAGCACACGTAGTCATGACGAGAGCTCTGGCTTCTCCGCCCATAGAAGCAAGAAGGCGCGGCAAAATCGGAGCGGTTAGCCAGAGATTGCCGAAGACAAATTTAAGCAGACCTGACATCTGTGGCGCCATACGCCGGAAGAGATCTCTAATAACAGGATTAAGTCTGGCAGGGAAGGGTGGCTTCTTCTCTATATGGTTGATCAATGAGGCAAGTCGTCCAAGCGGAGAGCTCTTGGGCGGCGTACTGGCATGACCTCCTCGCGAAGCGGCCTTGAACCGGACATTAAGGTAACCCTTCTCGCCGGTGCCGATCATCGCTGTAAGACCGCGAACACCGGGCAGTACCTTGTCAACCACCGCTCCGCCTTCATCAAGAACCATTACCGGCTCAATACCCTGCTCTCTGAGCCAGTTAGTCACTTCTGCAGCGCCATCACCCATCGGTTCTTCATTGTGTGACATCACCAGATATATATCGCGCTCAGGTACGAATCCCTCGGTCAACAGGCTCTCGACAGCTTCAAGCAGAGCACACAGGCAGCCTTTGTCATCAATAGCTCCGCGTCCCCAGACGCAGCCATCTTCAATAACACCGGCAAAAGGAGGATACTTCCAGCTTCCAGATGCTTCAACCACATCCTGATGAGCCATCAGAACAATAGGAGGCCGGCCTTGATTCAGCCCCTGCCAACGTAGAACAAGCGTCAACTCTTTAATCCTGACAAGATCCATTGATTTAAATATTTGTGGATAAAACTCAGACAAAAGCAATTGCATGCGTTCGAATTCTTTACGCTCACCGCCGCTCTCTATCGAGACAGTCTTACAGGCTATCAGCTGTGACAGACGCTCAGCTGCTCTTGCAGCCTGTTTCTGCTCAGAACACCCCTGTGAAGCTAATGGTGGAACTTGTGCCGGTCTATTCATGTTATTAAGTACCTCCCTGATCAAACAAGCTTCTTCTTGTAGAGGAAACGCGCCCCGGCGATCGTTATCAGAACGGTTACCGGAATCAAGCCGCCGCTGATGCTGCTCGCGATACTTACCGGCAACAGGATAAACAGCACGATTATAAAAATAAGAGGCAGAACGGCCAGTTTCCAGTTGCGCGAGATAAACATGTAGCCAAGCGCGCCGAATAATGCCGGAATAACATTGGCAAAAGCCGGAGCCAAAACGGGTGACTGCAATATTGGAGTCAGCGGGATCAGCAGCAATACACCGAGAATGATGATTATATTGGTTGTCAGCGAGGACGCGGCCACCGACAGAGTCGATAATATGTCAGCCTCTTCGCTGCCTGATTCAACATGTGCCTGCTCAAGAGCGTTGATAGCACAGGGTATTTTCAGATTGGTCAGGTTACCTGTGATAAATGCCAGGTACGAGGCACCACCGCCAAGAATCGGGCCGAAGGTAATCGCTTCAATCGCGCCGATCGGCAGGTAAATCACCGCAACGCTTAGTAAACCCTGAGCTATCGCGCCACCATCTGGTATCACCTGATAATAAATACAAAAAGCTGCCGGTATCGTTATGAGGATTAAAATCGCTAATCCGGTCCAGATACGTCCGACGAAGTGTATACTCTCACTGTAGGCACCGCGCAGTTGAGTTTTAGCTGTATTAATTGAACTGTCAGTCATTATTAATTCCTCCTGTCTCAACCGATGAAACCGGCTACGGTCATACCGATTATCATACTGATTGGCAGTGTAAAACCATCGAGCCACTTCTGCTTTCGTTTCTGCACCAGATAGTCACAGACAGCGTAGACAGCGGCAGCTGTGGCCATAACCAGCATAGCAATCCAGCCGGCACCGGGATCTTGCCGGATCGTGATAATCGGATTACCCAGGAAGGTACAAATCATGCCCATAAACATGGACGCGACAACCAGCTTACCCCAGGTATTGTCCTTCTGCTGCATATTCTGAACACGACCGAGATAGCCCTTCAGGAAGAATATATTGAAAATCGGACCGGCAAGAATGCAGACAGTCATGACTATGGCAATAGAGGCAAAAACCTCTGGGGTCATGTGTCTCAAGAGTAACTCGGGCAATCCGGCAGCCCTGGCGGCACTGTCAGCCGCGATCAGCTCGTATTGTACCGAACCAATTACAGACAACCTCATCCAGGGAAGAGGAACACCAAGACCTCCGGCCATCGTAATCAGCCCCAGCAAAATAGCTACAGAGGGAACAATGGTGAAAACAACACTCGAACGAATTACGCGTTTCATCAAAGCAGGGTCGATACCTTTACGAACACCGGCACGCCACGCTCTCAGCATGAAAAATATTGAGAGTATCGTGATAAATAACGCGACAACCGCGCCCAGAAGATACATGAAGGTGGAGTTGGCAATTGAAGAAAAATCCAAAACAGAATCCCTCCGATCCTTATTTACCAGACCGGTTTAAGCCGGTACTGATGTCAATTATTAATACCATTTAGCATTATAACAAACTTGCGGCACCGTTTATTAGTAAAGACTGTTTACAATTATCTTTCTGTCTGCTATTATTGTCTCGTACATATGTAAACTCAATTTACTATGAAACAGGGAGAAATGTATGAATAACAGACCACTTATGGCGGTTTTTGGCGCGGGTAATATTGGCAGAGGGTTTATCGGTCAGATCTTCTCTCAATCAGGTTATGATGTTGTCTTCATCGATGCTGTTGAATCTCTTGTGAACGAGCTTAACGCCAAAGGATATTATCCCTTGGAACTGGTGACCAATGATGAAACAATAACATATGAAATTGGTCCGGTCAGCGCATGTCTGGCTCAGAATCAGGAGCAGGTAAATCAGATAATCAGCAAAGCTGATGCTATGGCAACCGCGGTGGGTGTACCTGTACTGCCAAAAATCGCCCCGGGACTGGCGGCAGCTTTTGCCGCGCGCAAGGCAAGTGGCAACAATAGCGAACTGGATATTCTGGTTTGTGAGAATAAGCTTGGTGCAGGTGATTATCTTCGCTCATTAATTTTGGAGATTAATCCTGATCTTAAGATGATGCTTGAAAATAAAATCGGCTTCGTTGAAACATCCATCGGTAGAATGGTACCGGTATTATCCGAACAAGAAAGAAGAGATAACCCGTTGCTTGTTCGTAGTGAACCTTACAGTGAGTTACCAGTTGACGCGTCAGGTTTCCGCGGAGCTGTACCTGCAGTCAGCAATCTTAAGCCTTTTACACCTTTTGATTTCTACCATGAGCGTAAGCTCTTCATCCACAATATGGGGCATGCTGTAACTGCGTATCTCGGTTATCTTGCCGGAGCCACAACCATTGCTGAAGCTATCAACAGACCTGAACTGCGCCTGTTCGTTGAGAAGACTATGCGACAGACTGCCCAGGCACTATCAGAACATTATGGTGTAGAATATAATCAGCTTGAAGATCATGTGCAGGATTTACTTAGTCGTTTTGCCAATATCAGATTGGGTGATACTGTCAGCAGAGTTGGTCGTGATCCATTACGCAAACTGGATACGCAGGACAGATTGGCTGGTGCGTTGCGTTTTACTGTTGAACAGGGCAAGCAGCCTTATCATCTGGCGCTGGCTATGGCAGCAGCCTTGAAATTTGATGCAGAGGGCGATCCTACGGCGGCTCAGGTTCGCGACCGGATCAGCGAAGAAGGTCTTGATTATTTCCTTCAAAACCACTGTGGTCTCAGCGGCAATGGGCAATTAGACAGCTGGCGCGACTTAATCACCGCACAATATGATTTCCTCAACACTATTTGATTGAAGAGCAAAATGACATTGAGAAAAGATTGGAGGGCACCATGACACAAGAAACAGGAAAAAGTCCGGAAGTAATTGTCGCTGGTCATATTTGTCTTGACCTTCTTCCTACCTTCGACAACGAGCAAACAGTGTCACTAAGCGAAATGTTTGTGCCGGGCAGATTAAATCATGTTGGTGAATCTGTTTTATCGAGTGGAGGTACAGTATCTAACACCGGCATCGCACTGCGTCAACTTGGTTTTTCTACCGGATTGATGGCCAAGATCGGCCGGGATCTCTTCGGCCAGGGTCTGATGGCTATTCTCGAAGATTTCAAAAACGGTTTACAACTTATTGTCGATCCTGACAGCAGCACTTCCTATTCCTATGTCATTGCTCCGCCAGGTGTAGATCGGGTGTTTCTCCACCATCCCGGAGCCAATGACACCTTCTGCAGCGAAGATCTTGACTATGACAGTATATCCTCTGCCAAATTATTTCATTTCGGCTATCCCCCTCTGATGCGTAAAATGTACGAAAATGATGGTATAGACCTTGCTAAAATGATGAAACTGGTTCGAGCTCAAGGCGTGACAACTACCCTTGATATGGCTTATCCTGACCCAGATTCACCAGCCGGCCGCGCGAACTGGCAGCAGGTACTCAACAATACACTTCCATTTACTGATATTTTTCTTCCGAGTCTTGAAGAGCTTCTCTATATGCTCGATCGTTCGGAATTTGACCGTCTGGTAACAGCAGGCCGAGAAACAGGCAGAAGTTTCATCTCACTATTTGATATGAATAGACTGCCTGAGCTGGCTGATCAGGTATTATCACTTGGCTGTGCCGTTGTTGTTATCAAGCTTGGCTATAAGGGTTTATTCATCAAAACCGCTTCTGCTGACCGTATAGCTTCTGCCGGTAAGGCCGCTCCTTCGCCGGTTACGGATTGGGCTGACAAGTGCTGGTTCGCTCCCAGCTTCCTGGTTGAGAAAATCGCCAGTACAACAGGTGCCGGCGACGCAAGTATTGCCGGATTTATCTCAGGCGTTCTTGCCGGCAAACCATCATGGCAGGCTTTGCAGCTTGGCTGTGCGGCAGCTGCTCAGAAAATCCAGATCAGAAAATCCTATGGCGGCATTGATACTATCGATAAACTACAGGCTAAAATTGAAGATTGGCCACACGAGCAGGTTTCGGATATCCCAGCGAGCTGGATTTTTGACCAGGAAAAACGCATCTGGCAAATCAAATAGGCAGACATGCAGCCTGTTGAATTTGTCGCACTTATTTACTTGTCTTATGTTAACTCGTACATAAGGATGTAGAGCCAGAGGTCTTTGAGTAGCCACCCAGATGGATGACGCTTAAGTGTCTTGAACGAGCTTCATTTTATAATAATAACTTCAAATTTGTCTTGGGATAGTATAGATAACATACTATAGCTATCTAAATTGTGAGCATCTATTCTTCGAGAGTAGAAAATATTATTAACTGTTTCGTAATATTCGAAAAGTAATGATGAATCTGTGTTTATGGAAACAAACAGAGAATCATTACACCCTTCAACTGAATACTCGTTTATTGTTGTTCCGTTATCTAATTCTACAGTGTCAACTGGAGAATTAGAGATTGCATTAGTTATTGTTTTAGCAAGAAAATCTGAAGAGAATAGGTCTTTTACTATTACTTGGTTACTGAATCCACCTAACACAAACAGCATACACAGCGTAGCAGTGTCCATATGTGATCACCTGATTTATAGTGAGCAAGTTCATGTGAGCATACACTATCATATGTTTCATCGTCTTTCAAAGCTGCTTCATTTACAAGTATTTTGGGTCTAAGAATACCGTAAAGACAAGGCGATGTAATGTTCTTCATTAAATAAACCGTTAAAGCTTTACTACGGTCAATGATCTGTGTACTGTTTCTGACATGATAATAAAAGACAATATTTGTCGTTAATAAATACACAAATAAAATGATCGTACCAGTAAACCAGATTGCGAAAATTACTGTTTCCAACCTGATTGATCCATTAATTTTCGAAAATGAACCTGTGACAGCATCGTTATTGGCGTTCACAAACAGCGTATTGATAGCGGAACTAAAAGAACTCATGGAATTTTGGAACTGGCCACCAAAAGTGCAGAGAAAATGGCCACGCAAATACATAAGTCGCGGCCACCAAAGTACACAATATTTGGCCACGGAAACGCATAAGTAAAATTGATGATAAAAATACTGGTGATAC
>JAQVJP010000136.1 GCA_028695145.1 Eubacteriales bacterium
AGATTGCGGCTTATAGATAGGCCCAGACCAGTGCCGCCATAACGGGCACTGATTTCCGGACCGGCTTGTTGAAATGGTTCGAAAATATGGCTCATCTGGCTGTCTGACATGCCTATGCCTGTATCACTGACTGTAAATTGCAATGTTATTTTTGATGATTCACGGCGTAGTAGACGGACTGTTACACCTACTGAACCCTGTTCGGTGAATTTGATTGCGTTGTTGAGCAGATTTATTAATATTTGCTGTATTTTAAGTGAGTCGCCAACTATAGTTTCAGGAATATCATCATCTATGTCGATAGATAGCTTTATTTGTTTGTTGAGTGCTACTGCCCGTATCTGTTTCATGGCCTGATCGACTGCTGGCCGTAATTTGAAGGCTCTGAAATTTAGTTCGCTTCTACCGGCTTCCATGCGACTGAAATCCAACAGATCATTGATTAAATTCAGTAGAAGCTCGGCTGAATCTGCCATTTGAGCAGCATACTCGCGATTGTCGTTTGTGTCTGTAGTTCCCGTTTTTATAAGCTCCGCGTAGGCTATGATAGCGTTAAGAGGTGTTCTCAGCTCATGGCTGACACTTGAAAGGAAGTTGCTTTTTGCTCTGCTGGCAGCTTCGGCAGCGTGTCTTGTTCGCAGGAGTTCTTCTTCCATAACTTTGCGCTCAGTGATGTCTGTTATAGTGGTCAAATAACAATTTGTGTTCAGAATCTCTATTGGCTGCACATCACAGATGCCGGTTCGCAGATTTCCTCTGGCATCCGTAATCTGTATTTCCTGTTGACGTACTGTTTCGGTTTCTGTCTGAAGTCTGCTCAGGTCGATGCCGATTGTTTTTAACTTGCGGCCGCACATCTGGCTGTGCTTGTAACCGAGGGTTAAAGCCGCAACGCGATTGACATCAATTATGACATCATCTACTTGTCTTGAGATTATCATCATGGCACCGCCGGCGTGGAAGGCACGTGAAAACTTCTCTTCAGATTTTCTGATTTCCGAGAGGTCCTTAGTCAGGCAGAACCAGGCAGGCTGATCATTCCATTCACCAAGAACATATCTTGTTTCAACTATATATTCCCGCCCGCTGCGGTCGGCTACAGGAATGGAAAATACCCCGGAAGATTTGCTGGACATACGTTTGACCTGCTGTTTGACGGCAACATGACGTATGCTGTTGTACATATAAGTATAAGGCTTCCCTATGATTTCCTCATATCTGTAGTTCAGCTTGTTGAGAGCGACATTGTTGACATGGATATAAATGCCTTGTGTCGAAACTATTGTACACAGGTCGTTGACACTGTCGAAAAAATTCATGAAGTTTTGCCTGGTGCGAATTAGATTATTTTCCAGCAAATTACGTTCTATAGCTTTTGCCAGTATAGAAACGTAGGATTTGAGCAGAGAGATCTCTATTTCGCTCCAGAAGCGAACATGGCTGCAGTCATCAAAACCGACAAAACCCCAGAATTGATCATTTACCATAACAGGCAGCGCGAGCAGCGATACAATTTCCTGTTCTTCCAGCAGCTGGCGTGATTTGCTCGGGGTAAGATCGCTGACAATTACGTTTTGTTCCAGCCCGCTTTTGAGAGGTTCAAGAAAATCAAAAACGAGATCGAAGGGCAGGTTCTGCAAGCCGGAATTATCAATCTGCTGACTGACTCCGGGTCCGCACCATTCGAAGATCTGGCTGGTAAGCCACTGCCCGCTGCTTGCGTCAATATTATTTTCCCAGTAATAGACTCGGTCGACAAGAGTTGCCTCTCCAAGCTGAGCCAAACCTGTGGGTATGACTTCATAATGGCTGTGCTTGTCGAGTACGCTCTGAGTAATGGCGAAAATCGATTCAAGGATGCGTTCTTTTTGCTCTGCCGGGTTGATAAAAGTGTCAGACATGAGACCACCTCGGTTATATTAATATCGTATATCGAATAATATTAATTGTACAGTCATTCTATTGTAACTGAAAATGTAGTAAAATGTTCGGTGGATGAGAAGTGTATATTGTAATAAAATGTTGGGAGCAAAATGATTCGATCAATTATTGTTGATGACGAGAGAATATCAATCAGGGTATTGGAAAAAATGCTGGAGAGCTGTGATTTCATTGATAACGCTGCTTCCTGTCAGACTGCCGAGGCCGCGATGACTGCTTTTGCCAGGATCAGACCTGAGGCTGCTTTTGTCGATATCAATATGCCTGGCAAAAACGGCATTGAATTGGCTGGTGCTTTTCAGAGTATTCGTCCCGATGTTAAGATTATTTTTGTCACGGCTGATGAGAGTCATGCGGTCAAGGCTTTTGAGATGGTGGCTTTTGACTATCTGGTTAAACCTGTTGAGCTTGGTCGTTTCCAGCGTCTGATTGATAGGCTGAGTCTTGTTGATGCTGCCGGTAGTGGCGCCACAGGTGATTTACATGCTTCCGCTATTCGGGAGCGTTCAGAAAATAAGCCTGTTCTTAATCCCGCGGCACGGCTTAATTCGCAGCTGCCGGACGCGGCCGGCAGAGTTAGCGTACTGACCATGGGCGGCTTCGAGTTGAAAACCGCTGATGACCAGACGGTGAAATGGCGTTCAGAAAAAACACGCGAGCTCTTCGCGCTGCTTTATCACAATCGTGGCCGCAACCTTAGCCGTAACATGCTGATTGATACACTCTGGCCTGATCATGATCCGGTCAGGGCTCAGCATTTATTACATAATGGTATCTACTATATTCGTAAGGCTCTTCGAGATAATGGTATTGATAAACAGCACATTTTGATTGATAGCGGCTACAAACTGATGCTTAAGGATGTTTTTGCCGACAATTTTTGCTTCGAGCAAACTGCCGCGCGCAGCTATATTGACTTGGAAACACATGTGCTTGAGAGCTATGATCGCTTGTACCATGGTCCTTACATGGATTTTGAGAGCTGGACATGGTGTGAGCTTGACCGAATCGAGATGGAGAAAAACTATGATCGGCTGCTTCTTGTATTGACCGATCGTTATGAATCAGCCGGCCGCAGAGATGATCTGGAAATGATCCTGATTAAACGCAGCAGGAGAGATCCGTATAATGAGAGTCTGGCCGCCAGATTGATAATTTTCTATGAAATGAGTGGAAATCAGCAGAAGGCGCTCGATTATCGTGTTGAGTTTGAGCGTAAAATGCAGGAAGATATCTGGAATCAACATAATAATGTCTCAAACCAAGCGGATTCGTGATAATTTGGGGAGTTTGCTTATGTAGACTTCTTTGTAAACCTATTTTACGAAGGAGATTAATATGAACGACAATATACAAAAACGTTTATTTCAAGGGTTTGTCTGTCCATTGATTTTGAAAATGTCCGCTGATGAAGGTCTCTTCGGGACACTAATTCTCGATGAACTTGAACAGATCGGCTATCGCTTGAGTCCGGGCACCCTGTATCCTATATTACGTCAGATGCAGCAGGAGGGTCTTCTTGATTCTTATGAAGGTTCTTCTGCCGGCAAACCGCGTAGATATTACACATTGACTGACAAGGGAAGAGAATCACTCAAGGAGTCAATGGAGTATCTTGATTTCCTAACTAATTTCTTAACAAATGAATCAAACAAAACAGCCGTTTCCTAATTTAACCGAGTAACAGATAAGGACAAATAAATATTGAGCTACTGCTGAGCCGGCAATTGTTCGGCGTCAGCAGCTACTGCTCATACAAGTAAAAATATCCTCGTTCTCATCACCTGTATTGTGACATGCCCTGTTCCTGCCATTTGCTTTTGCATGGAACAGAGCTCTATCGGCGCGTCTTAGAGCATCGTCCGCGCTGATGTCGCGAGTCTGAGGATAAGCGGCGCCTGCTGAGAAAGTTATGTGTATGGTCTTATCCGACTGTGCTGTCGGGAACGCCGCCCCTTCTACTTGTGTCAGCAGCTTAGTTACAAAATTGAGCGCGTTCTCCTGTTTAAGTCCATGACAGATAAGCAGAAATTCTTCGCCGCCCCAGCGGCAGAAATAATCGCTGCTCCTGATGTTTGCCTGAATAACATCGGCGAATTTTTTTAGCACAAGATCACCTGTTTCGTGACCGTAGGTATCGTTGACATCTTTGAACTTATCGAGGTCGAAGAGGAAAATGGCCGGAGCTTGTGAGCCCTTGCGCAGTTCTCTGAACATGTCCGCCAGATAAGCGGCGCCGGCTCGCCTATTGGGTATTTTTGTCATGGAGTCGCTGTAGGCTTCATGTTTCAGCTCACGATTAATTGATGAATAGTACCAGCGGTCAAGCAGACTGAAGCCAAGCCAGCTCAGTAAAATCGCTGATATTGCTGCCAGAATAACAATAATGAGTAATGTTGCGGCTGCCTTCTCAGCTTCTTTCTGAGAATCGGCGATCAGCGCGTCTATATCGTCAAGATGAATTCCTGTGGCGATTATCCAGTCATAGGGTTCATAGAGCTTGGCATATGACAGCTTCTCTGAAATAACATCGCTGTTTAGCTTCTTAAACTGATATGTGAAATAAATCTCGCCATCTTTATTTATGCCTTCTAACTCTTCAAGATAAGGGAAATTACCGGCGGCGTCCTGCGTCGATGTTGAGAGGTAGGAACCTTCAGTTTCTTTGAGATTCGGATGGATGCGTCTGATAGCGTAATCTTCACCACCGTTATAATTAATAACCTCGTTGACCCAGATATAAACATCGTTGCCGAATTCATAACTATGAATTTTGCGTGCGGTCTCGGCTTGTACAATTTGATCGATTGAGTCGGAGCAGGTCCAGATTATTACTTCATATTCCTGCAGCGCGAAGCTAATGAACTGCTGTTTCTGATCTCTTAGTCTGGCCACAGCTTCATTTGTTGTTTCACCATTAAAACGACTGTCGCTTGAGTATTTCAGTTCGCCACTGGTGTTCTCGTAGATAAGCATCTCAAAAGTATCTCTGTAAGCGGCTGAGCTGATCAGACGGCTGGAGATATTAATGAAATTATCCGGATCAAAAGTGTAGTATTCTACGAGGATATTCTCCGTTGAGTTAAGCATATTCTTGTAATACTGGTAAAAGTTCTCACGTGTACGCTCTATCTCGATGATTACATTGTTGATTGTGTCATGAAGAAATGTTTTTTTTGCTGAGATCAAGCTGTCGGCAGCCGCTCTGTCGTAGACTTGCGCCATGTGTCTGCCTGTAGCGTAGAAGAAGACGCCTGCAGCCATGCTGAGCAGGATAATCAGCCAGATGGCAAGGAAGCGATAACGCATTCTGAGCTTGCTTCTTACTCCTGATTTGACCATACTTAAGCCCCGCCTTTTGCCAGTTTTGAACAGATAGTTAAATATATAATAGCATATTCTATGGTAAAATTAGATAGTGCAGTTCGAAACGCTTATAACAACGGAAGGAGTCTAATGTATGGATGAGAACGATGTTAAGAAGAATGGCAAGTTAACTACTGTTGCCGGTGCTCCGGTGGCAGAAAATCAAAATGTTATGACAGCAGGGCCAAGAGGGCCGATGCTGCTGCAGGATGTATGGT
>JAQVJP010000032.1 GCA_028695145.1 Eubacteriales bacterium
CTGAGAAACAGACAGAAGTTCGCTCCAGCCGGTCAGAGCACACAGATTATAATTGGCGCCAGCCCCGAAACTGATTATCAGATACTGCGTATGTCTCAGCATTTATACGACAATTATCAACTCAAACGAGTTTATTATTCAGCCTATATTCCAATAAATGATAATCCCATGCTCCCTGCTATCTGGTCTGCTCCTCCGCTTCTACGCGAGCATCGACTTTATCAGGCAGATTGGTTGATGAGGTTTTACAAATTCAGCTCAAATGAAATTATTAACCCCGCTGAGCCTGATCTTGATTTGGAAATTGATCCCAAGTGCCAGTGGGCACTTAAACATTTGGATCAATTCCCTGTAGATGTAAATAATGCGAGCTACGATCAGCTTCTTAGAGTTCCTGGTATAGGTGTCACAAGCGCACGCAGGATTATCGCAGCCAGGCGTTCGCACAGTCTACAGCCAGAAAACTTGAGCAGAATAGGACTTGTCATGAAACGCGCTGCCTGGTTTATCACCTGTAGTGGTAAGTATCTCGCGCCATTTACGCCAGCAGCAGACAAACTGCGACTTCTTCTTGCCGACAAAGCAGGCAAAAAGCATCAAGATCTAAAACAGATATCGCTTGAGGAAATATATTATGATACTGCGAATTGAGAATAGCTTCGATGGTGTGCTGAGTGCTGTTGCCTGGTGTTTACGGAGCAAAACTGAACCAGGTGCGATTATCTCTGATGATGATTGTCCATTAATTATTGACTGTATTAATATCAAAACAGAGAATAATATTACCGATAAACATCTTCGATATCTTAGCCGGTTCATAGGATTACAGGAAGCGCATAAGGTAATATTTGATTTACGATGTGCCTGGCTGTCTGAACAGAAAGGCATAGAGATGGCAATTCTTCACTATATTCAATTAGTTGTACAAATGAGGCTGAATCCTTCTGACTGCAAGGATATTGCGGATGCTGGAACAATCATCACCGCCGCGGAGAAGAGCCGCAGATTAGCCCATCAACACAAAGGAATCATTCGCTTTCGGAAAAAAGCACAAAAAGACATCGATATTTATATAGCAGACATTGAACCACAGTGCAATATACTACCCCTCATCGCTGAACATTTTGCTGATAGATTTAATGATCAGAATTTTATCATTCGTGATTTGACGAGAAATAATGCCGTCTGCCATGAAGCGGCAGACGGCAGAACATACTTCATTGAACTTGGTTCTGATAGCAGTGGTCTCGCGTTATCTGAAGAAACCGTCAGTTATGATGACAAAGATCAGGCTTGGGCTAAATATCTTGAACATCTTGCTATTCCACAGCGAATAAATAAGAAGCTTCAGCGAAACAACCTACCTTTCATCAGTCGCAAGCACATGACAGAGTTTAGAATAGCTGATGATCCGCTTAATAAGTCAAGCAGTAATTAATCCTCCATACCTGGCATAATGATGTCATCCGGTAACTTGCCGGCTGGTATCATCGGATAAACATTTGTTGATTTCTCCAGAATGACATGTACAAGATAAGGACCTTTTGTTTCCATAGCAGCCTTGATTTCTCTAACAAGTCCATCAGGATTCTGAGCCTGGCCTGATTTGATACCATATGCTTCCGCAATTTTAAGGAAATCAGGGTTAGTATCAAATATTGTATGGCTGTAGCGCTCATCATAAAACAGTTCCTGCCATTGTCTTACCATACCAAGACAGCTATTATCCATAATAAAAATTTTTACAGGCATATGATGTCCGGCAATAACACCCAATTCCTGCAACGTCATTTGTAATCCACCATCTCCGACGAAGAGAACAGTAGTTCTGTCAGGATAAGCGGTAGCGGTTCCCATGGCCGCAGGCAAACCGAATCCCATAGTACCAAGACCACCGGATGTGATAAAACTACGCGGTGACTCAACAGGGAAATGCTGGGAAGCAAACATCTGATGTTGTCCAACATCAGTAACAACTATTGGATTCTGACCGGCAAGAGCCGCCGCGACTTCATGAATAACATATTGCGGCTGTAACGGAGTTGATGGATGATACATTGGCTTCTTCAGTTCTTCATAGCGGTTTTTCATGTTTGCAAGAAGCTCGTGCCAAGATTGCCAGCTACGACTGAATTGTCCACAAGTTTCAGAATCTGGTAGTGCATTTAACATAGTTTGAAAAAAATCAAACGCGTCATCTTCAATTTTAATCTTTGCTTTGACATTTTTTCCTATCTCAGCAGCGTCTACATCAACGTGGATAACAAATCTATCTTCATTCTCATTATAGACTTCAGGATTGCCGATAATCCTGTCACTGAAGCGAGTTCCAACAGCAAGAAGAAGATCGCAACTGCCAAGAGCTTTGTTTGCCTGAGGAGTTCCATGCATACCGAGATTACCAAGGTAGAGTGGATGATCCTCTCTCATAGCGCCTTTTCCCATTAATGTAGTAGCTACCGGGATACCTGTACACTCGGCGAACTGCTCAAGCTCTGCTGTTGTGCCATCAGAGATGACACAGCCTCCACCTGCAAGCAGAAGAGGTTTCTTCGCCTGTTTCAAAGCTGTATATACCTGTTCTGCCATGGATGACGTCCGGACTCTTGTAGGGCGATGTCTTACATAAGGTGAAGTACTTCCAGCCTGCATGTCAGAACCAACATCAATTTCCATAGCAAGAATATCCTTGGGAATATTTACGAGCACCGGCCCTGGTCTGTCCTGAGTAGTTAATGCCCATGCCTCCTCAAGAATCGGCAACAACTCCTCTGGTTTCATAACCAGATAATTATACTTGGTGATAGGCTGAGTGATACCGGTAATATCAGCTTCCTGAAAAGCATCAGTCCCGGTTGCCTTCCTGGCAACTGCCCCAGTTATTGCCAACATTGGTACAGAATCCAGCATAGCGTCAGCCAATCCTGTTACAAGATTAGTCGCGCCCGGTCCGGAAGTCGCTATAACGACTCCCGGGATACCTGTTGCCTTTGCAAAACCTTCTGCGGCGTGAGCCGCACCCTGTTCATGTCTTGTTAAAATATGCGGGAAATTGGCTTTGTATATTGCGTCATATAAAACAATAATTGGACCACCAGGATAGCCAAAAGCATGTTTAACACCTTTATTTTCCAAAAATTTAACTACAATTTCTGCTCCGTTCACAGATTAACCTCCTTCGGTCATTGCTTACAGTAACTACCGGTTCAATCGATAATTCTTGCACCACAGCTGCTGATATCAACATTTTTCTGATAACGCTTAAGTACACCTTTGAGATTACGATCAGGAGCCGGTACCGGTTCGCGGCTGGCAAGCTCCTCTTCGCTGACCAGGAGGTCTACTCTTCTGGCTGGTATATCAATTCTTATCCTGTCGTTTTCTCTGACATATGCCATTGGTCCACCTACGGCGGCTTCAGGACATGCATGACCAATCGAAGCACCTCTTGTTGCACCCGAGAATCTTCCATCCGTAATCAGCGCAACAGCGTTATCAAGTCCCATACCGGCAAGTGATGCCGTTGGCGAGAGCATTTCACGCATACCGGGTCCCCCTTGTGGTCCTTCGAAACGTATTACCACAACATCACCCGGCTTAATGGAGCCTGCAAAAATAGCCTCACTGGCATCTTCTTCACAATCAAAAACTCTGGCCGGGCCTTCATGAATCATCATTTCAGGCAGAACCGCGCCTTTTTTAACAACGCTGCCATTTGGCGCAAGATTACCAAACAAAACAGCAAGGCCACCGTCAACCGCATAAGGTTTGTCATATGGCTTAATCACAATATCATC
Source organism: Eubacteriales bacterium (assembly GCA_028695145.1). Classification (GTDB taxonomy): domain Bacteria; phylum Bacillota; class Clostridia; order Saccharofermentanales; family UBA5734; genus JAAYFZ01. The sequence goes on from JAQVJP010000032.1 coordinate 3,798, forward strand.
GGCACCACGACTGCGTGCGATTCTCTCCGCTACTGTACCCTGAACTGTCATTACTTCCTTGTCTATCAGGTTTGCCTTACTAAGTTCAGCAATAACTGCGGTAATACCACCTGATTCATTCAAGTCAGTTATAAAAGCCGGACCTGCCGGATTAAGCTTGCACAATTGTGGTGTACTCTCGCTGATTTTATTTATTTCCGCAAGAGTAAGCTCATAACCAGTTTCTCTGGCAATCGCCAGTAAGTGGAGAATAGTATTAGTTGAACCACCAAGCGCCATATCAACACGAAGAGCGTTTTTTATAGACTCTGGAGACATAATCTGACGAGCTGTAATTCCCTGTTCCATGATTTCAATAATACGCTCGCCGGACATTCTGGCCAAACGAACGCGATCAGCGTATACTGCCGGAACTGTTCCGGCACCAGGTAATGACAAACCAATCGCTTCCGTGAGGCAGTTCATAGTATTAGCAGTATACATACCTGAGCAGCTGCCACATGTTGGACAAGCTGACATTTCCATCAGCCTCAACTCTTCATCAGACATTTCGCCGGCAGCGTTAGCACCTACAGCTTCAAAAACATTGCTTAACCCAATATTTTCTTTGCCAAATTTTCCTGGCAGCATAGGACCACCACTGATAAATATGCTTGGAAGATTCATTCGCGCTGCAGCCATCAGCATCCCCGGAACAACCTTGTCACAACTGGGAATGAAAACAACCGCGTCAAACGCATGTGCTGTCAGCATTATTTCACAACTGTCGGCAATAGTATCTCTGCTGATGAGCGAATATTTCATACCGGCATGATTCATTGCAAGTCCATCACAGACAGCTATAGCCGGGAACTCAAACGGAACCCCTCCAGCTTGTCTGATTCCTGCCTTAACGGCATCTGTCAGTGTTCTAAGATGAATATGTCCAGGCACAATTTCATTAAATGAGTTGACAACAGCAATGAATGGTCTTTTCATTTCACTCTCAGTCAGACCCAGTGCATATAATAATGATCTATGAGCCGCACGTGTTGGACCCTTTTTTATCGCGTCACTCTTCATAATTAAGTTCGTGGAAATACATAAAACAGGTGCTTTCACCAGCATATCAGTATTCTCCACTGCCTCCCTTCATAATCATGCTCTAAAGAGCTTCGGCAACCAATTCACTCATACGTTTAGTACCAATTAGTTGCTGCTTATCTTCATTAATACTCTGCTGATAAATATCACCTGTCCTATATCCGTCAGCAAGAACTTTCGCGACTGCCATTTCGATTCTGTCAGCCTCAGATTTAAGATCAAATGAATACCTGAGCATCATGGCCGCTGACAGAATAGCAGCTAACGGATTGGCTCTATCCAATCCTGCGATGTCGGGTGCCGAACCGTGAATTGGTTCATACATACCAGGAGTTCCCGGAGCACCGAGAGACGCAGATGGAAGCATGCCGATAGAACCAGTAATCATTGCGGCCTCATCTGACAGTATATCACCAAACATATTTGTTGTTACAACCACATCAAAATCATCCGGTCGCCGTATAAGCTGCATGGAAGCATTATCAACATAGAGATGATCGAGCTGCACCTCTGGATAATCAGCAGCAACCTTAATAACTGTTTCACGCCATAATCGCGAACTCTCAAGGACATTAGCCTTATCCACACTTGTCAGCTTACGATTGCGTTTCATTGCCATTTCAAATCCTGTCCTGGCAATACGCTCAACTTCAGTCACATTATAAGCTTCAGTATCATAAGCCTGCTGGCCATCAGCAGTGTCCCTGCGGCCGCGTTCACCAAAATATATCCCGCCAGTCAGTTCACGTACAAATACAATATCGATACCACGTGCCGCGATTTGCGGGTGCAAAGGACAGGCAGAGGCTAAGGCCTGATGTAAGACAGCCGGACGAATATTCGCATACAAACCAAGTTCACCACGCAGTCCGAGAAGAGCACGCTCCGGTCTCTTATCACCCGGCAGTGTATCCCATTGGGGTCCGCCTACAGCACCCAGAAGCACTGCATCACTCTTACGACAACCAGCGATCGTCGCTGCCGGTAATGGTTCACCTGTAGCATCTATAGCAATACCACCGGCAAGCCACTCAGTAAACACAAAATCATGATTGCTGTCGGCCGCGATAGCTTCAAGCACCATTCTGGTACCATTTGTAACTTCAGGGCCTATACCATCACCCGGAATTACGGCAATCTTATATTTAGTCATACAACTCTCCTTATTTTTTACTGATATAGCCGACAAGACCATCAGCTTCTATTATCTTCTTGATGAACTCGGGAAAAGGCTCCGCCTGATAGCTTGAACCACTTGTTAGGTTTTTAATAACACCGCTATCGAAATCAACAACAAGCTCATCTCCATCATTTATTGCCTCGGCTGCTTCAGGGCACTCCATAATAGCCAAACCCATATTGATAGCGTTGCGATAAAAAATTCTGGCAAAACTCGGAGCAATGACACAGCTTACACCACTTGCTTTGATAGCAACCGGCGCATGTTCTCTTGAAGAACCACAGCCGAAATTTGGACCTGCAACGATCATATCACCTGGTTTGACACGCTCAACAAAAGACTTGTCGATATCCTCCATACAATGTGCTGCCAGTTCAGTTGGATCAGCTGTATTAAGATATCTGGCAGGTATAATTACATCCGTATCAACATTGGCTCCGTATTTAAAAGCTTTACCTTGTGCATTCATTTTAATTTCCTCCTGAAAAATATCGTTTCGGCTCAACTTATAAGAGCTCATCCGGACCTGCTACATAGCCTTTTACCGCAGAAGCACAAGCCACAGGTACACCCGCAAGATAAACCTCTGATTTCGGATGGCCCATTCTGCCAACGAAGTTTCTGTTGGTTGTAGCTACACAACGCTCACCGGCCGCCAGAATTCCCATATGCCCCCCAAGACAAGGACCACAGGTTGGCGCACTAACAACAGCGCCGGCATCAACAAATATCTCAATAAGACCCTCTCTCAGACACTCACGATAAACACGCTGCGAACCGGGAATAACAATCAAACGCAAGCCTTTGCTAACTTTTCTGCCCTTAAGATAATCAGCAGCCAAACGCATATCTTCCATACGCCCATTTGTACATGAACCTATAACTACCTGATCTATATCTACTCGGCCAAAAGTCCCAATAGCCTTGGCATTCTCAGGCAAATGAGGAAAAGCTACAGTCAACGGTACACTTGCCAGATCAATTTCTATTGTTCTGATATATGACGCGTCTTCGTCAGCAGAAAACACTGTATAATCTCCACGCTCATAACGTTCAGGCGCAAATACTTTCAAATAATCAAGCGTAATCTGGTCTACCGGGAAGATACCATTTTTACCACCCGCTTCAATGGCCATATTACAAATAGTCAGCCGATCAGACATCGGCAGATTAGCAACACCTGAACCGGTAAACTCCATTGATTGATAAAGCGCACCGTCAACTCCGATCATTCCTATGATATGCAAAATCAAATCTTTGCCGGTTACTCCTGGTTTCAATTGGCCACTAAGCTTGAAGTTAATAGCTTCGGGAACTCTAAACCAAGTCTGTCCTGCAGCCATAGCACAAGCCAAGTCAGTACTGCCCACGCCAGTCGCGAACGCGCCAAGGGCTCCATATGTACACGTATGCGAATCGGCACCTATAATAGCGTATCCCGGCATCACCAGACCATTTTCCGGCAGAACGACATGTTCAATGCCCATCTCTGCCTCTCCCTGTTCATAATAATTATCAATATCAAAACGCTTGGCAAAAGTACGCATCATCGCACAGTGTTCTGCTGATTTGATATCCTTGTTCGGAGTAAAATGATCCGGAACAAGTGCCACTTTACTCTTATCAAAAACATCGGCAGCTCCGGTTTCTTCGAAGACCTTGATCGCTGGCGGTGTTGTTACATCATTACCCAGCACCAGATCAAGCTTAGCTTCAATCAACTGCCCGGGATTCACCTGTTCAAGCCCGGCATGTGCCGCCAGAATTTTCTGAGTCATTGTCATTGACATAAAATTAATCCTCCCAACCTAATTTGCTTCTCATTAATTTATATTCAAGTGAGTCTACAAGTGCCTGCCATGAAGCCTCCAAAATATCGGTAGAAACACCGACAGTTCTCCAGACTCTATGTCCATCGGTAGATTCAATCAAGGTTCTTACACTTGATGCTGTATCATCTGCATTAAGCACACGGACTTTATAGTCAGTAAGGCGAACGGATGTTAACTGAGGATAAAAAACCTTCATGGCCTTCTTGAGAGCTCTGTCCATGGCGTTTACCGGACCTTCTCCTTCCGCCGCCGTTGTTTCGTCAATTCCATCAACAAGTATCTTAATAAACGCATAAGCGCTATATTCACCGGTTTGCGGTTGTTCACTGGCAATTCTTATTTTCTCCAGATTGAAGAATGGTTTATACATACCGAGTTCTTTGCAAACAAGCAGCTCCTGTGAAGCTTCGGCACCTTCGAAGTGATAACCTTGATGTTCAAGCTCTTTCATCTTATGCAGAACTCTGGCAACTTCAGGTGCGTCTTTCGCCATATCCGGCCTGATTCTATGAATGACATCAAGAACCGCCGCACGGCCCGCGATCTCTGACATCAGGAATCTTCTGGAATTACCTACAGATTCAGGCGGCACATGTTCAAATGTAGAAGGATTCTTCTTAACACCATCAACATGCATTCCTGCTTTGTGAGTAAAAGCAGAAATACCAACATATGGCTCGCCATTTGGAATTACAATATTAGCTATCTCTGCCATGTTTCTTACAGCAGGTGTCAAATGCTCAAGCTTACCCTCAGGTAAACATGATATTCCATACTTCAATTCAAGATTTGCGATAATTGTAGCCAGATTAGCATTACCACAGCGCTCGCCAATACCATTTAGAGTACCCTGAACATGATCCGCTCCCGCAAGAACAGCTGCTATGGAATTTGCCACGGCCATACCTGTATCATTATGACAATGTATACCAATTTTGACACCTTCAAGTTCTGATAAAACTTCTCCCGTTACACGCGAAACCTCTTCCGGCATCGTTGATCCGTTTGTGTCACATAAGCAGATGCAGACTGCTCCCCCACGTGCGGCAGCACGCATGCAATCAAGAGCGTAATCTCTATTCTCACGCCAGGCTTCGAAAAAATGCTCAGCATCAAATATAACCTCACGTCCATTACTGACAAGCCAGGAAATCGTATCTTCGATCATCGACAGATTCTCTTTTAGAGACACCCGCAGGACTTCCCTGACCTGTAAATTCCAGCATTTGCCAAACACTACAATTGTTGAAGTGTCAGCAGACATCAGATCCGCAAGCCCCGGATCATCCTGTGGCTTCATACCCTTGCGTCTTGTACTGCCAAAAGCTGCCAGAACACTACCGGCAGGCTGCCTTTGTTCATTCTTGTAGCGAGCAAAAAATTCCCTGTCCTTGGGGTTTGATCCAGGATTACCGGCTTCGACATATTTGATTCCCAAAGCTGATAAGCTGTCAAAAACCTGGAATTTGTCGTTAACGGAAAAAGAAATGCCCTCCATCTGAGCGCCGTCACGTAAAGTTGTATCCAGAATCTCTATTTTTCTGTCAGACATCTGATTACCTCCTGATCGGCTAATCATGGTTTTAAATGCAGTATAGTACAAGAATACTTGCATAATGATAATTGCACAATGTCACTCACGTCCCTTTTTCTTAACGCTTTCTGCCAAAACTATAGAAAAACAAGCCATTTATGCTATACTTACGCTTTGCGAAGCAATCTTGCGTAACTTAAGCAACCATTTATGATCAGGTGATAAAATGAGTCTTTTAACAGTGGAAAAAATCAGTAAATCTTATTTTGGCAAACAGGTACTAAATGAAGTGTCTTTTGCCATTGACCGTGGCGAAAGGTTGGCATTGACCGGCAGTAATGGCACGGGGAAAACCACCTTGTTCAGACTTATTACCGGCATGGAGCAGCCCGACAGCGGCCGAATAATTCTCGCCTCATCAGTTATTCCCGGATATCTCTCGCAGCATGTTGAGGAGATCAGCCGGCTTGATATGAACGCGCTGCACGATCAGGAATTATCCAGACTTGAAGATCAGCTTCGTGACTGCGAGCATGATTTAACCCATGCCGGGCAATCAAACGATCAGGCGGCACAACACAGGTTGATGGCGGAGTATGGTCGTCTAACCGCTCAATTTGAAGCGGCCGGCGGTTATGATTTTCATTTCAGAATGCAAGAAGCCCTCGATGGACTCGGTTTATCAAGAGATATTATTAACCGGCCGCTGCAACAGCTATCCGGTGGGGAGCGTATGAGAGTAGCTCTTGCAAGATTGCTATTGAGGTCACCGGACTTGTTGCTGCTTGATGAACCAACAAACCATCTTGACGCCGATTCACTTGAATGGCTTGAACAGTTTCTCAGCAGTTTCAAAGGCGCTGTTATCTATATTTCACATGATCGAACCTTCATCGATAGAACGGCTAGTACAACCGCGCAGCTCAGCATGGGCCACCTTACAATTAATCCTGGTAATTACAGTCGTTTCCAGGAAATTGAAACTGCCAGACAACAATCACTTGAAAGGGAAATGGCCTCCCTGGCAAAAGAACTCGATAGGCAGGAGCAGGTTACACAAACAATGCTCTCGCATCGCAACATGTCAGGATATCACGCAAGAGAAAAAGTAACGGCAAAACTATCTGCGAAGCTGGGACAAATCAGGGAAAACGCCAGAAAAGAACATCAAAGAGTCAATTTTCGTTTCATGCCCGGGCAGCTTGATGGTGCTCCTGATAAACAGATTCTTGTAGTAAACGAAGTTGGGTTTGGCTACTCGGATCAACAGAAGCTATTTGAAAATGTAAGTTTTGAATTACGTCGCAGACAGCGCTTCTGTCTTTGCGGGCCAAATGGTTGCGGTAAATCAACACTGCTCAAACTAATTATGGGGCAGATTGATGGCTTCAACGGGGATATAAGTCTGTCCTCCCAGGCAGTATTCGGCCATTTGGGACAGCATGTTGAGTTTGATAATGAAAACCAGACAATACTGGAACTAATCATGGAACGAAGCGAACTTAACGAGTCTTCAGCACGCGGTCTGCTTGCAAGCTACGGTTTTCGCGATGTAGATGTATTCAAACAACTACACGTACTTAGTGGTGGCGAACGTGCCCGCGTTTACTTATGCTGTCTGCTTCTGGAAAATCCTGATGTGCTTTTTCTTGATGAGCCTACAAACCATCTTGATATATTCAGTAGAGAAATGCTTGAGCAAGCTCTTGCCAATTTTGAAGGATCAATTCTTGCTGTTAGCCATGACAGATATTTCATTGATAAGATCAGCGATAAAATTCTTGGTTTTACCGGAAGTTTTGTTCATGAGTTTGAATCATACAGCGCATATCGACAGAGAATGAAGCTGCAAAAAACACAAAAAGCAGCAGATAAGCGCTCTAACTCTCTTGAAGATAATAAGTCACAAGCTCCAGAAAACAGATCACAACAACGCAAAGATGAAGCAAAACGCCGACAGAGAGTTCGTGAGCTTGAAGAGTTAATAGCAAATATGGAGCAAGAAAAATCCCAACTTGAGAGCAGTTTCGATCAGTCCACCGACCCTCAGACATATGAGCACTACGCGAAATTACTTGCCTCAATTGAAAACAGTTACGAAGAATATATGGAACTTACCTGAATCAGGGAACAACCAATCTCAGAGCACCCTTAACCGTGGATATTGTAATAGGCAGATGGTCACCCTCTTCTCCATCAAGGTCAAGCGGGACAGAACAGCTGTTGCCGCATGATATATGAAGCTTTTCTGTCTGAAAATAGATAATTCCTTTATGAGAAATATGCTCACCATTTACCAATTTAAACAGAAGAGGCAAAAAATCAATCCAGCTCATCTTGCGAACAATCAGCACATCAAGCAGTCCATCATCGACACTTGCTTGTGGAGCCAGGTTACGAAAACCACCAACACTTCTGGTATTGCTTATAATAAAAAGCATAATTTCATCTTCAATAAGTTCTTGATCACTTTCTACTCTAACAGGTACAGTCTGCCAGAGCTGTCCCGGCAAATCCATAGCCCCATTAATCAAATAAGCAAGTGGTCCCAGTACAGTTTTAGCATCTGACGGAGTTTTATAAGCGACATCTGTAAGCACCCCGCCGGCGGCCACATTCAAGAAGTATTTGTCACCTGCAAGACCGGCATCAATCTCTCTGAGCCTAAATTTCCTCAGCATATCGCAATAAGTCGCTGTATCCTTGGGAATATTCATTGAATACGCGAAGTCATTCACCGTTCCGGCAGGCAATATCGTCAAAGGTGTTTTGTGATTTCCTGCCATAAGCCCGTTTACCACTTCATTTACAGTCCCATCTCCACCAACAGCCATAACGAGGTCAGTCTGCCAAGGTTTGAGATCGCGCGCCGCGCGCATCGCATCGCCAGCCCCTGAAGTCTGAATAATCTCAACCTGGGTAAAAGTCCTGTCCGCTACAAGTTTGTCAATTATTTGATAAGCCTGCTTCTGTATTGTCTGTCTGCCCGATGAGGGATTAATAATTACTCTGACTTTCACTTCGACTTACCTCACAATTAAATATTTTCTCTTAATGCCTGAGCACATCTGATACCATCAACAGCGGCTGATACTATACCGCCGGCATAACCGGCACCTTCGCCACAGGGATATAAACCGTTTATAGTTTCAGACTGCAATTTTGCATTCCTGAGTATCCTTACAGGGGATGAGCTCCTTGTTTCCGGACCTGTAAGCCGCGCTTCACCCCAAGCAAAACCATGGATTTTGCGATCAAACATCGGCAAAGCCTCTTTTATACTCCGCCAGATATAATCTGGATATAAATCAGCTATATGGCATTCAACAGTGTGCGGCCTTAAGGTCGATTCTGCCGGCATTTCTGACATATCCGCGATCACTCTGCGACTGAAGTCATTATTGTCTGCTATCTCAGACTCGGGAAGCAACGAGCGAAGAGTCTGACTAAGTCCAGCCTGTCGGCCGCCCGCCAGTCTGTAAGCACGCTGCTCAATCTCTCGCTGAAATTTTACACCGGCAAGAGCATCTTCGCTGCCATAGTCAGACACATCAACATTTACCAGCAAGGCACTGTTTGCTTGCGCCATATTTCTCGCATGAAAACTCATACCATTAGTCGCGACAGCACCCAACTCACTTGAGGCAAGAATAACCTCACCACCGGGACACATGCAGAAACTATAAACAGATCTGCCCGAGGGCAGCCTAACAGCAAGTTTATACTCAGCCGGGCCCAGATCCGGAGCATTTGCCAGTGCTCCATATTGCGATACATTTATCAGCTGTTGCGGATGTTCAATTCTCATACCCATAGCAAAAGGCTTGGCAGCAAGAGCCGCGCCTGCCTTTTTTAGCGCTTCAAAAGTATCACGCGCGCTGTGCCCGACAGCAAGAATCAAATACTTAACAGGCAGATACTCTGTAGCTCCATCTGATTGGCTGTACTGCAGACCTCTAAGCTCTCCGTTTTCAGCTTCGAACTGATCCACTCTGCAGCCAAAACGGACTTCACCGCCCGCAGCGATAATCTTTTCCCTGATGCGGACCACAACATTTCGCAAAATATCAGTCCCGATATGAGGTTTGCCAAGCCAGAGTATTTCCTCCGGAGCACCAGCCATTACCAGCTCCTCAAGAACCACGCGCGAACGATAATCTTTGATTCTGGTTGTCAATTTGCCATCGGAAAAAGTTCCTGCGCCACCTTCACCAAACTGCACATTATTTTCAGGATCAAGCTTACCTGACTGCCAAAATAAATCAACTGCCATTTGACGCTCTTCAACTTTTCGACCACGCTCAAGTACAATTGGTTTCAAACCGGCCAGAGCCAGATAAAGAGCGGCAAATAAGCCTGCCGGACCAAATCCAATTACGACCGGTCTAACTCTCGGGGATATTTTGCTTCCATATTCCAATGACAGAACATCTGCTCCTATATCCCGGTTAATTAATTGCTTCATCCCTGTATACTGAGGTTTAGAACCAATACAGATTGAATACCTGATCAAAATACGGTTCTTCTTCCGGGCATCGATAGATTTTCTGACAATCCAATAGTCAGGCAAATCATTAATAGACAACTTAAGCTTATTTGCGAGCTCTGAAGCAAGCGAATGAGCCACATCTGTAACTGGTATTTCAAGCTCGACAATCTTCTCAGAGCACATCAACCGGACACCTCCTGCTTAAGGAGATCACCGGCAGCTTTGAAACCGGCGAGCCAGCCACTTGACCATGCCCATTGCAGATTAAAGCCGCCGCATGGTCCATCAATATCAAGAACCTCACCAGCAGCAAATAACCCCTCACATATTCGCGATTGCATGCTGTCAGGCCTGAAATTGCGAACATCAAGGCCTCCAACAGTTATCTGCGCCTGGTCCCAGGATCTTGTTCCAATTACCTTGATCTTTAAACTCTTAAGACAATCCGCTATTTTTACAATATGCTCAGTTTTAAGCCTAACAGCTTCAAGTGTGGGAATAACGGAATTACTAATACTGTGCTTAATCAACTCTTCGCCCATTCGTCTATGAAACAAACCGGTAAGCAAACTATCAACAATTAGATCAGGATGCTGAGCGATTCTTGTCTTGATCCAGCTAACTATTTCTTCATTTGACATGTCCGGTAACAGATCCAAGAGAATGGTACTACTACCATCATATGCTGATACAGCCCGGGAAACCTCCATTGCGGCGATTCCGGAAACGCCGTAATCTGTCCAAAGAAACTCTCCTCGTGCTCTCATGACTTCTGATTCGTTCTGCAAAATGGAAGCAACAGCCTCAAATCGTATGCCACTAAGTTTTTTACTAATGTGACTATCAAGTTCGAGCGGCACAAGTGCCGGCATAGTTTTTCTAAGATCATGTCCAAGTTTTTCGGCAATTTCCAAACCACTGCTATCAGCTCCAAGTGCAGGAGCAGCAAGTCCACCTGTAGCCATAATGACTTTTCTTGCTCTGTATATTTGACCGTTAGCAGTTTTTACTTCAAACTCAGGTTCGCGGTTTAGAGGCTTATCACCTATAAAAAGTGAACCCACCTGATCTACACTTGTTACCCCTTGCTCTGTAATTATTTCTATACCCAAACGATGCAGCTCAAGCCGTAATACATCGAGAACCGCGGCAGACTGATTGCACCAGGGGTATACCCGTCCCTGATCATCAACTCTTGTTTTCAAACCAAGTTCCGAGAAAAAAGATAACACAGCAGCCGTCGAGAAGCGGTGCAAAGGACCACGGGCAAATCTGGGCTCATCACCAAAATAATCATCAGGATCAGCATTAATATTTGTCAGGTTGCAACGGCCATTACCGGTTGCCAGCAGCTTACGACCAGGACGTTTTTCTTTTTCCAGGATTACTATTTTGCCGGATTCAAGCAAACGGCCGGCAGAAATCGCAGCCATCATACCTGCCGCACCGGCACCGGCTATTATTATGTCATATGTCACATGCATGCTGATTACTTTCCTGCTTTCATACGCTTTTCCTGCTCAAGCAAATCCAGACATCTGGCATATTTACTGCAATGCTCAGCTTCTACCGGTAGACGTTCCATAAAAGACTCCCCAAGTGCCAGCAAGTCTCTTACATCACCTTCCTTGAGCTCTAATTCAAGTTCCAGTAGTGTTTCCTGCAGAGCTCCACCCTTAAGATAACCATCATCCAACGCAAGCTCCATCAAGGTATCCCCATAGCCAATATCCCAGGCAGTTCTTGTAAACCGCGCTTCACAAACCGGTATCAATGGTTTTTCATCAATCAGTTCAAGAATCTCCTTTAGTTCATCATCAGGATCACCATCGCTGACAGCATATTTGAGAAAAGCTTGCGCATCAAAGCCTTCGCTTAAATCAGGCTCCCACGTCTCCTCCGACAATATTAGATTCCACTCGAGGCGCTGATGGAGAGATGCCTGTTTTTTTTCACCTAATTTAATAGTCATTACTGTTAACTCATTCTCCAGACGCACGCGCAAGGTTGCCATCCGTTGATTCAAATCTCCTTGCTCGGTATCATAGTACAAACTATGCATTTTCATCTGTCTCTCAGAGCCGGGCATGAGCAGCGGAGCTACCCAATCGTGATCAAATAACGCTTGAGCATCTGCTGGATTTAGTATACGAAGTTTCAGTTCAGTTTCCACCTGCCAACCTCCTGATCATGTACCATAACGACTTAACAGCTGCTGCATTTGATTTAGAGTATCAGCGAAAACAGCCATCGCTGACTTAAGTGGTGCTGCTTCTCTTAAATCAACACCGGCTTGCATCAGAATATCCAGGGGATAATCTGAACCACCAGCTGATAGAAACTGTAAATATTTTTCCACATAGTCTGAGCCATCTTTCAAAATCATATCAGCTATAGCTACAGCGCTCGAAAAACCCGTCGCATATTTATAAACATAAAAAGAGTTGTAAAAATGCGGAATCCTTGACCATTCCCAATGCATATACTCATCAATTACAGTGTCCGGTCCGAAGTATTCTCTAAGCAAGCCACCATACAAGCGGTTCAGAGTTTCTGCGTTCAGAGTCTCTCCTGCCTGCGACATGGCATGAGCCTTCTGTTCGAACTCAGCGAACATAGTCTGTCTGAAAACAGTTAACCTAAAACCTTCAAGCTGATGATTCAATAACCAGGTTTTTTCAATACGTCCATCCTGAGTATTCTCATCACACTGTTCAAGCAGATAATTGATTAAGAGGTTCTCATTCACAGTCGACGCGATCTCAGCAAGGAATATCGGATAATGAGCCTGTGGAAAAGGTCTTCTTGAAGAAAAAAGTGTATGCAGGCTGTGACCAAGTTCATGAGCCAGAGTGAATACATCGGATAATGTACCACTATAATTCAACAGTACATAAGGATGAGATTTATATGTTCCCCAGGAAAAAGCTCCGCTCGTTTTACCAGGTGTCTCATAGACATCAATCCAACGATCAGTCAAATGTTTGTCAACAAGAGCGCAGTATTCTTCCCCAAGAGGAGCAAAAGCCGCACGGACAATATCACAAGCTTGTTCATATGTGTATCTACGTTCCGGCATTTTAACTATTGGCAAATACGTATCATAAATATGTAACTCATCGAGTTCAAGAACCTGTCTTCTCAACTCGAGATATTTGTTTAGTATCGGTTGCGCTTCATGAACAGCCTCAAGTAGATTCTCATATAGTGACAGAGGCAGATTGTCGGAAAATAAAGAAGCTTCTATGGTGCTTCCAAACTTCCTGGCTGCAGAAAACATATAATCAGAACGAATCTGAGTGCTGTAGAGAGCCGCCAGAGTATTGCCAAGTGCAGCATACGACGCATGAACTTGGCGAAAAGCTTCTGAACGCAGATGACGACTGGGGTTATCACGCAGCTGAGCAAATCTGGCCATCGTCAATTTGATCTGTGAACCATCCTCATCCTCAATAGAACCCAGATCTATATCAACATTGTCAAGCATAGTATGGATATCCTCAATACCCTGACTGACATTGCCAAAAGCCGAAAGCAGCTTTTCTTCAGACTCACTGAGAATATGCGGACGTTGTCTGATCTGATTGATCAAACGATGTCGATAAACTTCCAGATCAGGTTGTTCTTCTATGGCCGCAAGTAATTCTGCCTGAGGTATAGCAGCGATTTCCGGAAGTAAAAATGAAGTCCTGCCAGCAATCTGATAGTATAAAGACATAGCACGATCAGTCATATCCTGATACCTGGCCTGTGCGTTATTCTCATCACGGCGCATCCTGGCATAAGCCACAAGCTCGCTGAGTATCATGTCAAGAGATGTATCCAGCTCAAGAGCCTTAAGAAGGATAGCAGAAGAATCGGCAAGCATACCTTTGCAGGCCTCTAACTTATCGACAATCGGCTTAAGAGACTTCAGTGATTCTTCCCAAATCTCATCGTCAGCAAATATATCCTCAAGTCGCCATTTATACTTCTCAGGCACCTCCGCGCGACTGTTCCAAATAACAGCGTCTTGAACGATGTTCTCAGCATCAGCCGCAGCCGCCAGACTTCTTCCAATATAACCACGCGAAAAATTATGAATTACTACCACTATTATCCTCCCTGTTCAGACAAATTCAATCTTCTAACACCTGTTCGTGTAATCAAGGTCAGAGAGCTGTCTGACGCGAATCCAACACGGATGATTTCTACAGCCAAATTTTGATCCAACAGCCATTCCCGCTTATCAAGATCAAAAACTTTTATGTAGGTACCACTACCAACAGCAAGCAGATTCCCCCTGACTACCGGAACAGTTAAATCCTCACCTGTTTCATAGGCAGCAGTTGTAGATGAACTATTTTCCTTAATGTACAAAGACCACCTGTCTCCAATTCTCTCACGAGCCAAAAAAGCGTATCCATTATCATAAGTAAGCATAGTTTTAATGTCATTGAACTGACTTATATAGACAGGTTCTTGTTTGTCATAATCAAGGGCCCTTATCTCAGTTTGGCCACCTACAATCAGTTGAGCATCTTCATTATACACAATCATAGGTAAAATATTCTGACTCTCAGGCATTAATTGACCCATTTCCTGCCCATCGAGGCGGTATCGTTTAAAAACAGTCTGCAGTGATGAGCCGTCTGTATTGAGAAGAGCAACATCAAAAACATCTTCATAAGGTGAAAAAGCAACTGACAGCACATAACCTGATTCCGGGAAATAACAATCAAACAGCTTGAGCCCGGTATCAGGTTCATAGATATGAACAATACCGTGACCATCAGTCTGATCTTCAATAAGTGCCAGCCAGCCATCAGCTCGCACCGCAGCACCAACTATTCTGCCGGGCAGATTGCCGGAAAACAAAACCCGTTCATTGTTTATCATCAGATAATTATGGCCATCCCGATCGGCAGCAAGCAGATATTTACCGGCAGTCACACAAAAAGGCGCTGTCAATTCAGCCTGAGATGAAAAAATCTCCTGTCCCTGTATGTTAAGCAATGACAGCTGATTATTAGTCAGCCTGACAGCGCCGTCCATATGCGGCCACGAATTCTGCGCCTGCAGATAATCTGTATCATAGCCGGTATCAAGCTTAGGTTGCGAGATTACAGGACTCGTTTCATCCGGCAAATCAATTTCATCAGGCAGACTTGCTGCCAATACTATTGCCGCGATCATAAGCAGCAAAGCCAGCACGATCAGAACGATCAGGCTGGCTCTGCTTCGACGCGGTGCGGAATAGGTTCTACGTTTATTTTCCATAATTATCAGTCAAGCTTATAGCCATCCTCTGTATCAAATACTCCATCCACCGCTGCGTCCATCGCGTACTTCATCATTTTATATGCTGTCACGATGCCTTCACTACCGCTCTCCTGCGAATAGAAAGCATCATCTCTGCTTATATAGCAGCCGGTGTACTCATTATCAATAAAAACATAATCAGTATAATCGTCCCTGCGGGCAAATTCAACTATTTCGACTCTGGCGCCATCACCAGTATCTTCATCTTTTTCCAAATGGAATACAAGTCGCGAATCTGCAGTATTCTCCGGTACTGCTTCGGTATCAATACCTGAAATCATGATGCCAATAATACTCTGGTAAAAACGTGAGTAGAGGTTATTATTGGTCTGGCTAAAAATTTTCGCGTCCTCACCATCAAGTTTGAAAACTGTGGAATCATCACTGGCCGACTGTCCCGGATCAACTGAGATCTCAGTGACAAACGAAACATCTTCAATTTCCGCTTCAATTTTACTGACTCTGCCGATATTATGAAGGTTTATAAATGGGTCAAGCAGATCAAGCAAAGGCGTATCCAAACTGGTTAAGCTAGAGCTATCGGCAGTAAACACAGCATTAAGCTCACTACTCATTGCGTAAACACTTCCAGAACCTGCTTCAGAACCAAGAACAATTTCAACAGGATCCTGTTTTGCAGATGAGATAACAAATCTATAATTCGGCGTGTCAAGACCATAAACGCTCAGATCCTGTGGTTTCAACTCGATATATTCATTTGCGCTGAGGGATGATATCTGAGTTAATATGGCACTCAATGCTTCAGTATCTCCGGCTCTAAAAACCGGTTCATTGACAGTAAAACTCAGAGCCGGGGTTTGATTATCTTCAGGATCGCCAGTAAACTTACAATCGGCTGAAATAAACATTTGATCCCTTGATCTCTCAATAGAAAAACCTGTCACAGAATTATATTCAATTGCCACAGGGGCAGCCTTATCAAGCCAGTCCAACAAGTCTGAAGCAAGTGAGTCTTTTAAACTGCTGTTTATAGCACAGACTCTATCTTTTACAGAAGCGTATACACCACTGCCGCTGCCAAGTGTGTCACCGATTCTAAGTTCGTTGATACTTCCATCTTTTAATTTGTAAACAACGGTAAAAGCAGGTGTTTGCAGACCATACTTATCAAGGTCAGAAGCAGACGGTTCAATTTCTCTATCTGGACTGAGGTTAATCAGTGACGAAGCAAAACTGTCAATTCTATCCTGATCAGCCGGCAAACCTTCAAGACCGGTTAATTTCCAGGCAATTTCATCGCCATCGCCAGTATCGACAACTTCAGGGATCAGTATAATGTCATCTGACAGCCCTTCAATCTCAATTTGCTCAATATCTGAAGACACATACTCAAGCATAGCTTCAACCGCTGCCGTTGTGGCAGTCGACTCTGTCTCTTCAGCAGGTGGAAATATTTTAGGAACAAGCATAACTCCTGCAAGAATCACAATTGCACAAGCCATAATAATTATCAGTCTTTTTTGTTTATGCATTGATTATTACAACCCCCATCAGAGATGTTTACGTTTGCGATATACCGCAAGAGCCATTATCAGCAGAGCAAGCGGCAAAACAAGCATCACGATAACAGCTGTTACAACTATAGTTGTACTACTGCCGGAAGTAATAGCGTAGGAAACCGGTACTTTTGGGCTGATCATAAGATTATCATCTTCAACATCTCCGGCCAGCCAGCTTATACTGTTGTAAAACAAAGTTGGATTATATAGATTAGTGCCAAATGCCTGAATTATATCTTCACGGAAAATATCACTGCTGCCATAAACCAACACTCTGGCCGGATCCTTAACAGTATCACCATCAAGCCAGCCGCTATGTTCAGAAAGAAGAGCGATATTTTGAACAGCTTGAGCCGATGTTTCTTCAGTATTCCCGTTTACTTCCGCAACACCTTGCTCAGAAGTATTGAGTATAGTCTCAACCTGAACCCAATCACGTTCATTCATCAACCGATTAATTCTACGAGCATTTAGAACAAGTGTATATCTATCAATAGCTGATGCTGTAACTAGTCCTGCAGGTGCGTTTGCCCTCATAGAATACATATCCTGTTGATATTGATTATCAGGAGCTTCATCTCTTAGACGATCAGCACTGATTTCAATATTAAATTCTTCAAGCAGTTGATTCAACTCAGGAAATTCGACTGTGTTGAAGCTGCTCATAATCATCAGGCTGCCACCTTTTTGCAGCCATTCTTCAATCATCCCGCGTTCATTAGCTGTAATATCCTTACGGGGATCAGCCATAATCAATATGGTACAATCCTCCGGAATTGCCTCAACGCCAAGCAGTTCAAGTGACTTCACTTCATAATTGCTGTTTGTCATTAAACTGACCATGGTTTGATATTGTGAAGCATGATCGATTTCATCATGGCCTGAAGTAAAATAAATAACCGGTGTAGTTTCTGACTGCACATAGCGTATTGCTCCTGAGAGACTCTGTTCAGCAATAATCCCGGTCATAACTGTTTCGTAATACTGAGTGGTCTCAAATGAATAGAGATCACCTTGACTAAGGCTCTTAAGCTTGCCGGTTGTCTCACAGAACACAACAAAACTGCCAATGGAAGGTTTGACTACATCCTGTGGATCAATGCGTTTTAGCAACTCTGGATTCAGATCAGGGTCCACAAAATCAAGTGTGATTTTGCCGTTAGATTTGCTTACATACTCTTCAAGCATCGGAATAAGATCTGCGTAATAACTGTAATATTGAGAATCTTCAGAAAACAAGCCTATTACCTCAACATCATACTTAAGGCTCCCGATAATCTCCTCAGTAACATCACCAATTGAATACATTTTGTTTCCTGTCCAGTCCCACTTAAGCTTATTACCAAGCATCTGATCAAAAACAATATTCACTATCAGAGCAAGGACGATGAACATAATCGTAGCAACCACGGAATAGTTACGTAAACTCAGGTTACGCTTATCTACATCCGTAGCTTGTGCAGTGCCGGAAGGAGTTCTATTTTCTGCTTTTTTTGAATTATCTCTATTGCCAAATATTTTTCTCATTATTACTCACCTCTGACTCCAGCGTCTTTTCTCGATTACTCTATTTGTCATAAATAGGAACACCG
Source organism: Eubacteriales bacterium (assembly GCA_028695145.1). Taxonomy (GTDB): domain Bacteria; phylum Bacillota; class Clostridia; order Saccharofermentanales; family UBA5734; genus JAAYFZ01. The sequence continues at coordinate 22,329 of JAQVJP010000032.1, forward strand.
CGGACACACTGACAAAAAAGAGCAAGGGCGATAATTCAAAAATGCCTGCGGAAAAACCACTTATTCGGGCACTCGGATTAATCCAGCGCACAGCGTTTGTCACAGCTTCACCTGCCGAGCTTATCTGCGTTCCGGTAAGTCCGAAGAAATTTATTTTTCCAAGCAGAGTAGAAACCACTGAGCCAAGAACTCCGGCTACAGCGTCTATCAAGGTCAGGAGCATAATAGTAATAAATGATATAACAGCAGCTATTATCTGGTTTTCTGTCATCGCTGACGCAAAAACACCTATTGCCAGATATGCAGCACCAAGAAAAACGAACGATATATATGCTCCAAGAACTCGTACATCGACTACGCCATTGTAGAGCAATGTTATGAACACATGAACCAAAGTGGTCGCGGTCATTGTTAGAAACAAGAAAAATGACGCGAAATACTTGCCAAGCACAATTTCCATTGTATTGGCCGGTGAAGTATATAATAAAACCTCAGTACCATTTTTTCGGTCTTCTGCAAACGATCTCATTGTCATCAGCGGAATCAGCACGAAGAAAAATGATTGCATAAAAGCCATCTCGCCTGCAAGATCTATTGAGCCGTTCAAGAGGAATGAAGAAAAAAACAAACCACTGAGAGCCATAAAAATCGCCATGATCACATAGCCCATAGGAGAACGGAAGTATGTCAGATAATCTCTCTTGCATATAGCCATTACTCTATTCATTAGTTATTACCCCCTGTCTGAGCACCGTCAGCGGTAACCTTCAGGAAAATCTCTTCCAATGTTGGATCAAGTGACTTCATTTCGAGAATAGGCCAGCTATTACGTGCCATTTCGAAGAAAACCTGCTTACGCACATCAGTATCAGCGGCATTTTCAATCTCCAATATGTGGACATTTTTTTCTTTTTCCAGAATCACTTCTGCCATTCTAACACCTGGTATCAGCCTGATTTTTTGAATGATATCATTAGCAGGCCCTTCGACAGCAAGTTGAAACTTCGAGGTTGCTGCCATTTTCTTCGACAGGCCGGCAGGTGTGTCAATCGCGGCTATTCGGCCTTGATTGATAATGACAACACGATCACAAACAGCTTGAACTTCTGACAGAATATGCGAACTTAGAATAACTGTATGGTGTCGTCCAAGCTCCTTGATCAGATTTCTGATTTCAATAATTTGTTTTGGATCAAGACCTACTGTTGGTTCATCAAGAATTAAAACATCAGGATTACCTATCATCGCCTGAGCTATACCTACGCGCTGGCGATAGCCTTTTGACAGGTTTTTAATCAGTCTCTCGGAAACATCGGTTATTCTTACCATCTTCATAATTGAAGCCAGGCCGGCTATACGATCAGACTTGCTTACGCCCTTAAGATCAGACACAAACTTCAAATATTCCAATACAGTCATATCAAGATACAGCGGTGGATTCTCCGGCAGATAACCAATGCAGGACTTGGCCTCATGAGGCTTCTCCAGAATGTCATAACCATTAATAGTTACATTACCGGATGTCGCAGACAAAAAACCGGTGACAATATTCATGGTTGTACTCTTGCCCGCACCATTGGGTCCAAGAAAACCTAATATTTCGCCCTTCTCAACTGTAAAACTGACATGGTCAAGTGCCAGTTTCTCGCCGTAATATTTGACGAGGTCATGAATCTCAATCATTGTTTTCCTCCTAGAATAAAGTTGTCGCACGGTGACAATAGTTTATTGAACAAAGATAACCTGCGATAATAACAGCATGTGGGTTGAGTGTTGCTGGTGTTTTACTTGGGGGTAGTCCTCGTTTTGGAGACTAGTACCTCACCTCATGCGGCTGTTCACGAATGAGCTGGATATTGAGTTTTCGGACTTCTCTGTCTGTCCAAGGAGGTTGTGTGCCGCTTGAGTGTGAGG
>JAQVJP010000033.1 GCA_028695145.1 Eubacteriales bacterium
ATTGACAACGGGGCTTGCGTTTTGATATTATTATCGTCGCCCTGTAAATGCCGCTGTGGCTCAGGGGTAGAGCAATTCACTCGTAATGAATAGGTCGTGAGTTCGATTCTCACCAGCGGCTCCATGAAAAATGCTGTCTCAGTGCACTGCTGAGACAGCATTTTTTTGTATCATTGTCGATTTGCAAACTTGGTTTTACAGGTTATAATAACGATAGTTATTGTAAATGAACAATAACAAGACAAAAATAACCAAGTCAACAATGATATGGAGGCGAATTTTTATGAGTATGGCATTTGCGATGAACAATATTGACGTACAGGCTTTTATTAGAGCTCTTGATAAGTGCAAGGGTGGGGTATATCTGGTAACACCGGAGAATGACCGTTTCAATCTGAAAAGTAAATTAAGCCAGCTTACTGGTATTATCAGTTTGATAGAAGGTGGTCGTCTTGTCGATGCTAAGATAGTCTGTGATGACCCTGAAGATGAGTCCATGCTTTTTAGATTGAATTTGTTTGGAGATCAAGCTGAAGCGTAAATAACACGTTAGCATGTGTGTATTGTTTTAGTAAAATAGTTGATTGCACCGCCGTATCATTTGTTGGTATGGCGGTGTTTTTTGCTTCAGTTGTTGAGTATGAATAGTCAAAATGGTATATTTAACAAGGTAGTTTATTTGATTTATGGGAGATATTTGATGGATTATGCAGTATTGCTTTATTTTGATGATGATGCAAGCAAGAAGATAAACAAATGGACTTATGATCTTGTTGATTTGGGACTCGACCGCCGCTATATTAACATTGGTATGAAGCCTCATTTAACACTCGCTGAATTTAATCAAACTGATTTGGGTTCTACTGAGAAGCTTCTGCAAGAGTACGCTGCTAAGAAGAGTTCAATTTCCTTAAACTTTTCAAGCTTAGGAATTTTCCCGACTGAACAGGGAGTGCTTTTTCTGAACCCATCTGTGTCATCAGATTTGACTATTATGCATCAAGAATTAAATGAGTTATTATCAGACTGCTGTTCTGATTTTTCCCCTTTATATAATGAAGAAAACTGGGTAGCTCACTGTACCCTTGGTCTTGATTACAACGAAGAACAAATGCACCAGGCTTATGTACATATGCGTCAGGTTTTTGAACCGCTTACAGCAAAAACCGTATCAATTGTTCTCTATGGATGCTGCCCATATCATGAAATGTCCGTTTATCCTTTGAATAATCATGACATTTAGTAGGATGCATGGAATAAAGTGTCTTGTTGCATTATAATAGCAATTACTTTGATTACCAAAATTAATTTATTATGAAAGAGTGTGTGGGTGTTTTCACATGGTTCAAAAACAAAATATACTAAATGAGATATCTGACTCAGCTTCAAGTACAAGAAGGCTGCATATTAATGATGGCTCAACAGTTGATAATAATGCTGTATTGAGAATGGGGCTCGATGTTGGATCCACGACAGTTAAAATTGTTCTGATGCAAGATGATACAATTTTATATCATCAGTATAGAAGACATAACGCGGATAGTATTGGCGAGTTAAAAAAAGCTTTCTCTGAGGTCGCAGATTTATATCCAGATTCAAATGTAATGATTAGTATTACTGGCTCCGGCGGCTTAAGTGTTGCCGAGTGGCTTGAAATGAATTTTGTTCAGGAAGTTATTGCAGAGACTGAAGCTATCAGAGTATATAATCCCGAAGCGGATGTCGTTATTGAACTTGGTGGCGAAGACGCAAAGATTACTTATATGAAACCCGTACCTGAACAAAGAATGAACGGTACATGCGCTGGCGGAACAGGAGCTTTCATTGATCAGATGGCAACGTTGCTCCAAACGGATGCTGGCGGCTTAAATGAGCTTGCTGCCAAATACAAAAGACTATATCCGATAGCTTCTCGTTGCGGTGTTTTTGCTAAGAGTGATCTCCAGCCATTAATTAATGAAGGAGTTGCAAAAGAAGATCTTGCAGCGTCTGTTCTGCAGTCAGTTGTCAATCAGACAATAGCCGGTCTTGCGTGCGGACGGCCTATAAAAGGACATGTTATTTTTCTTGGTGGTCCTTTACATTTTTTGCCTGAATTAAGACACGCGTATGAACGTAGTCTAACTGAGAATGTTGACAGTTTCATAACTCCAGAAACAGCTCAGCTTTATGTTGCCATTGGCGCTGCGCTGCTTGCTGACCACAAACCGGTTTCTTTGAGCGAGATATTACGTAGATTCAATACTGATCGCAAACTTGATAAAGATATTGCCCGAATCAGACCATTGTTTATGAATGATGAGGAGAAGAAAAACTTCTACAAGCGCCATGATCAGGCATCTGTTGAACTAATGGACATTAGAAGAGCAAGTGGCCCTTGTTTTCTTGGTATTGATGCTGGCAGTACAACAACTAAGGCTGTGCTTATTGATAATAAAGGAGAACTTATTTTTACTTATTATGCAAGTAATAAGGGTAATCCTGTAAAAAGCGCTGTTAAGATTTTAAACAAGGTTTATACTCAATTACCTGCTGAGGCTTTTATCGCGAGATCATGTGTCACTGGCTATGGCGAAAATCTGATCAAAGCGGCTCTTGGTATAGATGAGGGCGAAATTGAGACGATGGCACATTATAAATCAGCTGAATTTTTCAGCCCTGGTGTAGACTTTATTATTGATATCGGCGGCCAGGATATGAAATGTATGCGCGTGAAGAATGGCGTCATAGATAGCATTATGGTTAATGAAGCATGTAGCTCAGGCTGTGGCTCATTCATCCAGACTTTTGCGGAAACGCTAAATATGGATGCTCATACTTTCTCGCTTGAAGCATTGGCCTCTGAAAACCCTGTAGATTTAGGGACTCGTTGTACTGTGTTTATGAACTCACGAGTTAAACAGGCTCAGAAGGAAGGCGCTACCGTTGGCGATATATCTGCCGGCTTATCTTATTCAGTTGTTAGAAATGCTTTGTATAAAGTAATAAAAATCAAAGACCCTGCTGCTCTTGGCGATAAGGTTGTGGTTCAAGGAGGCACTTTCCTCAACGATGCGATATTACGTTGCTTCGAACTCGTTGCCGGCAGAGAGGTAATAAGACCAAATATTGCTGGCTTGATGGGCGGATTTGGTGCCGCGTTAATTGCCAGAGAGCGCTATGAAGGACAGATTTCTAAAATTATTTCGGCTGATCTGCTTAATGATTTTAACGTAGATACTGAACTGACACATTGCAAACTCTGTACAAATCATTGCCAACTGACTATTTCAACCTTTAGCAATGGTGAACGTTTTGTGTCTGGTAATAGATGCGAGAGAGGCGCTGGCCAGAGCACGGGCACAATGAATTTGCCTGATCTTTTTGATTACAAATATAAAAGACTTTTCAGATATAAGCCCTTGTCTGTTGAGAAGGCTGTCAGAGGTACACTGGGCATTCCCAGAGCTCTGAATATGTACGAGAATTATCCTTTTTGGTTTACGTTGTTAACTTCTCTTAATTTTAGAGTAATCATATCTGGTCAATCAAATCATAAATTATTTGAAAAAGGCATGGACAGTATACCGTCTGAAAGTGTGTGCTATCCAGCTAAGCTTGCACACGGTCATATTGCTGACTTAATCTCAAAGGGAATAACAAATATATTCTATCCGGACATACCTTATGAGGTGAAAGAAATTGAAGATGCTAATAACCACTATAATTGCCCGATAGTTGCCTCCTATCCCGAAGTTATAAAAAATAATGTTGAAGCCATCAGGGATCACAATATTAATTTCATGAATCCTTTTCTTCCACTAAGTAATCGGAAAAAGCTGGCAGAGAAACTGGTGGAGGTATTTGCCGATTTTGGTGTGAATCTCAATGAAACAACAAAAGCAATTGATGCTGCTTTTGCCGAGGATAAAAAATTCAAACAGGATATCAGGGACAAAGGGCAGGAGATTTTAAAATTTCTTGAAGAAACAGGAACAAGAGGAATTGTACTGGCCGGAAGACCTTATCATGTAGATCCAGAAATACATCATGGCATCCCCAAAATGATTAATAGTCTTGGTTTGGCTGTTCTTACTGAAGACTCAGTGATGGAACCTGGGTTACTTGAGCGCCCGATAAGAGTGGTAGATCAATGGGCATATCATTCAAGATTATATGAGGCTGCAGCTGTAACTGCCTGCCACGAAGAACTCGAACTTGTTCAGCTGAATTCTTTTGGCTGTGGCCTTGATGCTGTTACAACTGATCAGGTTCAGGAAATTCTTGAAGCACAAGGTAAAATATATACTGTTTTGAAAATAGACGAGGTAAGTAATCTTGGAGCAGCAAGAATCAGAATGCGCTCTCTCAAAGTTGCAATGGAAGAGCGCAAGAAGACTAAGTCTCAATTTTTAGGCGCAAGAAAACCTTATACTCTTGAAAGAGTCGTGTTTACTCCAGAGATGAAAAAAAACCATACCATACTCGCTCCTCAAATGTCGCCAATTCATTTTAAATTGATTGAGAGTGTTTTGAATAATCATGGTTATAACACAAAAGTATTGGAGACAGTTAGTCGTGAAGATGTAGAGACAGGTTTGAAGTATGTAAATAACGATGCCTGTTATCCATCTATTATTGTTGTTGGCCAATTAGTAAATGCTTTTATTAATGGTAGCTACGACCCTGATAACAGTTCAGTGTTTATTACTCAAACTGGTGGTGGCTGTAGGGCTACTAACTACGTGGCCTTTTTGCGCAAAGCACTAAAAGAAGCTGGCTTCGGTCAGGTTCCGGTGGTTGCGTTGTCTGCCGGCGGCATTGAGAGCAATCCAGGGTTTTCTTTTACTCTTAAACTGTTGCATCAATGTGTACAGGCTCTTGTTCTTGGAGATCTGCTGCAGACTGTTTTACTTCGGGTCAGGCCATATGAAGAGGAAGAAGGCAGTGCAGCCGCTCTTTATCAAAAATGGGATCAGATTATTCGTGAGTATTTTGAGCAGGAAGGATTCTCTACGCTTCTTAATAGAAAAATGAGCTATAACAAGCTGATAGATAACATTGTTGATGATTTTGATAAGCTGCCATTAACTACGATTGAGAGAAAACCTCGAGTGGGTCTGGTAGGGGAAATTCTGGTTAAATTTCATCCCGATGCCAATAATAACGCAGTTGGAGTAATTGAATCAGAGGGATGTGAGGCTGTAATGCCAGGTCTTCTTGATTTTTTCCTCTACACAATTTACAACTCTCAATGGAAATATGAGAATTTGGGCACCAGTGCCAAAGGCGCTTATATTTCCAAAATAATGATCAGAATTATTGAAACATACAGAGCTCGGATGAAAAGAGTTTTAGCTGCTACCGGTGGGAAATTTGATCCGCCAACAGCTATCGAAGAACTGGGGCACAAGGCGAAAAATGTTTTATCATTGGGTAATATCAGCGGTGAAGGATGGTTTTTAACAGCTGAAATGATTGAGTTGATTGAAGGCGGAGTCCCAAACATAATCTGTGCACAGCCGTTTGCTTGTCTGCCTAATCATGTTACCGGCAAAGGTATGATCAAGGAGCTGCGCAGGCAGTACCCCATGTCAAACATTGTACCTATTGATTATGATCCTGGTGCAAGCGAAGTAAATCAGTTAAATAGAATTAAACTCATGCTATCTACAGCTATGCATCAACATGCGAACAAGCAGTGAAACTGGTAAAAGTGTGGTTCAGCCGATCATCCGGCTGAACCCATCTACCCATTTCTGATTACTTACAGCAAACGAGTAATTAATAACGATTATATCCTGGATCTGATGCCGGCTTACGAAGTCGGGCAGATCCATTGTTATATTGCGCGGATCAGCCACGTATATATTTTCATAGTGACTGGACAGATAGGGAACAAATGCGTTGCCGTACGATTCTTTGATAACAATTACGCTTCTCCCGTTTTTTACTGATGTCTGGAAGTGGGCCAGAGGATGATCTCCTTCAATAAACGTCAGATACTGGTTTTTGTTTCCTGGATTTTTGTTGATTAGTTCTATCTCTCTTCCGCCGGACATTTCCGAATCTGTAAATGCCAGACCAGCAACATCAACAGATGGTTCGTAATAATAAACTGTATCTGGATTGTTTTTTAAATCGTTGCTCTGTGTATAGCGATAAAGACTACCGAGGAAGCCGCCTTCAATTGCTCCATGTGTCATTGCTTCTAATGATACCGCTTCAACTCCGGCAGCTTCAGCAAAAGCAGCGTACCCTTGATAAGCTCCCAGAGCTGTCCAATGGTGGTCGCTGCGAAAATATAAATAATCCTGCCAGTTTGCCGCTAACTTGCTGTAAGCATCGACTGTACGAACTGTAGGACTGAGTTTTGAATAAACATGATTTATAGCACTTGATTGTGAACTGCTGAGCGTATGATATTTCTCAGGCGAATAGAACTCAATAGCTGTCGGTGCCAATAAATTGTAAACCTGAGAATCTGGCGCCCTTTCCGCAAGCCTATTGATAAGGTCTGCATAATGATCAGCTTTTGCCTGATTGAATCCATATAATTCCATAGCAACATTATTAACAATAATAACAGCGGAATAGTTATCAACGGGACCATCTACTCCTGGCAGTGGCTTTTGTTCCGGAGTCGGTTGAGGTTGGGTTTCGGATATAGCGGGCTCTGATTCTGTAATTGTTGGTGTCTCTGTTTCATCTGTTTCTATATCAGATACTGGTTCAGTCTCCTCAGTTTCGTTTTCTGTAGTTGTGGTAGTTTGTTCAGACGATGTTTCAGTTATTATTTGTTCTGAATTATTAGTTTGTTCGGACGAATTATAGTCGGTTAAAATCTGACCGTTTCCCAGATCATTTGCCGGACCCTGGATTAATGTCACATGATCATCGGCAAAAGAAAAACTCATCAGTGATCTGACATTTGTGTTTACGTCAATTAATACCTGACGAAATGGGAACTGATCCGCAAACCATTTTTCGACATCAGTGCTGAAGCTGCCAGCAAAAAATCCTGACCAGCTAAAAACAGGACGCGTTTGAAGTCTTCTGTTTTCTTGTTCTGATACTTCACGATCAGGCCATATTATTTTGAATACAGCTAATATGAAAATCGGTAAAAGAAACATTATAATTATGTTTTGTTGATGCTTATTCATTATTGACACCCCCTGTTAGGACTAAAATCGAAAGTAAAGAAAAGGATTGAAACTTGAACCAGCAAGTGCGGCGGTACAGAAAAAGAGGATTGCTGTATTAAACGCAATTGCCAATATACTTCTAAGCGGATGCCAGTTTCTCACTCTGTTCATATTTGCTTTTGCTTCAAAAAGATGGCTCAATATAGGTGTTGATAATAATATTGCTGCTGCTAAAAATAATATTTCATTTTGCAGCAATAATTCTGCTCTGATATCATAAGCCTGATTATCTGCGAAGAATAGTTTTTTGAACATGATTAGTATATCCTGTACACCTGTGAAATAGAAAAACACCCAGCCAAATATCACTGAAATCAGGGTATAAAAGTGTGAGAAAACTCTGGGAAGTTTCGCCAGTACTTGTAACAGGAAGAGTTTCTCAATAGTAAGAAGAAAGAAGAAATATAAGCCCCAAAACACGAAATTCCAGCTTGCGCCGTGCCACAATCCCGTGAGTGCCCAAACTATAAACATGTTTCTTATATGATTATGTCTGTTGCCGCCAAGAGGAATGTAGAGATAATCACGGAAAAAAGTACTCAATGAAATATGCCATCGACGCCAGAAATCAGTGATGGAAGAAGAGATATAAGGATAATTAAAATTCTCTTTGAAAGAAAAACCAAACATATGACCAAGCCCTATAGCCATATCAGAATATCCGGAAAAATCGAAATATATCTGCAAAGAAAAAGCTATTATACCAATCCAGGCCTCTGTTGAACTAAGAAACTCCAGTCTTGTCCCAATAGTTTGACTTACAATTTCTCCGGCATGATTAGCAAGCAGGACTTTTTTACCAAGACCAATTAAGAATCTATGAATGCCGGTACTGAATCCTTCGATAGTCAGCTTACGATCTGCAATCTGATCTGCGATGTCAGAATAGCGTACAATTGGACCTGCTATTAACTGGGGAAACAAAGAAATGTAAAGCATAAATGATGGCAGTGACTTCTGTACCTGTGTTTTGCCTCGATATAAGTCAATTGCGTAAGTGAGTGCCTGAAAAGTATAAAATGATATTCCAATAGGTAATGAAAATGAAGGTACAGGAATATTGGCAAAAGGCAACATGTTGATGTTTGAGATTATAAAACTACTGTATTTGAAAACGACAAGAGAAGTCAGAGAAGACAAGACGGTAATAATCAAGAAAAGTCTGCTGCGCACGGAATTATTTCTATATTTATCAATGCCAAGACCTGCGGTATAAACAAGAATACCAGTAATAAGCATAAGGATAATCCAGACTGGTTCTCCCCAAGCGTAAAAAGCCAGTGAAAAAATCAACAAAATAGTATTTCTTGTCTTAATACTACCTGACATTAAATATAGCAGCAGGCATAATGGTAAAAAACCATATAAAAAAACGAGACTGGAAAATACCATAATTACACTCCGGAGTCAAGAATTTGCCGTATGAACAGGCAACTTACAATATATACTTATAGTGATAAGAATTCAATTGTAAAAACCTTTGCAAATCGGCTTTTTACAAGGAATTACAATTAATTGACAGGTATGTTGAAAATGATGTGAGATTGACAGTGACAGAAGCAACAATTATAGTTAGATCATATTTGCACGAGGAGTAAAAAACATGTCAAATGAACGAAATCGTGAAGCACATGGCAATCGATTAAAAGATACAATCAGACAAATAACTTATGGCGGTATAATTGCCGCGATCGTCTTAATAGCTACCATGGTGTTCCAGTTGCCCATACCAACTCCCGTTCTTAAGGGGTATGTAAATTTTGGAGATGGTGTTATCATGGCTTCAGCTATGATTATGGGACCATATGCGGCGATTAGTGCTGCTATAGGTTCTGCTCTTGCTGATTTATTGTCTTCATATGTAGTTTTTGCTCCAGCGACTTTTTTGATCAAAGGTTTGATGGGATTGACAGCCGGATTATTGTTTAAAAAGTATCCGGACATGAAATATCCTTTGATCGCACTTGTCATTATGCTTTGTGAAATCATAATGATCACGGGATATTTTATATTTGAGACATTTTATTATTCTCTAACAAATGCTGGTGAAGGATTGTTCAGAGGAGCTATGACTGCTGCTATTGCTTTGCCGTTTAATGCTATTCAAGGAGTGGCAGCGATTTTACTTGGTTTGGCAATGATGCCCGTTGCTCGTAGATTGAGAAGAAATTACGGTCCTGATGGCAAGTGGCTGGATAGAGACCATTTATGAGTGATAGTATTCTCCAGATTGGATTGTTTTATGATGAACTCGCATGATCTGCAAGAGCATAAGAATGTCAAAATGGCGCAGCAAGGAGATACTGAGGCTTTTGCCGGTATTGTTGAAAAATATTTGCCCAGAATATTCAGTATATGTTTAAAATTGACAGGTAATCATGAAGACGCTGAAGACTGTGTACAAGAGTGTTTTGTTAAAGCTTGGGTTTCTATGGGAGAATTTGGGGAGCGATCTTCGATATATACGTGGTTATACAGAATTGCGGTCAATACGTGTTTTGATTTTAATCGGAGCAAGTCAAGAAATCGAACCAGTTCATTAGATAACTGTTTGAATCATGATTCAGATGGTTCTTCTGCGGTTGAGTTGCTGCAGGATCAAGAGCCATTACCTGATGAAATAGTTGAACATCATGAGTCCGCAGAGCACGTGAGAACGCTTCTGCTTGAACTGCCTGATAATATGAGGGATGTTTTGATACTAAGGGATCTTCAGGGGTATAATTATCGGGAAATAGCGCAGTATCTTGATATCGCTGAGGGTACGGTAAAATCAAGACTGTTCAGAGCAAGAAAACAGATGATGGATCTTATTGAGAAGCCGGAACAAATTTAAACTTGTATACGTCTAATAAATATAAAGAGTAATAGATATGCTAATTTAAAGAGAAGGGAGCGAATACTGTGAAATATAATTGTGAAAAATGTTTATCTGCTATGACAGATTATTTGGATAATAATTTATCACAAAATGAAAAAACAGCGTTTGCTGCTCATCTGCAGAAATGCGAGTCTTGTTCGGAGGAATTGCGTCGTCAGCAGCATTGGCTTCAACATCTGAGTGATATAAACGATTCAGAAGCCAATTTGAGTGAACAGGACAGAGTTCGCATGCATGAACAAATCATGATGACTATACGGTCTAATGAACAGGCTTCAAGAGCAGCCGGCTACATTAATCAATATAAGAAGGACGTTGAAGATAAGTTAGGTCCTGTTGAACAAGAGAATATTCCGGCTGATATTATTAACAAAAAGAAATCAGCAGGATTCTTGTCTGGTTTCACTCGATATGCAGGATATGCAGCTGTGTTGGTCTTGTTGATCGCTGTAGGAATACTTTTTCATGATAGAACAATGACAGGAACTCTGCTTGATGATGGTCGTGCCAAAGGTGTGTCGAATTTTAGTGCTGATGCAGGTGTTGATGAGACAACGGGTGCTGCTGATTACGCATCTAACAAAGAGAACTCATTTGATGCGGCATCAGACGATGCTGCGACTTTACCACTGGAAACTATTCTTGAAACCAGGACTGAGGTTGCTGTCGACGTAGATGGTCAGGAATCGGACAATCCTTCCGATGAACAGTTTTATCAAGAAGAATCTGCAAATGCTGGCAAAAGGGTCTGGGGTGTTTATAGTGGCAGGTTTGAGGATTTGTCTGTAGTCGGAACACGAGATTTAAATGAGGAATCATTTGCTGATCTGTTTACCGAAGCTTCAGGAATTCGGATTTTGACAGAATCTATTACAACTACGACCACAACTTCAACCTCACAAGCAGGAGGGTCTGAGGATCAGGTTCAGACAGAGAGCGAAACAATTCCATCAACAGTGCAGAAATCAGAAACAGAGATAAGCAGAGTTTTAATTCTATCGGCTTGGCCGAGTGGAGAAATAGAAACAGCAAATGAAAATATTATAGATGTTCTTAACAATACAGCCGATAAGTATTATGATATTATTGTTCTTAAAGAACGAGAAAATATCAGTAAAATTGAAGAAATGATCGGCAGGGAAGAGACTTCTGCCTGGAAACAGCAAATTGAAGAAATTGATGCAGACGGTTTGTTATGGATTGCTCTTCTACTATCTTCTGATCAAGCTTCAACTGAATAGGAGGCATAGTATTGGCTGACAAAATAATGCTGCTTGATGGCAACAGTTTGATTAATAGAGCTTATTACGGTCTAAACAACAGAAACCCGCTAACAGCACCTGACGGAACACCGACAGGTGCTCTTTATGCTTTTATGAATATGTTGATGAAATATGTTGATGAAATACAGCCCAAATATGCTTGCGCGGCTTTTGATTTGCGCGAGCCGACATTTCGCCATAAGTCATATTCAGAGTATAAGGGCACAAGAAAACCTATGCCGGATGATCTTGCACTACAGATTCCGTTGTTAAAAGAATTACTTGATAATCTGGGAATAACCAGATGTGAGCTTGCAGGATATGAAGCTGATGATATTATTGGTACTCTTGCTGAAAAATCAGCGGTACAAGGTCTTGACGTCGTAATTATCTCAGGTGATAAGGACAGCTTTCAACTGGTATCTGATAAAATTACAGTATTTCAGCCAGTTACAAGAGGCGGAAAAACTGATACGCAAATTGTTGATCCTAATTATGTTCTGGAAAAATATCACGTTACACCTGATCAGCTAATAGATATAAAAGCAATAATGGGGGACTCTTCTGATAATATTCCCGGCGTTAAAGGTATTGGTGAGAAGGGCGCTATTGCTCTTATTAGTAAATATGGCTCGTTGAAATCTGTGTATGAACATCTTGATGACATAACAACATCACATGTAAATAAACTTATTGATAGCAGGGAAATTGCTCATTTAAGCTATAAGCTGGCAACTATCTGCCGTGAAGTCCCGATAATTACTTCTATAGAAAATTATCGAATTCAGGAAACCGATAAAGAGAGTTTGCTTCTATTGTTTCATAAATATGGATTTAGGAGTCTTATATCAAAATATTCACTTGAAGAAGTCAATTCTGAGATGAATATTATACAAGAGGAAGTCAAAACAGATTTTGTTTATAAGCATTTATCCAGTATTGAGGAATGGGAAAAAACAATTAAGTATAATTGCTGTGATAATAAAATTGATAGTTTTGAAAGATATCAAAATATTTTTATTTGTAAACTTAGCAACCACAAAATGATGATGTCTTACTATACTGAAAACAATGATCATTCCTCTACAGTTTATGAATATATTTTAAGTTGGACAGATTTTTATGACTTCATCTGCCTTGAACAAGGTAACTTAGATGATAAGAATAGCTTTCAGGTTCGCTATATTGGTTATGATTTCAAAACAATGATGGCAGAAGAAGATATCTCGTTACCGGCTCTGAATGCACACGATGTTATGATAGCCGGTTACTTACTCAATCAAATCGATGGCAAACCGGATTTTTCACGTTTGTATCAACAAGCTACAACTAAGCCTTGGTTGGAAGAAGCAGATTTGCCTGTTCAAATGGATCTTGCTTCGATTAGAAACAATGACAATAGTGGAGATACAAGTTTCTTCAGTAATGAAGTAGATGAAATCGAACTTATTAATGTACGTAAATTTAGTTATGCTATTTCTGAAATTCTACAAGTACAAGACAAAGTTATTTATGATAATGATAAATTCAAATTTTTACTAAAAAAATTAGAGATGCCGTTGGTATTTGTTTTGCGATCAATGGAGAAAACAGGTTTTCTACTTGATCAGAAACTCCTTGACAGACTATCTCATGAAATGAACGATCAGCTTAACGGTTTGCAGGAGAATATTTTTCAGTTATGTGATGCTGAGTTTAATTTGAACTCACCACGACAGTTGAGCAGTATTCTCTATGAAAAACTTGGCCTGCCCGCTGGTAAGAAGCGGAGTGGTGGACAGTATTCAACTGATGCAGATGAGCTTGAGAGGTTGAGAGAAGCACATCCAGCTGTTAGTCTTATAATTGAGCATAGACAAATTAGCAAGCTAAAATCTACTTTCATTGAAGGATTAAAACGCTCGATAAGTCCGAGTGATCATAGAGTTCATACAACTTTCAGTCAAGTACAGACAGCAACCGGTCGCTTAAGTAGTTCTGACCCGAATCTACAAAATATTCCAATAAGAACTGATGTAGGCGCACGAATAAGAGAAGTCTTTATATCCCAGCCTGATTGGGTATTGCTCGATGCGGATTACTCACAAATAGAATTGCGGCTGTTAGCGCATCTGTCCGAGGATGAAGAAATGCTTGCGGCTTTCAATAGTAATCAGGATATTCATTTAAATACAGCATGCAGCATCTTCGGTCTTCCGCCTGAATTGATTACACCAGATCAGAGAGCCGCAGCCAAAACCGTAAATTTCAGTATAGTTTATGGTATCAGTGATTATGGGTTGTCTCGAGATTTGAGAATACCAGTTAAGCGCGCTCACGAATACATCAGTGGTTATAATGAAAAATATCCTGCTGTAAGACAATATCTTGATAGTTTAATTGATTTTGCTAAAAAAAATGGTTATGTTGAGACATTGTTTGGCAGAAGACGATATGTTACAGAATTAAAATCATCAAATCGCAATATCAGAATGTTTGGTGAGAGAGCTGCAATGAACGCTCCGGTACAAGGCACAGCTGCGGACATGATAAAACTTGCTATGGTCAGAGTTTACGATGAGTTTGCCAATAATGGTATGAAGTCAAGATTGATTTTGCAGGTGCATGATGAATTGATTGTTGAATCTCCTCTTGAAGAAGTTGAACAGGCTTCATTAATAATCCGACAATGTATGGAGAACGTAGTTGAACTCAAGGTGCCTCTTGTAGCTGAGGTTCATAGAGGCAACAAGTGGTCTGAATGCAAATAAAATGTAGCTAATAAGACAAATCAGGGAGATGACAAATGTTTATTATTGGGATAACAGGTGGTATTGGCTGTGGTAAAAGTACAATCGCCGAAATATGCCGTAAATCTGGTTTTGCTGTTCTTGATGCTGATGCTATTTCCCGTCAGGTGACAGTTGCTGGTGGTTCAGCAATAACAGAGATTACTGAGGCTTTTGGTAATACAGTACTTAATGAAAAAGGTTCTCTTGACAGGGAAAAAATGGCCAGAACCGTATTTAGAGATAAAAAAAGACTTGATTTATTAAGTTCAATTATTCATAGACATGTGATAGCACAAATGCAGCTTGAGGTTGAAAAGCTCAACAAGTCCAAGGTTAGAGCAATATTTCTTGACGTGCCGATTCCGGTGCGTCATGGATTTTTAGATATATGTGACCAGGTATGGGTTGTCTGGGCAGATGAAAAAGCAAGAATCAGCAGACTAAGAAAAAGAGGCATGTCAGACGATGAAGCCAGACGAAGAATACAAATGCAGATGACAAAAGACGAGTATTTGAAATTAGCAGATAGAGAAATTGATAACAGTGGCAACATGGAAGAGCTGACAGACCAGGTATATATGTTGATGCAGCAGGAACTTGCTCCTCGAGGTATCAGATATAGTGATTTCAGACTTCTGGAGAAAGACGAAGAAAATGATGAAGATAAATTTCCTGAAGACAATAAATGATTACAGCAGCCTTGTGTGGGCTGCTGTAAGTTCTGTTTTAGCCGGCCTATACTTATTAGATATAATTGCTTCAAGCATAGGTATCTATATTAGCGTATTGCTCTTAGTCAACTTAATGATTAACCTTACTCGCTGTTTGAAAAAATTTCGTGGTCGTAAGCTAATATTTGCGGTTGACTGGTTTGTTTATCAGAGTGCGCTCCTTATTTTGACAAGCTTCGCTCATCTTCTAAGCAGTGATGAACCTAAAATTTATTGGCTGGGTCTGATAGCAATATCAATAATGTTCTTTGTAACCCGGTTTAGTTTGAAATATCTAATGAAACGCTTCATGATTACTCCAGAAACAAAAGATGAATTACACATTAAATCTGAATAGAACTACATCTCCATCTTGCATTATATATTCTTTGCCCTCAGAACGAACAAGCCCTTTCTCACGAGCTGCCGCATAAGTTTTGCTTGACATTAAATCGTCGAAGCTGACAACTTCTGCTCTAATAAATCCTCTCTCAAAATCAGAATGGATCTTGCCGGCAGCTTGAGGTGCTTTTGTTCCTTTTTCAATTGTCCAGGCTCTAACTTCAGCAGGTCCTGCGGTAAGATATGACATTAAGCCAAGCAAGCTATAACCGGCATGGATTATTTTATCCAGACCGCTCTCATCCAGGCCGAGGTCCTGAAGAAAAAGCTGTTTCTCATCATCATCAAGCATAGAAATCTCTTCTTCAATTTTGGCACTGATAATAACTACTTCGGAATGCTCTGCTTCAGCTATTCCGCGCACTGTTTTTACATATTCGGAATCAGAAGAACCCAGATCATTTTCGTTGATATTTGCAGCATACAATACCGGCTTGAATGTGAGAAGAAAAAGATCCTTGCAATAAGTTATTTCTTCTTCTTCAATCTGTAGTGTTCGTGCAGGTTTTCCATCAGCAAGATGTGATGCCAATCGTTCGTAGAAATCCACCTCTGCCTTATGCTTTTTGTCTCCGCCTTTGAGTAATTTTTTTGCTTTGTCGATACGTCTGTCCATGTATTCCATATCAGAAAGAATTAATTCCAGATTAATAGTTTCTATATCTCGTGTGGGATCAGTCTGGCCATCAACATGCATAACATCTTCATCATCAAAACAACGCACAACATGCACTATGGCATCTACTTCACGTATATTTGCGAGAAACTTATTCCCGAGACCTTCACCTTTGCTGGCTCCTCGAACAAGTCCGGCAATATCAACGAACTCAATTGTTGCCGGTGTAATCTTCTCAGGATTATACATTTCAGCCAATGCGTCCAGCCTGCTATCAGGCACAGCCACGACACCGACATTAGGTTCGATAGTACAAAAGGCGTAATTCGCAACAGCTGCACCAGCCTTGGTAATTGCATTAAAAAGTGTACTTTTGCCAACATTAGGCAGACCAACTATTCCCAGACGCATGATAATTTCCTCCAACAATCTTTACCTGAGGTATTATGGCAGATTAGCGCAGAACAGGCAACACCAACCTGCTTTTGACAGTTTTTGTACTTATTTGTTTGTTTTTGTCGATCGGGCTGTAGTGTGTGTAGGCATCATACTGTGATTATACTAAATGCAAAAGATAATTTGCCAGGGAGTATATGCTATGGAATATATAAACAAAACCAAGGTGAAATATGGCAGAGTAATGTCTTGCGCGCTTGATGGAATCCAAGGAACTCTTGTAGAAATTGAAGTGTCATTATTACCTGGATTACCACATTTTGAGATTGTAGGCTTGGGAGATTGTGCGGTCAGAGAGTCAAGGAACAGAGTCTACGCTGCAATAAGAAACAGCCATTATGATTTCCCGCAAGGTCGATTAACAGCAAGTTATGCACCAGCTTGGTTGCGAAAAGAAGGTACAGGTTTTGATCTTGCTCTGGCACTTGCGATACTCATTGCTTCCGGCCAGTTAAAACCTGCTGAAATAGATTGTCCTTGTTGCGTTTTCGGCGAACTTAGTCTTACAGGACGGGTTAAACCTCTTCCAGGCGTGATATGCCGAGCTGTAGCATGTTTAAATCAAGGAATTTCTCAGATAATTATACCTCAAGATAATTATTATGAAGCTGTGGAAATTGAAGGGGTAAATTCCCTTGCAGTAACTAATCTTCGAGACGCTGCAGAAATTTTGAGCTGCAATTATTTAGAACGTATGCAACATAATAATAAGATACCGAATAAAATTGAATACTTAAATAATAAGTTAAGTATTAGTGAAAAAGGCAACTCACTTCTAAATGATGATAGTTTGACACTTCTTTCAAAATTATCTGGACAAAAAAAAGCATTAAGAGCGATGCTCATTGCTGCATCAGGTTGGCATCACAGTTTGCTTCTTGGATCTGCAGGCTGCGGCAAAACTACTTTGGCTCGTACCGTACCATTGTTATTACCGGATATGGATCACGAATCAGCCAGATCTGTAACGATGGTACACAGTGTTGCCGGTAAACTGCCACAAGGAAGTGGTTTAATAAACCGGCGACCTTATGAATCTCCACATCATTCTGTGACAAAAGTTGCGATGATAGGAGGTGGTACCAATCCCAAACCAGGCCTATGCAGTCTTGCTCACAAAGGTGTTTTATTTCTTGATGAAATGACAGAGTTTACATCTGGTGTTCTCGATTGTCTAAGACAACCTCTCGAAGGTCAATTCATAGATATTTCACGTCATAACTATAATGTAAGATGGCCAGCTGATTTTTTGCTTATAGGTGCGGCGAATCCATGCAAATGTGGTAATTATCTCGAGCCAGAACTTCAATGTAGATGTACAGTGGAGAGTGTTCGCAGGCATTTAGATAGAATAAGCGGACCTTTACTTGATCGGATGGATTTGGTTGTAGAAATGAGAAGACTGAGTGTTCAGGACTTAACCGGAACAGTCAACAGAGCAATTTCCTGTGAACCAGCGCTTGAAGCGAGAAAAAAAGTAAGTCAAAGCTGGATTAAGCAATATGAGAGATGTTCTAATTATGGTTTGCCTCCCATGCTGAATGGAAGGGTTGACAATACGAATATGGTTAAGCTTTTTGAAATGGATGACAAATTGTTAAATTATGCTGCCGGATTTGCGGATCAACTTGGCCTATCAGCCAGAGGTTATATCAGAGTTCTAAGATTAGCAAGGACAATTTCAGATCTGGACGAGAGCAGACTTGTTAAGAAATGTCATGTTGCTGAGGCTCTGCAATTTAGATTGCAAAAACCCGTTTGATTAAATAGCAAACACAAATTAAGTGTGTTAGAGAGAAGAAAAATATGAGCATGAATTATAATATAAAAAAACTGGCCAGAGCAATATGGTATGTGCAACTTTGCAGAAGCAATCATGTACCTACCTTGCTTCAACACAGAATTCTTAGATGTGCAGGTGGATTAGATAATATTTATGAAATTGATATAAAGCAGTTGTTAGAGAGAATATCTGTATTCCCGGAAAGATGTGATAAGTGTCTTTATAGACATTGCTCAGATTGTTGTATAGAGTTGTCAACAAGAGAAAACAGGTTTGTTCAAGAAAGAAGCAATCATTTTATTGCAGAATGGCAGCGAATCAGCTTGAGAAAAGAAGCTGCTGATCATGCATTGTTACATCAAAATGATCACATTTTTCCTTTATGTGTAACTGATCATGAATATCCTGCTAATCTTGGTGAAGTCAGAAGTAAACCTGCAGTAATTTTCTGTTCAGGTCCAGATCTTACGGCTTTTAACCAAACACATTTGAAAATTACTGTTGTTGGTACGAGAAAACCGTCTCCATATGGAATCAAAGTAACAGAACTGATAGTAGAGGAACTATCACCATATAATGTTGCAATAATTAGTGGTCTGGCACGAGGAATTGATACTTGTGCGCATAATACTTCAATAAAACATAGTTGTATGACGATCGGTGTAACCGCAGGCTCTTCGGACATCTTCTATCCTTATGAAAACAAAGAATTACAAACTTACATGTCGAAGAATAGTTTAATTGTCAGTGAACATCCACCTGGAACAAAACCTATGAAACAGTTTTTTCCGGCAAGGAATAGAATATTAAGTGGTTTAGCTGACATAATAATAGTAACAGAATCGCCTGAAAACAGTGGTACCCTGATAACCAGCTTTTTTGCTGCTGAACAGAACCGCGATGTTTATGCGGTGCCTGGCAATATATTGCAGAAAACAAGTTCTGGCTGTAATAGATTAATAATTGATGGAGCTGTGCTGCTTGATAATCCGAGACAAATTATTGATGATTTCAAATTGGTCAGGGAATCCGTCAATAATCATAGTTTTTTGACAGATAAGCCCAAGGCTTCAAAAGAAGCATTTAGCGTCGAAGAAATGGCGATTCTGCGTTGCCTTGGCGAACAATCAATGGATACAGACGTTCTTGTACAAAAGACAGGTATTGACGTCAATAGATTGATGTCTTCACTTAGTATTCTCGAATTATCAGGAGAAATTATCTGTCGAAGAGGACGATATTTTTTGACATATTGTTCAAATTGAAGTATATATGTTACGTGATGCCCGAATAATATTTATATAAAATGGTATAAAAAACTGCAGAAATGCTGCAAATGAAAAGGATTTGATTTGATGGGGAAAAATCTTGTAATAGTTGAGTCACCGGCAAAAGCAAAGACGATAGGTCGATATCTTGGTGATAATTATAGAATAACCGCTTCTGTTGGACATATTCGTGATCTGCCTTCATCGACAATAGGTGTTGATGTTAAGCAGGGTTATAAACCGCGCTATATAACAATGAAGGGTAAAGAGAAGGTGATCAGGGAGCTGAAAGAAATGGCTGCTGACGCTGAGCGTGTTTATATCGCAACTGACCCTGATCGAGAAGGTGAAGCTATAGCTTGGCACATCGCTCATATTTTGAAAATTGATGAAAACAGTGACTGCCGGATAACGTTTAATGAGATTACCGAAACGGCAGTTAAAAATGCTATATCCAGTCCAAGACCTATCGATATGAATAGAGTTAACTCTCAGCAGGCACGTCGTATTCTTGATCGACTTGTTGGGTATGAACTAAGTCCTCTTCTATGGCGCAAAGTCAGGAAGGGCTTATCTGCAGGTCGTGTACAGTCTGTTGCTACTCGTATGGTTGTTCAACGCGAGCGTGAAATAAAGGCTTTTGTTCCGGAAGAATACTGGCTGCTCACCTCTTATCTGAAAAAGAATGCAAAAGACAATCCTTTCAGAAGCCGATATCATGGTGAGTGGAATGGGAAGAAGGTACAGAAGCATACTGTTAAGAGTCTTGAAGAGATGCAGGAATTGTTGAAAAGACTTGATGATCAACAATGGCAGGTTCTCAAGGTAAAAAAAGGCAAGCGCCAAAAACAACCCAATGCTCCATTTAC
The DNA here is from genome assembly GCA_028695145.1 of Eubacteriales bacterium. GTDB lineage: Bacteria > Bacillota > Clostridia > Saccharofermentanales > UBA5734 > JAAYFZ01. Next base: position 20,206 of record JAQVJP010000033.1, read on the forward strand.
TACAAGTACACTTCAGCAGGAAGCATCACGTTATATGGGTTTCACGTCTAAGAGAACTATGAGTGTTGCCCAGCAGCTTTATGAAGGCGTAGATTTGCCGGGAAGTGGTGCGACTGCTCTTGTAACCTATATCAGGACTGACTCTGTGAGGGTTTCTCCAGAAGCGTCTCAAGAAGCAAAATCGTATATAATCAGTAAGTATGGTGAAGAGTATTTACCAAAATCAGTAAGAATGTTTAAAAACAAAAATGCTTCACAGGATGCCCACGAAGCAATCAGACCTGCTCATTTTGATCTTTCTCCCGATGACATAAGAGAAAAACTAACTAACGACCAATACAGGTTGTATAAGTTGGTCTGGGATAAATTCATGGCCTCGCAGATGGCTGCTGCTGTAGTTGATACTGTTACAGCGGATATTACGGCTTCAACACATTTGTTCAGAGTTAGTGGAGAGACAATTGTTTTTCCAGGCTGGCTAAAACAGTACGGTGTCAGTGCTGATAAAGACGCTGAAGAAGATAAACAGGAAGATGAGCTTAAGACAGAAGTGCTGCCTGAACTCAAAGAAGGCGATGTACTGATACTTGACCACCTAAAACCTGAGCAGAAATTTACTCAGCCGCCCGCAAGATACACTGAAGCAAGTCTGATCAAAGCTATGGAAGAACAAGGTATAGGCAGACCGTCTACTTATGCTCCTACTATTTCTACAATTCTTGATAGAAATTATGTTGAAAAAGATAAAAGACATCTGCTTCCAACTGATCTGGGAACTGTAGTAACTGAGCTGTTGGAAGAGAATTTCGACAATATTGTAGATGTTTCATTTACGGCAGGCATGGAAGAAAACCTTGATACAGTTGAATCAGGCCAGGAAAATTGGGTTGAAATTCTTGACACCTTCTATCCGCCGTTTCATCAAAAAATTGAAAACGCAAATGAGAATCTTGAGCATGTTAAAATGCCTGAAACCCCAACTGGAGAAAAATGTCCGGAATGTAATGAAGGAGACTTGGTAATTAAAGAAGGCAGGTATGGTAAATTCATTGCCTGTTCAAATTATCCAGAATGTAAGTTTACCAAAAATGTTGAAGAACAGGTAAATGGCAAGTGCCCACTCTGTGGTTCTGGTCTTGCTGCACGAACCTCACGTAAGTATAAAAGGAAGTTTTATACCTGTGATAAGAAAGGCAGTGATCCAGAATGTGGTTTTATAAGTTGGGATCTGCCGATAGAAGGTCGTACTTGTGAAGTATGCGGTAGTTATATGGTCTGGAAGAGATTTCGCGGACGATCATTCCCCAAATGCGGCAATCGGGAGTGCCCGACAAATCAGAAGAAAGCAACTACTAAAGAAAAAGAAAAATCTGATGAGCAAGTAGATAAAAATGTTTCTGATAAGAATAAATCGCCGATAGATAAGAATGAATCAAAAACTAAAAAAACTACAAAAGCTAAAACAAAACCAAAAACTAAGAAAACTGATGAGGATAATAAATGATACCAGTTACCGTTATTGGTGCCGGACTTGCGGGCTGTGAAGCAGCATGGCAGCTGGCTGAAGCCGGAATAGAGGTTAAATTGGTTGATATGAAGCCAGATCAAATGACTCCGGCTCATCAACTGCCAATGTTTTCAGAACTTGTCTGCAGCAACTCGTTAAGAGCTGCACGACTCGAAAATGCTGTTGGCCTCCTAAAAGAAGAAATGCGTCGCCTAAATTCTTTGATTATGTACTGTGCGGATGCTACTGCTTTGCCTGCAGGTGGTGCGCTTGCTGTCGATCGAGAAGCTTTTGCAACTATGGTTACTAACAAAATAGAACAACATCCCATGATTAGTTTTGAAAGTCGAAGAGTTGACAGCCTGCCTGATTCAGGTATTGTTATTATCGCAACCGGTCCATTAACTGAGGGCAATCTGTTTGCTTCAATTACCGAATACCTGGGGCTTGATACTCTTCATTTTTTTGACGCTGCAGCTCCTATCGTCTCAGCTGAATCAATTAATTACGATATAGCTTTTCGCCAATCTAGATATGATCGTGGTGGCGCGGATTATATTAATTGTCCGCTAAATGAAGAGGAATATCAGGCTTTTTATGATGCTTTGATTTCAGCAGAGCTTGCACAGGTCCATGATTTTGACCGCGAAATTGTTTTTGAAGGTTGTATGCCAATTGAAACAATGGCCAGAAGAGGCCGTGATACTATCAGATACGGTCCGCTTAAACCTGTTGGCTTGCGAGACCCTCGAACGGGGCGCGAACCTTATGCCTGTGTACAGCTGCGTCAGGATGATCAGGCAGCGAGTCTATATAACCTTGTTGGATTTCAGACAAGATTGAAGTTTCCTGAGCAAAAAAGGGTCTTCAGAATGATTCCTGGTCTTGAAAATGCTGATTTCATGAGATACGGTGTAATGCATCGCAATACATTTTTAAAATCACCTGATCTTCTAAGAGCGGATTACAGCACAAGGATCCGGCATGATTTGTACTTTGCCGGCCAGATGACCGGAGTTGAAGGTTATGTTGAGTCAGCGGCATCAGGTCTGTTGGCTGGCTGGCAGGCTGCACTGCAGGCACAAGGAGTTGCCGAGAGCCAGCGTTGGGAAAAATTGCCAGATAGCCATACAGTTATTGGAGCAATGTCAAATTATATTTCAGCAGGCAATGGGAGAGAATTTCAACCTATGAACGCTAACTTTGGCATTGTTGACCTGCCATTACAGAAATTCAAAGGTAAAGCGGGTAAAATACAGGCAATCATTAATGAATCGCTCAGCCAAATTGACCAGCTCGCGAAGCTGCGTTATAATTCTGAGATTGAAGATAATTCAACTGGAGGCAGATAATGGCAGGTTTTTTTGGTTTGTTTAATTACAATAAAGAGGGTAAGGGTGTAAACCCTGAAGATCTTGATCGTGGTCCTATACCAACTTTTTTTGGTGTTGTTGGTCGAAAATTCTGGAAGCTGATTATGATTAATCTTATGTATGTACTGTTCAGTCTTCCAGCCGTTGTTATTGCTTTTTTTGGCAGTTCATATTTCATTCAAGCCTTGTTCCCAAATTATCAAATGGCTCTTAGTTCCGCTGCTGAAACATTGACTGACAACGCTGACGCTCTTGTGCTTCAAGCGATGGAAATGACACTTCTTATGGTTTTGTTTGGGGCATTGATGATCGGTTTATCAATGATTGTCGCAGGTCCTGTACATGCTGGTATTGTTTATGTTTTAAGGAATTACGCAAGGGAAGAGCATGCGTTTATCTGGTCTGATTTTAAGGATAACGCCATCAGCAATTTTAAGCAGTCAATGGTTTCAAGTTTGATAAGCCTCGCTGTTACAGCAATATTCATTGTTAATCTATATTTTTATCGCCAGACAGAGATGATACAGCAAGAGATGCTGCGCACAATTCTGGTTACTGTAATAGTACTCATGTATGTAATCTGGTGCATAATGCAAATGTATTTGTATCCAATGATGGTTACGTTTAAGCTGACGCTCAAACAGATGTATCGCAATAGTTTCTATTTCGCGATTCTTAAACTGCCGATGAATCTGTTGTTCTTGTTATTATCGGTTGTGATTATGCTGATTGTTCCGGCTGCTATGCTTTTTACTAACACTGGGATTGCTTTTATTATCGCGATATTCTGGTATGTATTTATTGCCTTTGCGTTTAACTTGTTAATGACGACATTTTTTGCTTATAGAGGTCTTGATAAATACATGTTAAGTAAACTTGCTGAAGATGATAATGATGATGTTGAAAATGCACAGGATGAAGTTTTGAGTATTGATGATAAAAATGAATGATTTTTATTAGATGAAGTTATTACAATAATTCGAGAAAAGGCTACTGGCGAGTAGCCAATAGCCCCATCTTGAAAATCGCTATATCCAATAACTTAATCAGGCGTGCCGGGTATCTTAGTTTAATGGAAATCTATTCTAATTCGTGAACTGTAAACTT
>JAQVJP010000034.1 GCA_028695145.1 Eubacteriales bacterium
AGATTTCTGCTGGATCTTCAGCTGATTGATCGCGAATTTCGTTTTATCAAACCAGGTTAGACCATTTTTGCCGGATTTTTTTCGTTGATACATGGCAAAATCGGCAAATTCAATTAGCTCGTTGCAATCTGAAGAATCAAGCGGATAAACTGCTGCGCCCATGGACAACCGCAATCTAACGGTAGTACCATCAGGAAGTTCCAGACTGTATCGCTCCATCTGCGTCAACATTCCGTCAATTTTTTTTCTGGCTTCATTTAAATTGGTACTTAAGCCAGAAAACACAGCGAACTCATCTCCGGCAAATCTCGCAGACAAACCTGATTTTTCTTTTAAGCTGCTGACAAAAGCCGCTGCCAGGCGAATGTACTGATCGCCAAAATGGTGCCCATAATTATCATTTATCTGTTTTAAGTCATCGAGATCAATAAACAGAAGTACCGCATACTGCTCTTCAGTAGCTTTATCTATAATGCTTTTGAGACGTTTAACAAAAGCTCGCCTGTTCAGTAACATGGTCAGATTATCATAGTCTCTTTCTTTTATCAGACGTCTTTGTCTAAGAATATCTTCTGTAACATCTATAAAAATGCCTGACTCCCGACCATTACTCCTCGCCTGTCTTATGCGTAGCCATTTAACAGGTTTATCAGCATCCGCTTTCCACTTGAATATGTCCTCTGTTCCTTCTTCAGGATGCGAAAGAAGCTGCTTCATAAGAGCATTCCAGGTGCTCATGCTCAATCTCGTCTGAATTCTATTATCAGTTTTGAAATCAAGAAGTTCTCCCATAGCTGATGAAACCACGACTGTATCCTGTTCAGGCTGCTCTTCGAAGCTTGCAATAGGTAAATCAACAAGATCAATAATCGCAGCTGTCCTGAATGAAGCATCTATCAAGTTTTCGCTCATTGATTCTATAGACTCTGACAAATGATCAAGTTCACTGATATTGAAACGAGGAAGCTTGATTGCCTCTTCAGGTTTTTGTACTTTGAGCTTATTGGACAACATTATCACAGGTCTTGTAATCGCTGATGACGCGGCCAATGATGCCAACAGAGCAAGAGTCAACGCCGAGGTAATAAGGATATACAGTTGCCTGGCAATTGACTCAACCGGATTGCCAAGCTCTGTTTCAAGTACAGCTTCCATAAGGAGCAGCTCCTGATCATTATCCCTTACACTACCTTCTGCAAAACGTATTGACTTCAACTTATGAACAGCAATCAACAAATCGTCCAGATTTTCGGTGGTACCTGTATCCGAAAGAATGAATTTATGAAGTTCAGACGTCTCCTGCGGTTGTAGCCTGAGTACTTTTTTACTTCTTTCATCAGAAAAAAGCGAATAGATATCGTTGAGTGCATAAGTTTTAACAAGATCACGGCTTAAAGTGACAACACTTCCGGGATTGCCACGGCCAACCATATACGCGCTGCTGTTGTAACCCGGGTCTCGATCAGGAAGAGCTGATAAAATAGTTGATGCATTTATCTCAATACCCATTATGCCAATAATCTTCATTTCTGAAGTCAGAAGAGGTAAATAGTAAATCAAAACATCCGAACCATCGAAGCTTGTTTCGTAGGACCATACGGAATAATCACTCGGTCTGCTCTTCGCAGGATCAACAAAACTGTGCTGATCAATCTTGCCAGGAATTGATATTAGTCTTTCCTGCATTTGACTTATACTAAAACGAGGCAAGTAAACTTCATCATCAGCAAGACCAAAAAAACGGTTCCACTTATTACTCAGCGACATACTCTGAGAAGCCGCCCAATTGGATGAACCACGCAGTAGTGACAAGTCAGACTTATTGGGAATATTAGCAGTTGGTTCACTGTCAATTATATATAATCCTTCCTGAACCTGATCATTGTAATCAGGCGACGCGGCCCATATAACATAAGCTCCGCTCACGCCCCATAATCTGGCTATTTCCTGAACATATGGCGCTGTCAGGCTATTTAGCTCACGTAATTGTGACCGATTCAGAGACAATAATCTCTGCGAAGTATCATAATCAACATAATATGGCTCTGCATCTTTTGTAATCTGTTCCGCAGCAGTTGCTGTCTGATTGACAACAGAGGAAATATCACTATCAATTTCCGCGGCTTTGCTCTCAAGGTTATTATATAGCAGCAGACTCAAATGATTGTCGAACATTTTGAGTGTGTCAGAACTGCCAAGACTAAGCAGCACAAATGCTCCTGTCACAATAATGATCAGGAGCGTCGGAATGATTATTCGTGCTTTTATCGACTTGAGCCAGTCCGGCATCAGTTATCCTCCTGCCTTAGATCTGGCATGGCTTTACATGCCAGATCTCACTGGTATATTCCTCTATAGTTCTATCTGAGCTGAATTTACCGCTCATAGTAATGTTTGTCCAGCATTTTCTGGCCCATTTCAATTGATCTTTATAATCCTGCTGCAATTTCTTTCTGGTTCTGCGGAAATCATCAAAATCTCCAAGAACATAATAAGGATCAGCAGGCTGCCAGCTTGAGCCATTAAGCAGACCGTTGAAAATATCCTGGAACATACCTGTATTGCCGTCGCTCAGTGTACCATCGACCAAGGTATCTACGCAACGTTTGAGACCAGGGATATTTTCATATTGCCACCGTGGATTGTAATAACCCTTGGTAGCTGCGAAGTCCTCTACCTTGCAGCCAAAAACGTAACAATTATCCATACCAACAGTATCTGCGATCTCAACGTTAGCGCCATCACAAGTACCGAGAGTCAAAGCCCCATTCATCATAAATTTCATGTTGCCTGTACCGGATGCTTCCATTCCAACGGTTGATATCTGTTCCGAAACATCCGCTGCCGGGAAGATTTTCTCAGCCTTTGAAACATTATAATTATGCATGAACACCACTTTGATTCGATCGTGAACATCAGGGTCATTATTAACAAGTTGAGCTATTTCATTGATAAATTTAATAATTGCCTTCGCTCTGAAATATCCGGGCGCAGCCTTGGCACCAAATATCCAGGTAGTCGGCACAATATCTGCTTCAGGATTATCTTTTAGTGTAAAATACTCATCAAGTATTTCCAGCGCGTTCAGCAACTGGCGCTTGTACTCATGCAGTCTCTTAATCTGAACATCCAAAATTGAATCCGGGTTTATTTTGATCTTCTCAGTTTGCCAGATGTATTCTGCCAGTTTTTTCTTATTTTCTCTTTTTATATCTATTAAGCGCTGCATCAATTTATCATTTTCACGGCGTGGTTCTATTGCTTCAAGCTGAGACAAATCCGTAATCCAATCTGCACTACCGGAAACCTCAGTAAGTAAAGAAGACAACTCGGGATTACACATCCTGAGCCATCGTCTTGGCGTAACACCATTTGTCTTATTACTGAACTTCTCCGGCCATAGTTCATAGAACTCACGCAATGTCTCTCGTTTAAGAATGTCAGTATGCATTGCGGCAACACCATTTACAGATTTAGCTCCATAACAGGCAAGCCAAGCCATGTGGATCTTGCCATCTCCCACCGGCGCAAGATAATTTATTCTATCCTCATTCAAACCGGCAGCATGAGCCTCTGCTCTAAACATATCGTTGATTCTATAAATAATATCCAGAATCCAGGGGAATAAAAATTGGAATATCCCTATGTCCCATTTTTCCAGTGCTTCTGCCAGAATTGTATGATTTGTGTAACCAAATACCTTTTTAGTGACGGACCATGCCTGATCCCATGACAAGTCATATTCATTAGTAAGCAGGCGCATCAACTCCGGAATGGCAATGACCGGATGAGTATCGTTCAATTGTATACTGTGCCACTGGTCAAGCTCAGACAGATCATTTTCATGAAGAGCAGCATGTTTCTTGAGAATAGTCTGAAGCGAGGCTGACACGAAGAAATACTGCTGACGCACGCGTAGTACCTTGCCATCATATGAAGTATCGTTAGGGTACAACACACGATAAATATCATTAACACGATTACGCGAAATCACAGCATCGTCAAATCTCTGTGAATTAAATAGATTGAAGTCAAATTCTTCTGCCGGTTCTGCTCTCCACAGTCTTAACGTGTTCACATTATCAGTCCCATATCCGGTAACCGGTATATCAAACGGCACAGCATAAACATCCATATCCTGATAATGAACACGGACACGATCCTGTTCACGTCTGACCATGAACGGGTATCCACGTTCCATCCAGGCGTCGGGAAATTCCTTCTGGAAACCATTCTCGAATTCCTGTCTGAACAGGCCATATCGATACAAAATACCATAGCCCGTTACAGGATAATTAGATGTGGCACATGAATCAAGGAAACATGCCGCCAGACGACCAAGACCACCATTACCGAGTCCTGGATCTGTTTCCTGCTCCTCAAGTTCGCGTATATCATAACCAAGCTCAGCAGTAGCCTGCTTAACAATATCATAAAGCTCCAGATTCACCAGATTATTTACAAGAGAACGACCGATCAGAAACTCAGCTGACAAATAATGAGCCTGCCTTGTTTTCTCATAAGCCAGATCTGTTTTCTCCCAGGCAGGTGCCAACAGTTCCATTATTGTTCTCGATAATGCTAACCAGAAATCATGCGGCTGGCATCTGTCAGCACTACATGCCGACTCGGCCATCAGATGAGCCTGGATTTTTTCTTTTACCGATGCTATATCATATTTCATTTAATTTCCTCCATGTAAGCAAATATACACACTATATTGCTGGTCATTGCTTATTATAATGGATTATAATACCATAAGTAAGCTGTTGGGATTGATTTGTGTAATATGTATAGGCCTAAGTGTGGCCTCAGGTACAAAAACAGCTTACGAGAGGAGCATATCTCATGCTGATTGTCGTAGCTCAATATCTGATTGGTACTATTATTGCTATCACTGCTTTTTTATTTTTCCGCAGAATGCCGGTTGAATGGCTGCTCGACTACGGAGAATTAAGGGCATCTACTGATTTGTACCGCAGGCAGCAGATTCCTATAACTCCATATGCTATTTCCATGATTATCGCGGCAAATCTGTTAGTTTTCCTGCTCAGAAGAAATGATACGGCTTTACCTATCGCTATCTGCCAGTTTTTAATAAGCGCGGTATTGATGCTGATAATAATCGCTGATCTTCGTACAAGAATCATACCAGATCAATTTATCGCATCATTAACTGTACTGTCTATAGTCCTTTGGCTGTTAAGCTCAGCAAAATTGCCAGCATTATTGTTCAATTTACTGGCCGCGTTGATCGGAGGATTTATTTTATGGGCCATCAGCAGAATTGGATCGCTGATAATGAAACAGGAATCAATGGGTATGGGCGATGTCAAATTACTGGCAGCCGCTGGTCTGATTACAGGTTTACCCGGTATACTGCTGGTTTTTTTCATGTCATTCATTATCGCTTTTTTACCAGCGCTTATTCAGCTAATTTTGAGAAGAATCAAACCTGAAACAGATGGCTCAATGGCTTTCGGTCCTTATATTTCAATTGCGATTATCATTGTTATGTTGTTTGAGAATGATCTTATCGCGTTCTGGGACTGGTGGTTTATAATGTCATTTGCCGCTGTATAACAAGTAAGAGGTTAGCATCCTGATGAAAAAGAATCATCCAACAAACGATAAACCTACCCTAATAAATTCAATATTAAAATTTCGCAGCAAACCGTTAATTAGACCAGGTCAAGGCAATCAGCTATCAGATAATCACTCCATTCAGACAAGAAGTAATTACTCAATTGCCGGAACACTTCTTTTGTTGCATACGGTATTATACCTGTTAGCAGATCTGTTGCTGCAGAACCTTCCTGAACTTAGCTCTATTTTATATTCTGACAGCATACGTTCATTTGCCATAAGCGGACTTGCAACTCAAGGATTTCTGATTCTTTTGCCGGTTTTAATTGTGATGGCTGTTTTTCACACAAGCGCTTCAAACGTCATTGGTGACAGACCACTTCCAGGCACCATTCTTCTCTCTTTTGTAACCGGAATACCTGCTGCAGCAGTATTTCAAGGATTGAACAACTTGTTGATCTACCAGCTGCTACGCATGGGTTGGCAAATTCCGGTTGTAACAACGCCCTATAGTTTTAACACAAACATCATTTGGTCGGCACCTTTAAGTATAAAGGCAATGATTATTATTGTCAGCGCTTTATTGCCCGCAATCGCCGAAGAATTAATGTTCCGAGGAGTAATTCAGGGAAGTTTTGCCGGTAGGTCACGAGTTGCCGTGATTATTTTCTGGCAGGCAGTGGCTTTTATGCTCTTCCATCTCGACCCGCTTTTTATCCTGCCTCCCTTTATGACCGGGTTATTACTCGGTTATCTTCGTCATAAGAGCCAGAGTCTTCTCGCACCGATAGTCTGTCACATCTCGCTAAACATCTCTCTACTTGTACTGAATCCTCTGCTCCCCCGCTTTACCAAATCTCTGCTGGAAATATCGAGCGAAACAACACGTTCATTGTTATATGCCTCTCTGATCGCTTCATGCATCGCGGCAGTAGCTTTGGTACCATTGATTTTTATAATCGGCCATCAGTATAAATCACCAACACCGGCAAAAGTTCGCAACTTGCTTTTCCCTGGTGATTGGAAACTAATATTGGCAATGTCCATCATGATTGTTACAATCATAATCAGATATTACAACTCTTGATTTAACAATAAGCGCAGTAATTAAGGAGCAAGTATGAACGATCGCGATAAAATGTACAAAGATGCTGCCGCAGTTCTGGCGATTGTCAAATATCTATTAATATTTGGGATAGCCGCGCTGGTAATATATTTTGGCGCCTCAATTCTGGTAGTATTGATTCCGTTCGCGATAGGTTTAATACTGGCGCGCACGGCCTACACTCTTTCCGCTCAATGGCAGAAGCTGATAGCTCTCATGCGCAGGAGCAAACGCTTCCCGATCAAAATCAAACCAGTATATGTACGCGGACTTGCACCTTCAAGACGTCAAGCCAGGGCAGCTGGAGTGTTTTATATTTTAGTTGTCATTATGCTGCTGGCCGCACTTACAGGTATAATCGCAGCTACAGTCAGTCAGGTCAGATCATTAACTGCTTATATCCCAACTTTTATTCGAGACACTTCATTTATTAACAAAGCAACTGAGCTGATAAGAAGTTGGTCTGAGCGTTTCGGGGGATTTGTAGATGAAAACATGCTTGAGGTTATCACTACAGGCTTGTTATCTGCACAAGAAAGATTGATTGAAGCGCTGCCCGGACTTGCGGCTGGATTATTAAACTGGGCAGGACGAATTCTTGGTAATCTGCCTGCTATTATAATTGCTATTGTTGTCGTACTCATGTCAGGTTATTATTTCGCTGCCGATAGCAGAAGCATCTACAAATTCATGTACAGAAACGTGAACAACAGACAATTTGTACGTAAAACCTTCGGGCTTATCAGTTCGCTCTCAAACACTTTATTCAGAGTTATTGGTGGTTATATCTTGCTGCTGTTCATTACTTTTATTGAAGCTCTTATCGGTTTTACACTAATTGGTATGCCATATGCGGTCGTTTTATCAGTAGTAGCAGCGATAGTAGACTTCCTGCCACTGCTTGGTATCAGCGCAACCATGGTTCCAGTTATCATCTACATGTTTGTAAACGGCAATATTTTCGGAGGAGTTGGGGCCATTGTCATGTTGGTTGTGATATCTGTAGTACGCAGGTTTGTTGAACCGGCTATACTCGGCAACGCCATGCATCTTCATCCGATGGCAACACTGTTTTCAATGATACTTGGTGTTTCAGCTTATGGTTTAAGCGGCATCTTCATTGGACCAATAATTCTGGTAATAGTACTTGAAGTATTCAGCCAGTTTGGTTTCGATCGACAAGTAAGAAATTTACTTGGCAGATTCCTGCACCATATTGGCAATCAGAACTGATTAATTCCGACATTTATGTTTTTGGTGTATCTTTATCACCTGATCTTCTGACAAAAGCTCCCGATGCTACATGCTCTCCAACAGGCAGATAATAAAGCATTTGCGGATGAGGAGTTGATTCTATAGGATTTTTCTCCAAGTCAAAAATTCTATCAGCTTTGATATGGATATGTCTTCCTCTTGGCTGAATAAGCTCAAGCTCATCCCCCAGACTTATTTTATTACGTTGTTCTACTAAAACAAGTCCGCTCTGAGGCAAGTAACCCTTCACCATACCAACAACCGCGGCTTCTCTGATCATGGTATCGTCTTCAAATACCTTTGCGTCTTCCTGCGGTGACTGAAAATAGAAACCGGTATCGAAGGGTCTATGCACAGTTTGCGACAAATCACGCAGCCATTCCGGATCAGTGGAGTAATTCTTGGGATCAGCAGCCCAGGTATCGATTGCCTCGCGATAAGCTTTTACCACTGTCGCGACATAAAATGGACTCTTGGTACGTCCTTCAATTTTGAAACTACTTATACCACTGGCAATCAACTCAGGTATATGCTCAATCATGCACATATCTTTGGCATTGAAAATATAAGTACCACGTTGATCCTCTTCCATTAACAGTTGATCCTCAGGGCGTTTCATTTCTGTAAGCAGATACTGCGGAGCAGGTTCAGACTTAAAACGCCAGCGACAAGTCTGTGTACAGGCTCCTTTATTAGCACTGCGGCCGGTTAAATGAGCGGACAGCATACAACGACCGGACCAAGCCATACACATCGCGCCATGAACAAATGCTTCGATTTCAAGATCTTTTGGTATTTCCTGTCTGATTTCTTTGATATCAGACATTGATAATTCGCGCGCAAGCACTATTCTGCGTGCACCTTGCTTATACCAGAAGTTACATGCTCGTGCGTTTGATATACTGGCCTGAGTACTGATATGGATTTCCATCTCCGGTGCTATCTCACGTACCAGCGTAAACAAACCCGGGTCAGAAACAATAATAGCATCAGCCTTGCTTGCCTGCACATCCTTGATCGCCTGCGCGGCATCGCGAAAATCACCAGGCACAGCTATTATATTCATAGTCACGTATGCCGGCAAGCCGTTCTCATGTGCCTTATCAATGGCTGCCGGCAGACCATACCGCAAATCAAAATTACCGCTTGCAGCCCTCAAACTGTAAGCGGTAGTCCCGAGATAAACAGCGTCCGCACCATACTTGATAGCCATATCAAGCTTATTCATATCACCGGCCGGAGCCAGAAGCTCAATACCTGCGGTCAGCTTCTTCCTTGTATATGTGCTCATGTAATAATCTACTCCTGATTTGTTTCGTTAGCTTCTTCTTCAAGTCGCTGCTGATAGGCCGCGATATTTGCCTGATGCTGTTCATAAGAAGAAGTAAACTGGCTCTTGCCGTCCTCACCGGTCGCGCTGAAATAGTAATAACCGTTATTAGCCGGCCAGAGAGCTGCTTCAATTGCAGCTATGCCTGGCGAATTAATTGGTCCGGGCGGCAAACCGGGATTTGCGTGAGTGCTGTACGCGTTATTATTAAACATCTCTATTTGTCCAAGCGTCAGCCACAAAACAGGCTCCATACTGTTTTCTGCCCTGAGATAATTTATTGTGGTATCACTACTGAGTGTCATTTCCGCTTTCATTCGATTATGAAAAACACCACCTATATCAGCCATCTCGGTAACATCAGAAGCCTCAGCCTGAATGATCGAAGCCAAAGTTATAGCTTCATCGATCGTCATATTCATATAATCAGCTCGGTCATATATTTCCTGAGTCAATTTCTTTTCCGTATTATTGAGAAATGTTCTGATGATTGTCTCCTCATCGGAGTTAACATCAAAATAATATGTGTCCGGAAAAAGATATCCCTGCAATAACCAGTCTCTATCCTCAGACGCTTTTATTTGTTTGACAAAATCATAATCCAAAAAAAGATTAGGCCGACGCATCATATTATCAAGCGCGTTTTCGTCATACTTAACACCGGCTTCCTTAAGACGCTGCTTCATCTGGCGATATGAAATCCCCTCAGGAAAGGTTACCTGAACAGGTTGCGGTCTTCTTGTAAGTATAAACATAATCTCATCATAACTAAGACCTTCCATGAGATAATGCGTACCGGCTATATAATTACCATCAAAACCATTAAACTTCGATAATATTGTAAACATCAGAGTATTGCCTATCATTCCCTTATCTTCAAGAATTTCGGCGATATCTTTTGTATCGGATGCTCTTGGAATGATAATTTCAATAGCGCCCGGGGTTGTTTCAGTGATAGGTGAATGTCCAGTCTCCTCAAAAGCTGCCTCGAGCTGGTCAAAACGGCCATTTTGAGACAAAACATAGGAGAAACCAAAATAGAAACCGGCAGCGGTTACCGATATCAAAAGAAATATTACTAAGACTATGGTCAGGGTTCTTGTAACCCGTTTGGATACCATCACCTGTTCAGACCTCCGACATACCTGCTAAGTATTGACTATAATTTATTTGCCTTGCTGCTTCTTGGATTTGATTCTTGCTCTCTGATCTGCCTGTAAAATTTTCTTGCGCAGACGAATACTCTGCGGAGTAACCTCAATCAATTCATCATCAGAAACAAATTCCAGAAACTGTTCCAAACTCATCTGAATCGGCGGCACAAGTCTCAACGAATCATCAGCCCCCGAAGCACGCATATTGGTAACATGCTTTCTCTTGCAGACATTAACTACAATGTCGTCATTTTTCGGATTTCTTCCGACTACCATACCCTCATAAACAGGAGTACCGGCCGAAATAAACAGACTGCCTCGCTCCTGCGCGTTGTAGAGGCCATAGGTAACTGCTTCACCTGACTCCCATGCAACGAGGACACCATGCTGTCTTGTTTCAATATCACCCTTCCAAGGCTCAAATCCGCTAATAACGCTGTTCATTATACCATTGCCCTTGGTGTCGGTCAAAAACTCTGAACGATAACCTATCAGGCCTCTTGAAGGAATTCTGAACTCCATACGTGTATAGCCTTTTTCCGGTGGCAGCATATTAATAAGCTCTGCTTTACGCTGACCAAGTTTCTCAATAACTACGCCTACATATTCCTCCGGCACATCGATCAAAACCAACTCAACCGGTTCAACCTTCTCACCGTCAAGCTCTTTGACGATTACTTCCGGCTTGGAAACCTGGAGCTCATATCCTTCACGTCTCATAGTTTCTATTAAAATTGAAAGGTGCAGCTCACCTCTGCCCTTAACTATAAAAGCTTCAGTAGTATCTGTTTCTTCCAGCCGCATGGAAACATTAGTTTCCATCTCCTTAATCAGTCTGTCACGCAGATGACGCGAAGTAACAAACTTGCCTTCCTTGCCGGCAAAAGGACTGTTGTTTACGCTAAAAGTCATAGCTATTGTCGGCTCATCAATGCTGACAAACGGCAATGGTTCAGGATATCCCTGAGCACAAATAGTATCACCTATGTTAATTTCAGGTATTCCTGCAACACAGACAATTTCGCCAACGCTTGACTCAGATACCTCACTGCGTTTAAGTCCTTCATAGCGGAAAAGTTTAACAATTCGGGCGTTTTGCTGCGACTGGTCATCGTAACCACAGACAGTAACCTGTTGTGCCTGTTTGATTGAACCTCTCTCTATCCTGCCGACAGCGATTCTACCAATATAATTGTCGTAATCAATGTTTGAAACCAACAATTGCAATGGCTCATCGGTATAACCAGTCGGACAAGGAACGTGATCCCGGATAGTTTCAAGCAGAGGCAGGCAATCAGCTGACTCGCTGCCATTTTCAAGATCTTTTAAATCAAGTACCGCATATCCATCTTTACCTGAAGCATACAGTATCGGGAAATCAAGCTGATCATCATCTGCCCCCAACTCAATGAAGAGCTCAAGAACCATGTCTACTACTTCCATAGCTCTTGCGTCAGGACGATCTATTTTATTGATTACTACCACAGGAGTCAGTTTCATTTCGAGAGCTTTGCGCAGAACAAATCTTGTTTGCGGCATCGGGCCATCGTATGCATCGACAACAAGCAGTACGCCATCTACCATTTTAAGAACACGCTCTACTTCACCACCAAAATCGGCATGCCCTGGCGTATCAACTACATTGATACGCAGATCACCGAAGATTATCGCGGTGTTTTTCGCCAAAATGGTTATACCACGTTCTCTTTCCAGATCATTGGAATCCATAACCTGTTCCACAACAACTTCATTTTCGCGAAATACACCGCTTTGCTGCAGCATAGCGTCAACAAGTGTTGTTTTACCGTGATCTACATGCGCGATAATCGCTACATTACGTAAGTTGGTAATCTGACTGATTTTATTAGCCACAAATATTTCTTCCCTTCTACTTAAGCACCAGTAACATGGCAGTCTTAAACTGCCATTTTCTGCTGTAATAAACATCTTCAATTTTTACTTTTTCTCTTTGCCTCTTAGCATGAACCAGATCGGTGTACCTGTAAAACCGAAGTTTTTTCTGAACTGATTTTCCAGGTAGCGTTCATATGAGAAATGCATCAGTTTAGCATCATTAACAAACAGTACGAACTGTGGCGGTCTTACCGCAACCTGAGTAGCATAATAAATTTTCAAATGACGGCCTTTATCTTGAGGTGTTGGTACCATCGCAACCGACTCTGCTATAACATCATTGAGCATGCCGGTTGTCAATCGTTTACCACCTTGTTCATATACCTGTTTTACGAGACTAAGTAACTTGCCTGTACGTTGACCAGTAAGTGCTGATATGAAAATAACCGGCGCGTATTGCATAAACCCGAATCTATCTCTCACTTGTTTTTGATAGTTCTCAAGCGTGCCGGTTTCTTTGTCAACAAGATCCCATTTATTAACCGCTAAAATACAAGATTTTCCAGCCTGATGAGCATAGCCGGCAACTTTTGTGTCCTGCTCAGTTACACCTTCAGCAGCGTCAATGACTATCAAGCAGACATCTGCCCGTTCAATAGCTGCCAGTGATCTGACCATACTGTATCTTTCCACGTTTTCATCAATTCGACTCTTCTTACGAAGTCCTGCTGTATCAATAAGCAAGAAATTACCTTGTTCGCATATAAGTTCCGAATCAATGGCATCACGAGTAGTACCGGGAACATCTGAAACTATTGCCCTGTCCTCTCCCAGAAGCTTGTTAACAAGTGAAGATTTGCCAGCATTGGGCTTGCCAATAACAGCAACCTTGATTCTGTTGTCCTCAGCTTCATTCTCGGCCTCGCCGGGGAAGTATTCAAAAGCTGCATCAAGCAGTTCGCCAAGACCAAGTCTGTGTACAGCAGATATCGGGAAAATATCACCTAATCCCAAATTATAGAACTCATAGGCATCTGCAGGCATATCTCCTACATGATCCGACTTATTTACAGCTACGAGTACCGGTTTGGCCGATTTGCGCAGCATTTCCGCAATATCAGCGTCATCTGCTGTCAATCCAGTTTTTAAATCTACAAGCAGGATTATAACATCAGCCATCTCAATGGCCAGTTCCGCCTGTCTACGCATTTCACGCAAAATAAGATCGTCTGTTTTAGGCTCAATACCGCCTGTATCGATTAAGGAAAATTTACGTCCACGCCATTCAGATTCCGCGAATATACGATCACGTGTGATACCGGGGGTATCATCTACTATAGATAAACGTTCGCCAATCAGACTATTAAAAAAAGTTGACTTGCCAACGTTTGGCCGTCCTACAACAGCCACTACTGGTTTACTCATTATTTCTCCTCCATGGAATAATACGTCAGCGCCGCGAGCAGTCCTTGCGCCTGCTCTGAAACCGCGGCCACTTCACACTTTAACTCATCTGCCAGCTGCTGCAAAGTCATATCATCAAGAAATATGTCTTCATCAGCTTTGAGCATACAATCAGGTATTATTACTCTTAAATCAGCTTGAGCCGACTTGATAATGGGCTTAAGTGTCGTAAGCAGGTCTTGTCCGGTTATAAGGCCGGCAACAGTGACAGTGTGGCCAAAAAAGTCATT
Source organism: Eubacteriales bacterium (assembly GCA_028695145.1). Classification (GTDB taxonomy): domain Bacteria; phylum Bacillota; class Clostridia; order Saccharofermentanales; family UBA5734; genus JAAYFZ01. The sequence goes on from JAQVJP010000034.1 coordinate 13,978, forward strand.
TAACACTGTAATAAGTTCAATATCAAGTGAAAAATGAGCTGCCAGTTGCCCGACCCATGGGCTTATCACCTCGGAAGCAGCGCTGCCTGTCGCGATCAGGATTCTTTTGCCGGTGTCATTACTTATTTTGGGGTCTAATGCTTCTGTCTGTATAGAGTTAACATTGCTCACAATTTTTAACGGTGGCAATTCAAGATCCACTTCAGACCCATCAAGGAAGGAACTTACTGTGTCAATAAACAGCGCAGCCATACCGACCCCGTTTTCTAATTGAGGGTATTCCTCATACTCCTTGGCAGGCGGGAAGCCAACACCAGCTCGTAGATAGAATTCATCACCAGCATATACTGTACGACGACCCCAATCATCCAACAATTTATTCTGCCATTTATTCACTGTGTTTATCACATTTTGCGCTTCTTCTTTGCTGAAACTTCTCACTGGAAATAAATTTTTCTCTTCACGATATTTGGTAACACCAACGGGAACCATAGCAATACTTATCACGTTCTGACCAAGTGCCGTCAGATCTGACAGAGTATTTTCCAGTACTTCACCATCATTAATTCCAGGACACAAAACAAGTTGACAATTTAAATCAATTCCTGCCGCGGCAAGCTTCTTGAGACGCGGATACAGGTTACCTGAATTACGATTACGCATCATGCGCATACGAACAAGTGGATCTGTAGCATGTACAGAAATATTCATAGGAGAAAATCTATATGAGATTATTCTGTCAAGTTCTTCATCGTCAATATTTGTCAGAGTTACATAATTGCCATGGAGAAAAGACATGCGCATGTCATCATCTTTGAAATACAATGTTTTACGAAGTCCCTGTGGCAGCTGATCAATAAAACAAAATATACAATGATTCTGGCAGCTGTTGCAATCGTCAAGCAAAGGATTCTCAAACACCAGCCCGAGATCCTCATCTTCGTCCTTCTCAAGTTCAAACTCGATTTGAGACTTATCCAGTTTCTCAATTAGTATAACTAAATCCGCTTGAAGTTGACGTACTTGATAATCAAACACATCAATAACCGGTTTACCATCTATACAAAGCAGACGATCTCCCGGTCTGATATCAAGCTCTTCCGCCAGACTGCCGCTTATGACAGAACTAACAACCTGGCCGTTTTCAACAACTGACATTGACACTCCTTGAATAGAAAAGCAGCGAGCATGATCAGATCATCCCCGCTGCGTCAACGATCTCTTGTCCTTAGACAAACTGTGCACCATCAATCAGGCTTCAGCAGTCTTGACAATCTCTCTGCCCTTGTAATAACCACAAGCCTTACATACCTTATGCGCCAGTTTCTTCGTATGACACTGCGGGCATTCAACGAGTCCAGGTACACTCAGTTTCCAATTGGATCTGTGACGTGCTGTTCTGGCTTTTGACCATTTACGTTTAGGATTTGCCATTCCTCTACACCTCCATCATGTCCGCAGAACATCCTCATCATCCTGCAGCAGTTTACTCAATTTCGCGAATGGTGATCCTGCCGCAGGCTCAGCCTGACATTGACACGGATCCTCATTCAAATCTCTGCCACACACGGGACAAAACCCGAGGCATGATTCCCGACACAATAATTGTCCGGGCATACTTAGTAGCAGATTATCTCTGATGGCCTGATCAATATTGATCATGTGGCCAACATAGCCATAATACTCTTCCGGTTCATCATCTGACAACCCGGCCGATCGACGAAATTGTTCATCGATCTCAATTTTCAGGTTCTGTCTTGCAGGAGCGAGACATCTGTCACAATTTCCGATTCTGACAACGGTCAAAGTCCCTGTAAGTCTAAACACTCCGTGCTCTATACATGATATACTTCCATCAAAAGCAATATCCTGTAACGATTCGCGGTAGTCTGCAGACAAATCAAGTTCAGAAGCCTGAATTTCCAGCTTCACCGGCAATACTTCACCGGGCGTTCTGGATAGTGTCTGAACATCTATTTTCATTACACACCTCCACAGACGCGAACAATATTATCTATCAGATTACGCTTCCTGTCAACACTCCCGCGGGATGTTTTTAATAATTTGTGCAAATGATACCTTAATCAGGAATGATTCTTATTTCGCAGAGCTTTGACAGTAAGATTTAAACGTGTATTTACCGGCTCCTGCTGATTAAAATCAATTGTATAGCCAAGATTAACAGAACCACCTCTTTTTGTCAGAGATTTCTGTACAATACTAGTATAGATGCCAACGTCAAGATCGCCATAAGGAGTTTCCATTCTGGTAATGTGACGAGTTCCGGCATTAAAAGTCAGTTTCATGCCATGGCTTCCTTGACGAAGCAAGGTTACTATGCCGTCATCACCTACCCGCATGGTTGTTCTCGTTCCATCCATACCTGTGGCTTCACTCTCTTCATAAACAATATACCAGGCATCATCCTGATGAAACATCGTACCTTCCGTGGTCAATTTGATTGCTTCCGGTGTATCCGGTCCACTCCATTGCTGACCCTCGATTGTAATTAGAACATTTGGTTCCATATCAGGTTCATACCCCTCTCAATAATTCTCAATTTCAATATGTCCGGCAGCTTGTATCCTCTGTTCAAGGAAGCTGCTGCCAAGTTGCTGAAAATGTGACGCGCTATCGCTTGTAAAATACTGATGCCAGCCTAATTGCTTCTGCGCATTAAGAAGTTTGTCTCTTCTTAATTGTTGCATCACCTGTTCCGCGACAAAATGGCCGGCATTGATCAGTTCAACTTCAGGACCCATCACCTGACCTATCGCTTCTGCAAGCAAAGGATAATGCGTGCAGCCTAATACAAGTGTATCGATATTATCCTTGATTAGCGGCTCAAGGTAAACACCTGCGACCGATTTGACGATATCATTATTCCACCAGCCCTCTTCGGCTAAACCAACAAATAACGGACAAGCCTGTTGGCTGATATGGAGTTGTCTGCCGCTCGATCTTGCCAGAGCCTGTGCGTAAACACCACTCTGGACAGTTCCGCGTGTGCCGATCACACCTATACGTCTGTTAGTAGTTTTGGCAACCGCTGCCTGAGCTCCCGGTGTAATAACTTCGATAACCGGAACCCCTGCTATCTGTCTTACTTCATTATATGCCTGAGCACTGGCAGTGTTACAAGCTATCACAATCATTTTAACACCCTGTTCAAGCAAAAACCTGGTATTCTGACGTGAAAACCTGCGAACAGTATCCGCGGATTTGCTCCCATATGGAGTCCTGCCACTATCACCAAAATAGACAGTGTTCTCATTTGGCAGAAGCTTAATAATTTCTTTTAATACGGTAAGACCTCCCAGACCTGAATCAAAAACACCTATGGCCTTGTCGGCAAGAGGATTTATTTTCTCCGCAGATTCTGTGTCAACAGTCTCATTTTCAATATCTCGCTTAAGCAAAAAATCTGTCATATCAATTCCTTACGCTGTCCGGCAGCAAAATCTTCTACAGCCAGCTCACATAACCTGCAAGTCAATTTATCAATTGACCATCCAGAAGCAGCAAAAGCCTGCGGGAAAATACTTATAGGCGTGAACCCGGGCATAGTATTTATCTCATTAATATAAATTTTTCCATTGTCTGTAAGGAAGAAATCTACACGTGACAAGCCATTGCAGCCAAGTGCCTGCCAAGCGGTTACCGCGTATTCCCTTATGAGCTCCTGCTGCGACTCACTCAGGTTCGCCGGTAGATGGATACTTGCACCTGCATCACTGAAATATTTGGTTTCATAGTCATAATAGTCGATATCCTCAGCAGTAGCAACTTCACCAATCACTGCTGTTTCCGGTTTTTCATTACCCATTACAGCAACTTCAATTTCACGGGCATCCACAAATTCTTCAACCAGCACTACGCGATCAAAACCGGCGACATAATTAAGAGCATCTACAAGTTCTGACCTGTTTGAAGCGCGGCTAGTCCCAACGGATGATCCTCCCTGATTTGGTTTAAGAAAACAAGGGTACCCAAGCTCTGTTTCAATTTTTTTGACAACAGCATCAAGGTCACTATTAAGCTCAGCACGTCTTACCGCTACATATCTGCACTGGGGAATACCTGCCTTGGCAAATACAATTTTACTATGACATTTATCCATACCGGCAGCGGACGCCAGCACATGGCATCCTACATAGGGAATTCCACTAAGCTGGAGCAGGCCTTGAAGCGCGCCATCCTCGCAGTTAATGCCGTGAACTGCCGGGAAAATACAGTCTGGCATCTCTCCTGCTATCGCTTCAATCCAACCCTTTACTGACATTGGCATCGCCATTTTTTTTCTATGCTCTTCTTTGTTTTTTCCCCCTAATTGAATCTGTTCAGCCCAGGTTCCTTCTTTGATAAGCTCATAATCTCCTTGATATAATAACCATTCACCTTCACGGGTAATCCCAACCGGCAAAACTCGTAAGCCGGCGCTTTGGAGTCCTTTTATAATATTATAGGCGGAACGGCCTGATATAAGATGTTCAGTGGAAACTCCACCAAATATTACCATGACTGTATTTATAGACATTTACGCCACCTCTTTTGCATTTAGTGCATCCTGATAAGTTTATATCATGGTTCTGGCATGGTCAATCCCTGCCGCATCATCTAACAGCTTGTATCTGGCAAACCGCTCTGACATAATATTCTAAATAGAATACCAGCCATGAAGCGGGAAGGAAATCTTATGCCTATCAAACAGATCATACAAGTACCGGCTTTTCTCTCCGGACAGAATATAAGCAAGATAATCAGACTGTATTCTCCAGGGATTGACAGCATCCACATCAACAAAGCAATACGCAATAAGGATATTCGACTAAACAATATAAAAATCAAGCAGGATCAACCTGTAATTGATAACAGCGAAGTAATCTGTTATTGGCCTGATACGCTGGCCGGTAAACTTGAACTTGATTATAGCAGATACTATGAAAAGGTTTTTGATAAATCAGGCCTGATCGTAGTTAATAAGAAGGCTGGTTTATCTGTACATTTTGATAACTCCATTCGTCCTGATGAACCTACTTTGTTAGATCTGATTCGCGTCAGCTACAGTAATCCACAAATAGAACTATGTCATCGCCTTGATAGAAATACTTCAGGTCTGATTATGTTAGCTGCTGATGAACCGACAAAAAAGCTAATGGAGGAATTAATAAAACAACGACTGATAAAGAAGTATTACCGCTGTCTTGTCAGAGGAATTCCTCAGGCCGGCTCATTCGATAGTAATTGGTATACACTAACAGACTGGCTGGAAAAAGACGAAAATACCAGCAATGTTTATATTCACAAAAACAAAAAATCAGGCGACAAAAAGATTGTTACAAAATATCGTGTAATACGCAGCATGCCGGTAATAGCAGCCGCAGAAACAGGGAATATCTCAGAATTGGAAATAGAGCTTGTTACCGGCAGAACGCATCAAATCAGAGCTCATCTGGCCTCTATAGGTAATCCTCTTCTTGGTGATGGCAAATATGGCCGCAACAGCTTTAACCAGGCTTTTGCCGGTATTGACGGAAAACCACTCAGACATCAACAGCTAACAGCCTCCACCCTTGAATTGCCATCCTTAGATAAAATGTCAGATGTCGCGATAAAACTTGGCATCGCCAAAAAAACAGAAGCCCTGCTGACGGCAATTGCCAGCAGAAGCTTCCGTATTGAACCGGCATATGATTTTATTTTTGAATAATTAACACTGAAACCGGCAGAAGGCTCCGTCGGCATCTATCATTTAATAAGCCTTGCCCCAGATTACTTCTTTGGTCGCAGGCTTGCCGCAGCAAACACAAGTTGAAGACACTGAATTTTGTTCAAGTGGCATACAGCGTGAAGTAGCGCCCAGGTCGTCTTTGATTTTCAGCTCACACTCAAGATCCCCACACCACATAGCACGAACAAAACCTGGTTTTTCCGCTATCATTCGTGACATGGTTTCCCAATCTGAAGCTTCATAGATTCTACTATTCAAACTACTCAGCGCACGCTGATAGAGTGTATCATGAATCTCGTCGAGCACTCTCTGGACTTCGGCTTCGAGATTTTCCAGTTTAAGAACTGTTTTCTCACCGGTGTCACGACGAACAGCTACACACTGATTCTGCTCAAGATCACGAGGACCTATTTCCAATCGCAGGGGAACGCCTTTCATCTCGTATTCGGCAAACTTCCAACCGGGCATCTTGTCAGAATCATCAAGTTTAACTCTGAAGGAACTGCTTAGTTCTGATTTTAATTCGTTAGCCTTGTCGAGGACGCCAGCCTTATGTGCGGCAATTGGCACAATAACAACTTGGATAGGCGCTATTCTTGGCGGCAAAACCAGACCATTATCGTCTCCGTGAACCATGATGATTGCACCGATTGATCTGGTTGACAGTCCCCATGAAGTCTGGTGAACATATTGAAGCTTGTTATTCTTATCACTGTACTGAATCTCAAAAGCTCGTGCGAAGCCATCACCAAAATAGTGTGACGTCGCTGATTGTAAAGCTTTGCCATCATGCATCATAGCCTCAACAGTGTAAGTATCAACCGCTCCGGCGAACTTCTCTTTTTCTGTTTTCTGCCCCTTGATAACAGGTATAGCCAGATAATCTCGATAGAAATCAGCATATACATTCAGCATTCTGATTGTTTCTTCAACAGCTTCTTCAGCGGTCGCGTGGGCTGTATGGCCTTCTTGCCAGTAAAACTCGGTAGACCGAAGGAACGGACGAGTGGTTTTTTCCCAGCGAACAACAGAAACCCATTGATTATACAGTTTTGGCAAATCACGCCAGGACTGAATTATCTGTGAGTAATGATCACAGAACAAGGTCTCAGAAGTCGGTCTGATGCATAATCTCTCCGCCAATTTTTCACTACCACCATGAGTTACCCAAGCAACCTCAGGAGCGAACCCTTCTACATGATCCTTCTCCTTCTGCAGCAGACTCTCTGGGATGAACATCGGCATTGCGACATTTTCATGTCCGGTTTCCTTGAACATATTATCCAGATTTTTCTGAATATTCTCCCAGATAGCGTAGCCATATGGTCTCAGGATCATACAACCCTTGACTGATGAATAGTCAATCAGCTCGGACTTAAGCACAACATCCGTGTACCATTGTGTAAAATCCTGATCCATAGCTGTAATAGCTTCAACAAGCTTCTCTTTTGCTGCCATTTATCTCAAACTCCTAACTATAACCTTACTGCAACCATACTGCGAATTAAATCTTAGCTGTGATTTAAATCTTAAAGCCAACAACCATGGCAGTTTCCTGAGCTATGGCCAGCTCTTCATTGGTCGGAACTACCAGAACTTTTACCGTAGATTCTTCAGTTGATATTTCAGCTTCACGACCTTTGACCGCTGAGTTCTTGTATGGATCAATCTGAATACCCATATAATCAAGACCATCACAGGCTCCAAGTCTGATATCTGTTGTGTTTTCACCAATACCGGCAGTAAATACAACAGCATCAACACCACCCATAGCAGCGGAATAAGCACCAATAAACTTGCGACACTGGTACTTGAACATATCAAGAGCCAATGAAGCTCTCTTGTTGCCCTCGCCTGCAGCGGCGTAAAGATCGCGGAAATCACTACTGACACCGGAAATTCCCATAACACCTGATTTCTTGTTCAGAAGCTCATCAACACCTTTGGCGTCAAGATTTTCTTTATTCATCAGGAATGTCACAATCGCCGGATCAATATCTCCACAGCGGGTACCCATACAAACACCAGCAAGTGGCGTTAATCCCATAGATGTATCAACACACTTGCCGTATTTAACAGCCGCGATTGACGAACCATTGCCGAGGTGACAAGTTATTAACTTGAGTTTCTCTATAGGTTTGTTGAGCATTTCCGCAGCACGCTTCGCGACATATCCGTGCGAAGTACCGTGAAAACCGTATTTACGTACGCCATGCTTCTCATAGATATCATAAGGCAATGCATACATATAGGACTTAGCCGGCATCGTCTGATGGAAGGCTGTGTCGAATACGGCTACCTGAGGTACTGAAGGCATTGCTTCCTCGCAGGCTTCGATACCGGTCATATTCGGCGGATTATGCAGTGGAGCAAGATCATAAACACCTTTAATCGCTTTTTTAACCTCAGGAGTAATCAGTGCTGATGAAGAAAAACTCTCACCACCATGAACTACACGGTGCCCGATGGCGTCAATCTCATCCATGCTCTTGATGACACCATGATCTTCTGATGTCAATACGTTTAGAACTGCTTCTATGGCAAGTTTATGGTTTGGCAAATCAAAGCTCAGCGATACCGGATCTCTATCAAGTCCTGTATGTTTAACAAAAGCATTCTGTAAACCTATTCTCTCTGCGCCACCCTTGGCGATTACCTGTCCTGTACTTACTCTCATTAGCTGATACTTAAGTGAAGAACTGCCGGCATTAATAACCAGAACTATCATCTTCGATTAAACCTCCTGAGCCTGTACGGCTGTAATCGCGGCAACACCAACAATATCGTCAGCACTGCAGCCACGTGAAAGATCGTTTACCGGACGGGCTATGCCCTGAGTTACAGGACCGTAGGCCTCGGCTTTTGCCAGTCTCTGAACAAGCTTATAACCAATATTACCAGCATTAAGATCAGGGAAAACAAGTACATTGGCCTTACCGGCTACAGAGCTGTCAGGAGCTTTGCTCTGTCCAACCTCAGGTACAATGGCGGCGTCAAGCTGAAGCTCACCATCAAGATTCAGCTCAGGAGCCTTCTCTTTTGCCAGTCTTGTGGCTTCAATAACTTTTTCTGTGAGGTGGCTCTTGGCACTGCCATAGCTTGAATATGAAAGCATGGCGACATTTGGCTCAATTCCGGTCAGCTGACGGAAACTCTTGGCGGAAGATATGGCAATTTCCGATAGTTGATCAGCATTTGGATCCTCCATAAGGCCGCTGTCAGCAAAAAGGAAAGTTCCATTTGCTCCGAAATCGCACTCAGGTACAATCATCATGAAGAAAGCTGAAACAAGCTTAGTCCCTGGTGCTGTTTTTAGAATTTGCAAAGCAGGTCTTAATGTATTCGAAGTACTGTTAATCGCACCTGCGACCATTCCGTCAGCAAGATTTTTCTTAACCATCATAACTCCGAAGAAAAGAGGATCAAGCATGGTTTCGCGAGCTTTTTCCAATGTCATACCCTTAGCCTTGCGCATCTCATAAAACGCTTCGATAAAACTCTCATAATACTCACTGGCCGCTGGATCAATGACGGTGGCTCCAGATACATCCCATGATGGTGCGGCAGCCTGTATTTTTGCCCTATCACCAAGCAGTACAACATCAGCAATATCCTTCTGCATGATTTTAGCAGCCGCTTCGACCACTCTCGGGTCATAACTCTCAGGAAGAACAATTTTCTTCCTGTCGCTGCGTGCTTTCTCGATGATTGAATCAATGAATCCCATGATACTAACCTCTTTTCTCATCTTGTAAAAATTTTCTCAACGCAAATTTCCCGCTGTCTCTCGACCTGCGGGAAATTCATCTCGTTTTCAACGCCCATTAGTATATACAATATCCTGCTGATGTTCAAGATTTTTCGGTTTAAGTTTATGAGGATTTTGCGTTAACCAGTAAGCAAACATTATTAAGCCTGCGGAAATAAGAAAATCTCCGGGACTGACCATATACCAGCCGAAGCTCCAGAAGGGAATACAATCTCCAAGCAAAACCAATCTGGTATTCTCGTTTGCCAGTATGTAATGCGGTGCTGACATAAGACGGTCAAGCGGCGCGCCGCTTAGCCAGGGGATATGTTCAATAATTACTGTAGACACAGGCATACGACCAAGATTACTTAAAATGACCGCTGCATTTAAAATAGAACCGACAGCAATTGAATAGAGTGCGTATTTAGCATAGGTTCGGGTTATTTTCAGAGCGTTTACTATCAAAAAAATCAGCACAAGAACATACTGAAGAGCTGATACCAGAAGTCTCAAAGTGATGTACAAATCATCAGACTCAATCATTACGTGTAGAAGGCCACTCATAACCATAAGCTCACAGGCAAATGACATAACGAGCACAGGAATAAGACTAATTATGTGCTCCGCAAGGTTATATAGACTTCCTTTGCGGATAAGACCAATCAGTAATCCGACAATCGCGACGGTATGTATCATGCAG
>JAQVJP010000137.1 GCA_028695145.1 Eubacteriales bacterium
TGTTTGATAAAATCTGCCAGAGGCCTGGCGATTACATAATTACCAATCGTTTTGGTCGCACCTAATCTGAGCAGCGGCCTGGCCGGGTCGTCGCTCATCATTTCGGCGAAAACTCTTCTGCTGTTTGCCTGCATAATCTGGGCCGCTCTAATAAGGCGAGAACCAGCTGGAGTTATGGTAAGTTTGCGCCCGATTCGCATGAATATTTTACAGCTGTACAATTTTTCCAGATAGCGAATATGCTGCGAAACAGCCGGCTGCGTGATGTGCAGCAACTCCGCCGTCTTGGTATAGCTCAGAGTCTCGCTTAGTATTAGTAACGTTTCAATTCTATGATCCAGCATGAAACTCATCCTCTCATACATATTTAAATAATCATCGCAATATATCATCGCAATTAATTCATAACAAATATTTATCATTTCATAATTATATATAATTTGATTTTATGCTTAATCAAATATAGAATCAAGTCTGTCAGAAATCACAAACCTCTTCGCCGGCGATGAGAAAATATAGAATCTAAAAGATGAGAAAAAACAGAATCTAAAAGAGGTATTGTATGAACAAAGAAGCTCAAATAGCTGGAGGGATAGCAACAGCTGCGCTGCTGGCTGTCTTCGCTAATTTCATCAGTGGTATTATCCCCGGAAATATAATAAGCGGTGGCGTCTTCGCTATGCTTATCGGCATGCTGTTTTATCCTTTGGTGTCGGAACGATTGAAATTTCAACCCGGTCTGAGATTTGTGTCCAAGAAAATTCTTAAGTTCTCAATTATATTGATGGGAGCGACTCTCAGCATGACCCAGGTCATGCGTACAGGCAGCTATTCCCTTATTGTTATGGTCTTCACCTTAATTACAGCCTTCGGTTTGGGCAATATAGTCGGCCGTTTCTTCGGCATGAACTGGAAACTATCCAACCTGATATCAGCAGGCACCGGAATTTGTGGAGGCTCCGCGATCGCGGCCATTTCGCCGGTTATCGACGCGGACGATAATGATGTGGCCTATGCTATCTCAGCAACTTTTATCTTCGATGTTGTAATGGTCGTGCTTTTCCCGGTATTGGGCAGAGCGCTAAATATGAGTGATATGAATTTTGGTCTCTGGGCCGGCACAGCTGTCAATGACACCTCATCTGTTGTTGCCGCCGGCTACGCTTATTCTGACGCAGCAGGTCAGTTCGCTACAATCGTCAAACTCACGCGAACACTCTCTATCGTACCAATTGTAGTTATTTTTTCTTGGGTATCACAACACAAAACCAAGGCAGCGGCCGCAAAATTAGCCGGAACAGAGAACGCCAAACACGGCAGCGTAGACATTGGCAAAATAAACATTAGTAAAATTTTCCCCTGGTTTATTCTGCTGTTTCTCGGCATGGTGGCTCTAAGAACCGTACTTGATTTTGTCGCGGCAGGCAGCAGCGGGATTTGGCTGACAAGTACGAACATCGCAGGCGCGGCAGAAAAACTTGCTTCGATCAGCAAATTTGCCATGGTCATGGCACTGGGCGCAATCGGACTCAATACTGATTTCGCAAAACTTGCCAGAAGCGGCTTCAAACCAATGTTGCACGGGTTTATTATTTCGGCAGCCGTTGTGATAGTTTCGTTTCTTGTACAAGCTATGCTGGGTCAGGTATGATCAATCCTCTGACTCATTTAACTTGCTCAGAGCATCAGCAGCAGCGTCAACAGCACTGAATAAGCGCAGCGGCAATCGCGGCGCGCTGCCTTTCTCTCTAACTTGTGCCTTAATCTCCATGAGAAAAGCAAGTCTAAGTGCCGGCAGTAAATTAAGAACACGCAGCTTGCCACTGGCCAGAGCTGACAATTTGTGTTCAATTTCTAAAGCCTTGCGGTTTTCATCATATTCTCGCTGCACCTCGGCACGCCGCTCGCGAACAAGCCGGATAAATTCGTCGGCTTGGTAAATTACTGTCCGGTCTATTTCATAAATCAGAGCCGCTTGCTCAAATCCATTGACGGTATCAATGCCGAATTTCGCGATCAGCGAACTATAATCGGCATTGTGGAAGCTGTAATACTCGCCATTGAGCCTGGCAAAAGCTTTCATCGTGTCGAGGTAGCCTAATTGGAAGTTGCGCTTAAGCACCGCAGGTGTAAGATCAAGAAAACCACCCAACTCCTGCTTGTCATGGATTAATGTAAGCTGGATATTATCGTCAAAACGGTTAAGCACAGATGGTTTGGGCTCAAGATCAACAGCTACAATTTGTCTGCAGCCGCGTCTGCGCAGCATGGAGACAGGCACATTCTCAATGATGCCGCCATCCATATACGTTTTACCATCAATTTTGACCGGGGCAAGACCAGGCAATCTCGCACTGGCCATAATATAATCAATCATCTGACCCTTCGGAATCTCATCAAGCCAGACCGCATGAGGTTTAAAATCTGGTACTAATGTGGTCATGATCCCGAAATCTATTTTGCTTGATCGAACAGAATCCTCACAGACATACTTATTCAACAATTCCCGCAGAGGAGCAGTGTTCAGAGATCTGCAGTTCCAGAGCTCACGTGCCAACAAATTGGCGTTTTTAAGAGTTAGCAAATCTTCAGATTTGGGAACAGTTTTTGAACTCTGTGAGAAGGCTAAACACTGGTCGATCGTCAAATTATTCCACATCTCCAGAGCATGTTCGTATGTAGTCCCCAACATCAACGCACCATTAACAGAACCGATAGAGGTTCCGGAAATCGCGCTAAACTCCAGGCCCAACTCGCGAAAAGCTCGCCAAGCGCCCATCTGAAACATGCCTTTTGATCCGCCGCCGCCAAGAGCAAGCACCAGCTCACACATTACTGTCCGCCTCCTTAAGTTAATATCCGATAATAATTATACCGCAACGTCAGGAAGAAATTTAAAAAACCGCAGCTGTCAGCAAAAAATTACCAACAGCTGCGGATGCTTTTACCAATATTTAATCATAATAAGATGAGTCGCAATCAACTTAGGGATTCTTATTTAAGAATCTCAACTGCTTTGCGCTCAATTTCGAGACCGGCGGTGTAGCGCTCGAAGAACTTGTCGAAGCCTGCTACATCCTTAGGATCAGGTTTGAGAACATCACCTGTCTTACCTGCAAATACACGTTCAGCCAGATAAGCGTCGAGAGTTTCACCATCTTTTTTGTTTATCATATAGCCTGCCAACAGCGCGATGCCCCAGGCGCCACCCTCGCCGGCTGTTTCCATGATTGAGATTGGCACATTTGTGGCAGCGGCCATGACGCGCTGACCAACTTCCTGAGTTTTGAAGAAACCACCGTGACCACGGATCTCGTCAACTTCAACATTCTCTTTCTCGATCAGAATCTTCATGCCGGTTCTCAGGGCGCCAAGTGCGGTGAACAAATGTACGCGCATGAAATTCGCCAGATTGAAGTTGCTACCTGATGAACGAACAATCATCGGTCTGCCTTCTTCAAAACCGGTAATATGCTCGCCTGAAATATAACCGTAAGCCAGCAGGCCACCGCAATCGGGATCACCCTTAAGCGCCATACCGAGAAGTGTATCGTAGAGTTTGGGTTTGGGAACATCGAGACCGAGTTCTTTTAGGGCTTCAGCGAAAATGCCGAGCCAAGCGTCGTAGTCAGATGTGCAGTTATTAGAATGAACCATAGCCACCATATGTCCGTCAGGTGTGGTAACCAGATCGAGCTCCTTATATGCTTTTGACAATTCTTTTTCCAGAACTAACATAGCAAAAACAGATGTACCGGCAGAAACATTACCGGTTCTCACCGCAATACTGTTAGTCGCGACCATGCCGGTACCGGCATCGCCTTCCGGCGGACACATCGGGATGCCGGCCTGAAGATTGCCTGACGGATCAAGCAGCTTGGCACCAGCCTCGGTTAGATAACCGGCATTATCACCTGCAACCAGAACCTCCGGCAGCAGATTCGCTACCTTCCAGTCAAAACCATATTTCGATATATATTGATCAAATTTATCAGCCAATCCAAGGTTGTAATTCTTATTAACAGAATCAATCGGGAAGACACCGGAAGCCTCACCAATACCAAGAACCTTGCGGTCTGATAGCTTCCAATGCACATAACCGGCAACAGTAGTCAGGAAATTGATATTCTTAACATGCTCTTCCTTATTCAGAATAGCCTGATAGAGATGTGCGATATTCCATCTCTGCGGAATTGGGTAATTGAAGAGCTCAGTCAGCTCCTCGGAAGCCTGTCCGGTAAAATTATTTCTCCAGGTGCGGAAAGGCACCAGCTGTTTGTCTTCCTTATCGAAGACCATATAACCATGCATCATGCCGCTGAAACCGATCGAACCGGTAGTCTTAAGCACAACATCGTATTTGCTCTTAACACTCTCCAGCATGCTGCGGAAGCTGCTCTGGACACCGTTCCAGATCTCATCGATACTGTAGGTCCAAATATTATCGATATAACTATTCTCCCAGTCGAAACTGCCGGAAGCAATCGGGAAATTGTCAGGACCGATCAGGACTGTTTTAATCCTTGTAGAGCCAAGCTCCATGCCTATAGAAGTCTTGCCATTCTCAATAGCGGATCTGATTTCAGCTGTAGTTCCCATAATATATACGCTCCTTGCATTGAATTCATGGCTATTATACCAAAAACAACCAGAATAAACACGGCAAAACGTGTGATCTGTTCAGGTTCTCATTTGATATTTACCGGAGTATATGCAGTACGTATATTATGTTGTTTCTCTTTTCATCCTTTCGTAGTACACATGTTTAACATATTAGTAGATATACGATTCCAGCATTTGATGGTAGTATTATTAAATGCAATACATGTTAACAGTATTTACAGACAATATTTTACCGGTATTTTTCCTAGTAATGCTGGGATTTTTGTTGGGCAAGAAGGTGAAACTAGACCCTTCTGTTTTGACATCGCTGAATTTTTACATAATAATTCCGTCGTTTATGTTCGTTATGTTAACTGAAACAGATTTGCCCGATAATGTTGGTTTGATACTGGTAGCGGCAACACTTATGCTGGTCATCAACGCCTTGTTAGGCATGGTGATTTCAAAAGTAAGATCTTTTGATAATGTGATGTCGCGATCTTTTGCCAGTAGTCTTATGTTTTATAATTCGGGGAATATTGGCATACCACTTATAACCTTGGTTTTTTCTGATCATCAAAATAAATCGGCACTTGGGATCGCCTTGGCGGTTCAAATTTCAGTTCTGCTTGTGCAAAATATTTCTATAAATACAGTTGGATTTATCTTGGCCAATCACCGCTCGGGATCACTAAAAGAATCAATTGTCAAAGTCTTTAAAATGCCAATTATCTACTCAATAGCCTTAGCCCTTTGCTTGAAGTATTTTTCTTTTGACCCTCAATCCTTATCAATTTGGCCAGCGCTTGTTTACGCCAAAGACGCGATGGTTGCTATAGCGTTATTAACATTAGGTATTCAACTCGCTTCAACCTCAATAAAAAGTCTAA
>JAQVJP010000035.1 GCA_028695145.1 Eubacteriales bacterium
AGTCTGATAAGATCTGATAATGTAATTTCCCCGCTGCCGTCCGGTGCCGGTAAACGAGCTTGCAACCTGACAAGGTCAGATATTCCTTGAAGATCGAGCTCTGCCTCGTCTTCTATAGTTATAATTCTTTCTGTTTTTGGGATGCAATCTGATAATGCGTTCAAAAATGTAGTTTTACCTGAACCTGTTCCACCGGAAATGAAAATATTTTTCTTTGATTCCACAGCTTTTTGTAGAACAACTTTAGTTTTGTGGGAGAGAAAACCTGCAGCTTCAAGTTGTGAAAGTTCCGGCTTGATGCCAGTAAAGCGTCGAATAGAAATATAGGGGCCATTTACTGCTGCTGGGCTGAGGACTGCTTGAAGCCGAGATCCGTCAGCGAGTTTCATGCCTGCTATTGGCACATGTTCACTAATTAGACGATTGGCTGAACCAAAACATCGTGCAATGAAATTACGTAAATGATCATCATTTTCGAAGCTCAAGTCTACTTTTGAAATGCTGCCTTCCTTTTCTATAAATATTTGACTTGGACCGTTAACCATTATTTCTGTGATTTTGTGATCATTAAATAAATCTTGTAAAATATCAAGTCCTCGCATATCTGCGAAAATCTGGTCGGCAAGTTGCTGTTTATCTTGCAGACTGCTGATTTTACCATGTTCTTCAGTAGTTATTACATGAAAAATAGCTGACTTAAGTTGTTTATCAGACATGGCTGACTGGTCGCCGGTTTGTCGAAGAATCGACTGAACGAGTTTTTGTCTCTCACTTCGTCTGTTTATCATTTTCTTCCTCCATAAAGTGGTTGAAATTCTCATAAATATGGCAGGTGTTTGGTAAAGAGGCCAATAGTAAGCCAGCTTCTTTGCGAGCTGTGATATCAGCTAAATTGTTACTATCAGGCAGTGCAAGGATGAGACAGTCGCAGTTAACGGCAAGTCTTCTGGTAGTTGACATGGGCATGTATCTGCAATCCAGCCAGCAAACAGTTTCCGTTGGTGTTGAATTGAGTTTTTCTTTTACCAGTCTTACAAGTTGACGCAGATAATCAGGTTCACAGTTGACTATGTCATCAGAGCGTTCAGGTGCTCTGAATTGCAGATATCCATCCGGATGCATCTGCATATACACACCAAGTTCACGAGCCTTTGGCGGACATTGCTGATGAAGAGAAAGAAATAATTCAGTCAAATTAGGTGCCGCTAAATCTGATATAGTACACAAGTTCATACAGAATCCTGGCATTAAAGGTAAATAATAAACTTGTTGTCCTGATTTGATCTGGCTTCGAATAACTTGTCTCAATTCAGATGACCGGTCTAAGTTAAACTGTAAAAACATACATAACTTATTTTGAGTGATAGGTTCTGGTTCTGAAGTTTTTTCAACCTCAATAATATCCTTTGTGTTTGTTAATTTTATGCGGCTGATAATTCTACATGCTAACTCTGATGCCGTTGCCGGCCAGTAAACCTCATTTCCATATTCGATGCCGGAATCTGAAATAGGTTGATTGGCTATGATATTATTCAAATGTTTTGTGCTGCAGAAATAATAAGTATATGAATCGAGAGAACTATTTGCTGAAATTTGCTCGCGCAATGAGAATGAAGGGCAGTTTGCTGTCTGTCTGCAGCTCTCACAGTCATTATTGCAATCTATTAAAATCCTACTTGTGAATACGATTAAATGACATTCGTCCAAATTAGTTAATTGGGTTTGGACTTGTTTATGATTATCGTGTGACCAAGCGATTATCGCGATAACAGGAACACTTGGATTTAGCATGGATCTGAGTCTGGATGCCATCATTTGATTATATTTATTATCTGTACTGGCAATTACAATCTGTATATTAGTCATTCTTATCACCTCATAAGACGCATAATACTGGTAAGACACTGTCTATAGGTGGTGTTGATTTCGACAAAGTCCGGCAAATTTCGTCAAAGCTCGACAAATCAGAGCACATAGGATACAGAAGTTCAAAGAATATTGCAGATACTTGCGGCTAATGAAAGCCGGTGTTATTATTAAAGTCGATTTCGATTTGAAATCGAAAGCAATTAACAATTTAATATAAGATCATCTTATCAAGAGTGGTGGAGGGACTGGCCCTGTGAAGCCCGGCAACCGCGTTTATGCGGCGGTGCCAATTCCAGCAGGTATTACAGCCTGACAGATGAGGATTTTACTTATTTTAACCTCTTCTGTTGGAGAGGTTTTTTGTTGTTTAGAAAGGAATTGAAAATGAAAAAAGAAGGAAAATGGTTGTTCTCATCAGAATCTGTGACAGAGGGGCACCCGGACAAAGTATGCGATCAAATATCCGATGCTGTACTTGACGCTGTCCTTAAGCAAGATCCGCAGGCCAGAGTTGCTTGTGAAACCGCAACTACTACAGGTCTTGTACTTGTTATGGGAGAGATGACCACAAATGCTTATGTCGATATTCCCAGTATTGTCCGAAATACAATCAGGGAAATTGGCTACACAGGTCATGCAGGCGGGTTCGATGCTGACAGCTGCGCTGTAATGACATCAATAGATGAACAATCTCCTGACATTGCAATGGGTGTAGATCGTTCTTTGGAAAATAGAGATGGTCTTGAACAGGATGATCTGGCCACAGGTGCTGGTGATCAGGGAATGATGTTTGGTTTTGCTTGTAATGACACTCCTGAGCTTATGCCTTTGCCAATATCATTGGCCCATGCTCTTTCGCGGCGCTTGTCCGAAGTTAGAAAACAAGGTCTGGCTAATTTTCTAAGACCTGACGGCAAATCCCAGGTAACCATTGCTTACGAAGGGAATACACCTACTCATATTGACACTGTGGTTGTCTCTACGCAGCATGATGAAAATGTTTCCAGAGAAGAACTAGTTGATACGATTGTAGATAAGGTTATAAAACCTGTTCTGCCATCAGATCTTTTTGATGAAAAGACCAGAATCCTCGTGAATCCAACAGGCAGATTTGTTGTCGGTGGACCACAAGGTGATGCGGGTTTAACAGGAAGAAAAATAATTGTTGATACTTATGGCGGTTATGCCAGACATGGCGGAGGGGCTTTTTCCGGTAAAGACCCGACGAAGGTTGATCGTTCGGCGGCCTACGCAGCAAGGTATGTGGCAAAAAATATTGTTGCTGCCGGAGTTGCGGATATGTGTGAAATTCAGCTTGCTTACGCGATAGGTGTTGCCAGACCTGTTTCCATTACTGTCGATACTTTTGGAACCGGTAGAATTAATGACTTTGAGTTGGTAGAAATTGTCAATAAACTTTTCGATTTAAGACCGGCAGCTATTATTCGTGATCTCGATTTGAGGCGTCCTATTTATCGTCAGACCGCTGCCTATGGCCATTTTGGAAGAATTGATATTGAACTTCCCTGGGAGAAGACCGATAAGGCTGATCTTATACGTGAGTATGCAGGATTATGATTATAATCAGGTAAATAGAGATCAAGAGGCCGGTGATAACATCAATGAGAGCATCACTGGCCTTATTGACACCATTATTTTCCGAAACGAGATTAATGGTTATACGGTTTGCGGAATTGACAGCGAGTTTGATTTTATTGCTGTTGGTGTTATGCCTGAGCTCGAAGAGGGCGATCATGTCAAGCTGCATGGAGCATGGATCAGACATCCTGAGTATGGCCAGCAATTCAAGGTCTCAAACTATGAGCCTGTTATGCCTGAATCAGCTCAAGGTATTATTGCTTATCTGTCATCTGGACTGATCAAAGGCATAGGTCCCGGTTTAGCAAAAAGACTTGTACGCGAGTTTGGTACTGATACATTAGAAGTGTTAGCTAATGATCCTAAACTTGCAGCCAAGGTTAAGGGGATTTCTGCCAGATTAGCTGAATCAGTAGCAGAGCAGTTGCGCGATAAGCGTCAGTATCAGGAACTTGTTATGCTGCTTTCACCTTATGGTATAGGACCTGCGAGAATAATGAAAATATTTCGCAAGTGGGGAATCACCGCAGCTCAGAAGATAAGAAGCAATCCCTGGTTATTAGCTGAAGAGATAGAAGGGACAGGTTTTTTAACTGCTGATCGGATAGCTCAAGGTATGGGTATAAGCCGTTTTGATGAGCATCGGCTTGAAAACGCGATTCTTTTTTGGCTTAACCGTTATACTTCTTCCGGGCATACATGGTGCTCACAGGATGAGATGATTGAGGGTTCTCTGGTTGTTGCTGCTATTGATAAAACTACAGATAATCGAAATTTGCTAAATCAAGCGATTGATCGACTTATCTCCTACAATCGTCTTGTCAGAGACAATTTTATTGCCCTTCCGCATATTTTCCAGTCGGAGTTAGCCTGCGCTGAGCGGATGGCGCTGTTGAATAATTGTTCTCCGCAAAGATTTCCTGATTGGCAGGATAATCAGTATGTGAGAAGAGAACTTGAAGCCATGCAGGCAAAACAAGAATTATCATCATTTCGTCTGACATCAGAGCAGATTAATTGTCTTACATCAGTTATTTCATCGAATATCAGTGTTCTAACCGGAGGTCCTGGAACTGGCAAGACCACGGTAATTAAATCTCTTTGTGAGTTCATAAAGCAGGAGGGCGGCAGAGTATTATTGGCGGCACCTACTGGTCGTGCGGCCAGAAGGTTGAGTGAAGCAACTGGTGAAACCGCTGCGACACTTCATCGATTGTTGGCAATTCCGGTAGGACGGGATGGGCAATTGATGGATCAATCACAAGTAAATCTACAAGCAGATTTTATCGTGGTTGATGAAGCTTCAATGCTTGATGTTTTTGTTTTCCGAAGTTTGCTAAGTGCCATACCACCTGGGACAAGACTGCTCCTTACCGGAGATATTGATCAGCTGCCATCTGTTGGGCCGGGACAGATTTTGAGAGATATCACGGCAAGTGATCAAATTCCTGTTCTGCGCCTGACACAGATATTTCGTCAAGCTGCCCAGAGTCTTATTGTAAAAAACGCTTATAACATAAGAAATGGTGATTTTTTTAAACTGGATCAGAGTTTTGATAGTTCTTTTATCTGGATCAGTCGCGATAACGTCAGGGATATGGCTGATGCTGTAATTGGTATGTGCGGTCGTGTTTTGCCGGATGAATATCAACTTGACCCGGTCAGGGATTTGCAGGTTTTGACGCCTGTACGTAAGAGTGAATGCGGAGCTTCCGAACTTAACAAAAAGTTGCAGCAAATACTTAATCCCGCATCTGAAAAAACAGATTCTGAATCGGGCCTGAATATATATGGTAAAGTTTTTTTGCCGGGTGATAAGGTAATTCAACTACGTAATCAGTATGAGCTTAACTGGGAATCCATTAATGGCAGTGAAAAGGGACAAGGTGTTATGAATGGTGAAACAGGTATAGTGATTGAAGTTAATAAGAGTGGTCGCAGTTTGAAGGTGCTTTTTGATGACGAACGCCAGGCTTGCTATAGCGAAGAGCTTATAGAAGATCTTGATCTTGCTTATGCCATGACTGTTCATAAGAGCCAAGGCAGCGAATATCCGGCAGTTTTACTTGTTTTACCGCCTACAGCCCCATCTCTTCTAAATAGACAGCTTCTATACACTGCTGTGACCAGGGCTAAAACGAAACTATTTATTATCAGCAGCAAGGATATTCTGAAACGTGCGATTGCCAATGATATGCCTGCAAGGCGAAAAACATTATTGGAGAGCCTGCTCAGATCCGAAATGTAACGTAGTATGTTTGATGAATTAATTGCGCCTAATATATGTGTCATCTGTGGAAGGCCATGTGTTTTCATGTCAGCCTATCCTTGTTTTTGTCATTTTTGCCTGCAAAAATTACCCTGGCGCTTCAATCGAACTCAGATTAACATGACAGATGAACTTGATAAGGATTTCTTCACCAAATGCGATAGACCTTTTTATGCAAGCGCACGAATTCCGCGATTGTTAGCGGCGTGTGATTATGAAGGCAGGCTTAGACGTTGCCTGATTGATTTGAAATTTTATGGTAAGACGGGCATGGCTGACCCCCTTGCTGCGATATTAGTTTCTGTTATTCGTAGCAGGAAGATTCAAATAGATGTTGTTTCCGCGGTGCCGTTGCATCACAAACGCTTAAGAGAGAGAGGTTACAATCAAGCGGGACTTCTTGCTGACAGAGTGGCGAAATCTTATGGCTGTCCTGATATCTCTGACCTGCTGATTCGCTGTAAAAACACTCAAAGACAGAGTGAGCAGCACAGCCGAAGAGCAAGATTCGAAAATCTTGCATCGGCGTTTGCTATTGATGAAGAGAAATGTCACCGTGGCAAGAGATTTTTAGCTGGCAGAAGAGTACTTCTAATTGATGATGTTATGACAACAGGAGCTACATTGCTGGCAGCTGCTGATCCGCTGGTTGAAGCTGGTGCGGATGTGGTTTGTATTGCTGTGGCTTCAGATCATAAATAGATGTCTTAACGGTTTGTTTGGGATTACTGGTTTGGTATCAAACATCCTTGACACTTGTCTCTTGGTTCACAAAGATATAAAAACAGGTTATACTGTAGGTGCCTGAAGTGTTTGTTACCCTCAATTTTGAACCTTCATGACATAAACGGGAGCTCGCGTCATAGTGGAATACGATCATGTCTCCGGATGAGAGTCCGAAAGGGAAAGATCCAAGACCTCAGCAGAGCACCCACCTGGTAGACTTGCCGGGTGTCAAAATGAGGGGACGGCATTTCGGGTTTTTTGCTGCCTTGAAATAAACTATTGATTATTGTTTCTGAGATTACCATCAAATAGATGGTATTTGATATAATGACTTGTTGAACTGCTATTTGTATTTACTGAAGACATCATTTGTGAGGTTTTATCATGGGATTAATTGCTGATGCCCGATCGATTGCCGCAAGAGATCCGGCAGCTAAGAGCGCGCTGCAGGTCTTTTTGTTATATCCGGGATTCCATATTTTAATTTTTCATCGCCTGGCTCATTTCTTTTACCGGCATAGACGTTTTATGATTGCACGCTGGATTTCACAGACGGGCAGATTCTGGACAGGGATTGAAATACATCCCGGAGCCTGTCTTGGTAAGGGTTTATTTATTGATCATGGTAGTGGAATTGTTATTGGTGAGACGGCTGAAGTTGGTGATGATTGTACGATATATCATGGAGTGACTCTTGGAGGTACAGGTAAGGACAAAGGACGCAAACGTCACCCGACGATAGGTGATAATGTTCTTATTGGCGCTGGCGCAAAAGTTCTTGGACCGATTACTATTGGTAATTGTGTCATGGTTGGTGCTAACTCGGTTGTTCTACATGATGTTCCGGATGAAGCTACTGTAGTTGGTGTTCCGGGACATGTGGTTCGCCAACAGGGTAAAAAACACGTGCCGCATAACACTGAGCTTGATCATGGCAGTGCTCCGGATCCGCTTGAACAGGAAATATGCCGTTTGATGCGCAGAGTTTCTGTGATTGAGAGGGCGATGTCGATGAGCAATGGAACGGATTGCTCTGTTTTGCCGGGGCAGGTTGTAAAAAATGAACAAAAGAACAATAATAATAGCAATGGTATAGAAAATAATAACGTCGCAGACGAAAAAGATAGTAAGCAGGAGGACTTCAAGTGAAGGTATATAATACACAGACAAGGCAGAAGGAAGAGCTGATTCCGCTTGAAGATGGACATTTTAAAGTTTATGTTTGCGGTCCAACCGTATACAATTATTTCCATCTGGGCAATGCACGCCCTTTTATAACTTATGATACTTTTAGAAGATATCTTGAGTATCGAGGCTACAAGGTTTCGTATGTCCAGAATTTTACGGATATTGATGATAAGATGATCAAGAGAGCCGCGGAGGAAGGCATTACAGTCCGGGAATTGGCTGATCGGTTCATTGCTGAGTATTTTCAGGATGCTGACGCGCTTGGTATTAAGCGTGCGACAGTACATCCTCGAGCTACTGATTGTATTGATGAGATGCTTGAAATGATCAGCATCTTGATGGACAAAGAATATGCTTATGTCGGTGAAGATGGTGTTTATTTCGATATGAGCCGTTTCAAGGAATATGGCAAACTATCTCATTATAATCTTGATGAGCTCGAGGCTGGAGCCAGCGAGCGTGTTCAAGCAGACAGCGGCAAGCGTAATCAAATGGATTTCGCGCTTTGGAAATTCCGTAAACCAGATGAACCTTACTGGGCAAGTCCCTGGGGAGATGGACGTCCGGGGTGGCATATTGAATGCTCAGCAATGATTCGAAAATACCTTGGTGAAACGATTGATGTTCATGGTGGTGGTCAAGACTTGATTTTCCCACATCATGAGAATGAAATCGCACAGAGCGAGGCCGCGAATGACAAGCCTTTTGTCAAATATTGGCTTCACAATGGTTTTATCAATGTTGATTATGAGAAAATGTCCAAATCAACCGGTAACTTCTTCACAGTTAGAGATCTGGTCAGCAAGTTTGATTACATGGTATTAAGATTCTTCATGCTGAGTGGACATTACAGAATGCCGATCAATTTCTCGTCTGATCTTCTTTCTGCTGCGCAAAATGGCTGGGAGCGTATTAAAACTTGCGTTGGTCATCTTGACTTCGTAGCAGCAAGTGCCCCTTCAAAAGCTGCTGACGAACAAGCTAATCAGGCTCAGCAGGATTTGCGCGCTTCAATACAACAATTTCAAGATGAGTTTGAACAAGCGATGGACGATGATTTGAATACAGCTGATGCTTTGGCTGCTGTTTTCGAGATGGTGAGAGCTGCAAATACCGCAGCCGCAGTGCCTGGCATAAGCGCGAGTTCCCTTAGAGAAGCGGCACATAAGCTAAGAGAATGGCTTGAAGTTCTCGGGCTTAATCCTGAGAATAAACAGGAGTCAATACCGGAAAAAGTCCTTAGCTTGGTAGAAGAACGAGCACAGGCAAAACAGGCACGTGATTTTGCCAAAGCAGATGAAATCAGACAAGAAATTCAGAACCTTGGTTATCAGGTGGCTGATACACCTCAAGGTCCGAAGGTTACGCCACTATGAGTGAAAGTGAGAATAAGCTTCAGGAGCTTCCGGTATCGGTAATGGCCTATATTGGCGACGCCGTGTATGAGTTGACTGTTAGGATGGAACTCGCGTCGCGTTTTCGTGGCAAGTCAGGTGAACTGCATAGAAGATGTGTGCGCTTGGTAAAAGCTTCGGCTCAGGCTGAGGCGGCACGTTCTCTCTTGACTGACCTGACACCTGAGGAGGAATCGATTTTTCGTCGAGGCCGCAACAGCGCGCCCTGCAGTATGCCTCGTCATGCGGCTCCTGCTGATTATCGTCTGGCTACCGGTCTTGAGGCGCTGATTGGCTGGCTGCACCTGACAGATAAACAGGATCGGATCGACGAGCTGATGCGCAGAATAATGGAGGAATTCGCATATGGAGAAGAACGCCGGCAGTCCGGACAGGCTTGAGGGTCGTAATCCGGTAATCGAGGCTTTGAGAGCAGGAAGAACGATAAATAAAATTTGGGTTCAGAAACGAGAAGGCCGACCGGATCCGGTGATGGCCCGCATTGTAAGAATGGCTCGAGATGCTGGAATTGTTATGATAGAACTTGAGAAGACTGCGCTCGATCAGATGGCTGAATCTCATGGGCATCAGGGAGTAATCGCTCAGGTCGCGGCTCATGAGTATATAGATCTTGATGAGCATATAGATAAATTGATCGAAGATGGTAAGCAGCCATTTGTTATAATCCTTGATTCACTTAAAGAGAGTTATAACCTTGGTTCGGTTCTGAGAATTGCCGATGCTGCCGGGGTAGATGCGGTTGTAATTCCTGAGAGGCGATCAGTGGCTCTTGACGCAACGGTTGCCAAGGCTTCCGCTGGAGCTGTTGAATATGTTCCTGTTGCCAGGGTTAATAATTTAACTAATACGATTCTAAAGCTCAAAGAGAAAGGCTTCTGGATCGCGGGCACGGATGCTGATGCCACGCAAATGTATTGGGAAGCAGATTGGAAAGGGCCGATGGCGATTGTTGTTGGTAGTGAGGGAGAAGGTATCAGCAAGGGGTTGCTTGGACATTGTGATTTTCTTGTTTCGATACCAATGTCCGGGGAGGTAAATTCTCTTAACGCCGCAGTTGCGACTGGCATTATTGTGTTTGAAGCTGTCAAGCAGCGCAGGTCATAGAGCTTATAATAGCTGATTGAATACGGGATCCGGAGCATGTGATGGAAGCAAAGACAGAAACTGATTACGGCTTGAATGCTCAAAAACGGGACATCGAGCTGATAAAACAGCTGCGACAGGGGGACAACAGTGCTATGGAACAGTTGTTGACTCTGTACAAAGGTTTGGTGAGGGCACGTGCTTCTACCATGTTTATTGCAGGCGCTGATAATGAAGATGTAATTCAGGAAGGCATGATCGGATTGTTCAAGGCTATTCGCAGCTACGATCCGGAGCGCGGTTTGGCCTTCTCGTCTTTTGCCGGTTATTGTATAATGTCACAAATTACCGATGCAGTAAGGCAAGCTTCGAGAAACAAGCATAAGCCTCTCAACGATTCGATTTCGTTACAGGCAACAATCAGTCCATCAGAGGATAACGGGCTTCAATGGCAGGATTTATTGGCGGCACAGCGTTATCAAGATCCGGAAGAGCTGCTGCTTTATAGAGAGAAACAGCAGATGCTGCAGAGATTTATTAGAGAGCATTTGAGTTTGTTCGAGCGTCAAGTAGTACTTTTGTATTTGCAATCTCTAAGTTATCAGCAGATAGCTGATTTTCTTGATTGCCCGGTTAAGAGTGTAGATAACGCACTTGGACGGGTGCGGCTTAAGATGAGGAGTTATAGAAACAAACATGAGAGCTGATAGTGGAGGTGCTGCCTAATGCATAAAAATAATCATCGCAGCTTAAGACGTCATCTGTCTATGATGCTTGTTATTGTTTTTATCATGTCTGGATCAATATTTTTTTCTGGATGTATGCGTATCAGCAGTGCCTGGCGGGAAATAACCGGTAATATCAGAGGGGCAGATGATGATGTTATGGCTGTGGGGCAGCGCTTATCTGAAATTGAGCTTGTGCAGCTTCTGACTAACGCAGTTCGAGGAGACGCGGAATTACCTGCGTACTATAATTCTATTTCTGTCAGACAACTTGATGGTTTGACACTTGATGAGTTTCAGCAGTACATAAGATTTCTCAGACGGGGAATCAGCGGTGATGTTCATTCTTTTACCGTGATGTCAGAATCAGAGCTTATCCAGAATCAAGAAGACATGATTGCTGCTGTTCCACAATTTCAGGAGCTGATAGAAGCAAGTTCGGCTTACCAGATTATTTACCGACAATCTGGTAAAAGTGATGAGAAATTCGCGGTTTATTTTCAGCAGGCGGAGGATGGTTCGGTTTATTTGTCTTCTGTATGGATTAGACAGATTTTGAAGCTGAACGCGTATGCAACATTATATTTTGACGCGATAGATAGTTCAGATACAGAAGCTCTGGCTTATCTGCTCGATCAATCAAATCCTAATTCTCCTGTGATATTGGCAAAAGCTGAGTTCTTAATTGATTTTTATAAGAATAATATTTCTTCGCGAACCAGTGAATATAGCTTGAAATCTGCCAGGGTAGATAATATATCTTATGATCAGTTTGGCATCGTGAATCTCGATGGAACACAATCGGTAAGCAGAACTGTCAGTTTCCATATTGATCAACAGGAGCAGCTGAACGCAAGAGATAAAATCGTTAACGTTTTGAATGTTGAAGATCTCGCTGTGTATCGCAATGATCAGCTTCTATTTACTCTGGCTGAACGTGATGACGACCGCTATGTTCGCACCTGGTCCTATAGACTGGAACAGGCAACTGGTTTGCCTTTTGAACATGACGATGGCAATTGCAAACCTTATGGCGACGGTGTTTCTCTGATGAATCTTGTCTATAACGGTTTAAAAATAAGTGTTCAAGGTGATTGCCAGGAACATAAATCATGGAATGGCATAGTCAGATCAGCTTCCCTTATTGATACAAACTACCATACAGGAAGTGGTTTAAGGCCGGGGATGTCGGAAGATGAACTTCTCGTAAGGTATCCTTTTGCTGCTGAGAGTGGGTATAGACTGCGCTTTGCTTCTGCAGGTGGTACAGTTTCTATGAATGTTATTCTTGAAAACAAGACTATAGATCGGATTGAACTATCATTCATTCCATTGGAGAGTTATTAATGAGTAATAATGAAGTAGAAAATAAAAATCGCTCGATCGCCAGGATTCTGGTTGACGCTGATGCCTGTCCCATGAAGGTTCGGTCGATAGTTGAAGCAAAAAGTCGTGAGCATGGGCTGAAGTTGATTTTTGTTACAGATATAAATCATGAGATACAGTCGCGTAACGGAGAAGTGATAGTAGTAGATCAGGGACATGATTCTGTTGATATGGCTATTATTAATGAAGCGGGAAAGTCTGATATTGTAGTGACTCAGGATTATGGACTTGCATCACTAGTGCTGGCAAAAGGCGCGAAGGCTATTCATCCTTCAGGTCGTATTTTTGATGACAATAATATTGACATGCTGCTAATGGATCGACATCTGGCAGCAAAATCGCGTAAGGCAGGAGAGCGTGTTGCCCGCCATCGTAAGCGCGAGCGGAGTGATGATATCAGCTTTGCGTCTCAGTTTGAAAAATTTTTCTCTTGAGGTGCTTGACAAAAAAAGCAATCGAGATTACAATTACCTACGCTGCACATGCGCCCGTAGCTCAATTGGATAGAGCGTCTGACTACGGATCAGAAGGTTATGGATTCGATTTCTGTCGGGCGCGCCATAGCAGAGACCCCGGACTGCAAGGTTCCGGGGTTTTTTTGTGAGAAAATTCAAGAGTATCGATATTTGTGATGGTTATGGTGCGGCGTTTTCACACTACATGTTCTCAGGAGAATAAATGCTTTATGAAGCCTGAATTATTTTTGTATCTTCGAGGTTATAACAGACGCGCCTGCGCCAAGGATATTGTCGCAGGAATTATTGTAGGAATAATTGCCATACCCCTTTCTGTTGCGTTGGCAATAGCATCCGGTGCGTCGCCTGAAGCCGGTTTGTATACGGCGATTATTGCCGGTTTTGCAGCAGCTGTGCTTGGAGGCAGTTCGGTTCAGATCACGGGACCGACCGGAGCTTTTGTTGTTATTGTTTACGGAATTATTGCAAAATACGGTATTAGCGGACTGATAACCGCCACTCTCATGGCAGGTATTATGCTTCTGCTTATGGGGGTATTGAAGTTTGGCAGCGTCATAAAATATGTGCCATATCCGGTAACTGTAGGATTCACAGCTGGCATTGCTGTCACGATATTTTTCGGGCAGATTAATGATTTATCAGGGATGCGTTTGGAATCTGTGCCGGCTGAGTTTTTGGAAAAACTTCATTTGTATGTAGAGAACATCAACAAAATTGACTTCATTAGCTTGGCTACTGGCTTGATTTCTGTTGTGATCATCTTGTTATGGCCAAAAATAAACAAAAAAATACCCGGTTCCTTGATTGCTATTATAGTCATGACAATCGCGGCAAGAGTGCTTAAGCTGCCGGTCGAGACTATAGGCAGTAGATTCAATGATCTATCTGGTGGATTCCCGCCGTTTGCTTTTCCCGAGATAAATCTGCCATTGATCCAAAAACTCCTGCAGCCGGCTTTTACCATTGCTGTATTGGGAGGGATTGAGTCGCTTCTTTCGGCTGTAGTTGCTGATGAGATGACCGGTACAAGACATAACGCGAATCAGGAACTGATCGGACAGGGCGTAGCAAATATCGCTTCTTCCTTGTTTGGTGGATTGCCCGCAACCGGAGCTATTGCCAGAACTGCGGCCAATATCCGCAATGGCGGTATCAGCCCGGTTTCAGCGATTGTTCATTCGCTTACGGTGCTCCTTGTAACCGTGTTGTTTCTGCCTCTTGCAAAGCAGATACCAATGCCGGTTCTTGCCGGGATTCTTGTGGTTGTTTGCAAAAATATGATTGAGATTGAGGCGATTCGAGGTCTGTTAAGAGCTCCGTGGAGTGATCGTCTTCTGCTGATAGCTACTTTCATTCTGACCGTTGTTTTTGATCTTGTTGTCGCAATTCAGGTTGGATTGTTGATGGCGGCGATTCTTTTTATGAAACGTATGGCAGATGTGGCGGAAATAAATGAACGTAGTTTCACAGGTGAACGCAAACTTGATGGTATTGGTGTATATCGATTGAACGGTCCGTTTTTCTTCGCTGCAGCTCATAGCTTGATGCATGAAATAGAAGAAGCCGCCATTGAGAAGAATGCGCTTATATTAGAAATGCAGCGTGTTCCAGCTCTTGATGGCAGTGCGATACACGCATTGGAAAAACTTGCTGCACATTGTGCTAAGCATAAAACACGCTTGTTTCTGGTCAGGCTGCAAACTCAACCTGCAGCCGCTCTTAAACAATCAGCGTTTTGTGCCGGTGTTGGTCAAGAATGTATCATGAACGATATTGAGTCCGCGTTTGCCGCTTGTGACAGCCTTAGTGACTAAGAATACAAATTTCAGTCTTAATAAAACCATGGAATAGAAGATTCTCTTAACACGACACCGGCAAAAGCCAGTGTGATAATTAACAAACCAAGCCATCGTCCGGGATTTGAAGTGCTGAGAGGTCTTGAGTTTTTCCAGATGTTCATAATGGCCAATGTTATTACCAGAATGGCAGCGACAACTGAGGTGCCTGGCCATGCGATGTATAAACCACAGGCTGTCGTAGCTATGATCTCATGTCCTGCATGTTCTGTTTGTACCTGCCACAACTTAAGCAAATATAATAGCAATGATGTCACAAGCATGGATATCATGCCGATGAGCATTAACAAAGGTTTATCGTCAAGCAGAGTGGACAGAGCTGCCAGCGCGAACATAAAAATATACGTTTTGCGGGTTGGTCTTGCACCGTCAAATCTAATCATACCCCAGACAATGAATACACTGAAGGCAATCGCGTAGGCAGCTGCTTTTAGCAGTTGAATGTCCAGACCATTTGGTTTAAAAACTATTGCCAGAAGGGTGTAGACAAGCATGGTCAATAATTCAATTAACGCGTATCTACCAGAAATCGGATTATGACAATAGCGGCATTTGCGGCCAAGGAAGAGATAACTTGCAACCGGTATTAAGTCAAAAGCTGTCAGTGTATGACCACATGATGTGCAATGAGATCTGTCTGTTGTAATATTGAGCCCTCTTGGCAGTCTGTAAATACAAACGTTAAGAAAACTTCCGATCAGTAATCCGTACAGAGCGAAAAATATAACAATCAGCAGCTGCATGTGAAATACCCCCGGCAGTTCGTAGCTTATTAGCATTTCAGTAAATGTTTACCTGTGTAACATAATATAGGAAACCTTTACATTTTTCTATGCCTGTGCTAAAATCTTGTAGCTATTGTCAACTTGGCACTTCACTGTGCTTTTTAGGAGGAATATATTATGGCTTCTGTGATGGAAAAGAAAGAAAACAATGTGGTTAAACTGACCATCGACGTCTCACCCGAAGCTTTTGCTGATGCTCTGCAACGTGCATTTGCGAAGAATCGCAATAATTTTAATGTGCCTGGCTTCCGTAAAGGCAAGGCTCCAATGCAAATTGTAACAAAATATTATGGTGAGGGTGTGCTCTACGATGATGCGATCGACTATGCCGCTACACCTGCTTATACTGAGGCTATCAAGGAACATGATATCGATCCGGTATCACGTCCTGAAATGGATATAATTGAAATTGGCCGCGAGACAGGCTTGAAATTTACTGTGGAAGTAACAGTTAAACCAGAGGTTGAACTTGGACAATACAAGGGTGTTGAAGCTGTCATGCCCAAGGTTGAGATTACTGAAGAGGATCTTGAGCGTGAGCTTAAGAGTGTTCTTGAACGCAATTCCCGCCAGGTTAAAATCGAAGACCGTCCTGTTGCCGATGGTGATACAGCTAACATTGATTATGAAGGCTTCCTTGACGGTGTTCCGTTTGAAGGCGGTAAAGGCGCGGATTATGATCTGAAAATTGGTTCAGGTACTTTTATTCCTGGTTTTGAAGAACAGCTGATCGGCAAGAATCTGGATGAAGAATGCGACATCGATGTTACCTTCCCTGAAGATTATGGCAGTGAAGAGCTGAAGGGAAAAGCAGTTGTTTTCCATGTTAAGATTAATGAAATCAAAGTGCGTGAACTTCCTGAACTTGATGACGAATTTGCAAAAGACGTAAGTGAGTTTGACACTCTTGAGGAGTACAAAAACAGCCTTCGCGAGAAACTTGCTGACAATGCTCAAAAACGTGCTGACGGTACCTTCGAGGATAATGTGGTAAAAGCAGTATCTGATAACGCCAAGGTAGATATTCCTGAAGTTATGATCGATAGAGAAGTAGAGCAGATGATTCAGGAGCAGAGTCAGCAGATGCGCTATCAGGGTATAGAGCTCGAGCAGTATCTTGGTTATATCGGTCAGACGATGGACAGCTTCAGAGAGCAGCTTCGTGACGGAGCGTCAAGAAGAATACTGATGAGTCTTGTGATTGAAGCAGTCGCCAAGGCTGAGAATATCGAAGCTTCTGAGGAAGAGGTCGAAGCTGAGATTGAACGTCTGGCTGCAATGTATCAGATGAAGGCAGAAGATCTCAAGTCAAGAATGCTTGGTGATGATGACGGTTTCGTAAGAGAAAATGTTGTTCGTCAGAAGGCAGTTGAGCTGCTAAAGGCAGAAGCTGTTAAGATTGATCCGCCGGCTGTTGAAGAAGTTGAAGACGAAACAGAACAAGACAAAGAAGATTCAGCTGAGTAACATAAGTATCAACATTTTGCGCAGTGCTTCTTGCATCTTGTCATATATGCTAAAATGAATAAAAAACAATCGGTGAAGGGGAGCTTGCAAGAGTTCCCCATCGCCATATGGAAGGAGAATTTACTATGAGTCTTGTACCTGTAGTTGTAGAACAAACAAATCGTGGAGAACGTTCCTATGATATTTTTTCCAGACTTCTCAAGGAACGAATTATTATTTTGAGTGATGAAGTTAATTCAGTTACTGCAAGTCTGATTACGGCACAGCTTCTTTTCCTGGAAGCTGAGGATCCTGACAAAGATATTCAGCTTTATATAAACAGCCCCGGAGGTGAGGTCACATCCGGTTTGATGATTTATGATACCATGCAGTACATCAAAGCTGATGTTCAGACTATTTGTATGGGTATGGCTGCAAGCATGGGTTCTTTCCTGTTGGCTGCAGGCACACCTGGTAAAAGATTTGCTCTGCCTAACGCTGAGATAATGATTCATCAACCTTCCGGTGGTGCTCAAGGTCAGGCAACTGATATTCATATCGCTGCTGAGCATATTCTTAAAATGAGACAGCGTTTGAATAAGATTCTGGCCGCGAGATGTAATCAGCCTATCGATAAAATCGCTGCTGATACAGAGAGAGATAACTGGATGGATGCCGAGGCTGCGAAGGCTTACGGAATAATTGACCATATAATGGAGAAGAGGGCCTGATTAATGTCTGAAAATGGAAACAAAGGTAAAGGTACACAGCCACCACGCAGTGGCAGCAAAAAGAACGGTGGTTCGGATATATATACTCCGGTTTCCTGCTCTTTTTGTGGAAAATCAGAAGGTCAGGTCAGCAGGTTGATTGCAGGCCCAGGTGTATTCATCTGTAATGAGTGTGTTCAGCTATGCGAAGAAATTCTCGATGAGGAGATGGAGCAGATAGAGCTTGAAATCGCGGATAGCCCTGCTTTTACCGAGTTGATGTCTCCGCTGAAAATAAAAGAAACTCTTGATCAGTATGTAATAGGACAAGATAGAGCTAAGAAGGCTTTGGCAGTTGCTGTTTATAATCACTATAAGCGCGTTTTCACTACTCCTGACAGTAAACAGGATAAGAAAAGCAAGAAGGATAAAACCAACAGTTCAAAAGAGACTTCTGCTGATGATCAATATGTTGAGCTTGCTAAGAGCAATATAATGCTTCTTGGCCCTACAGGCAGTGGGAAAACGCTCTTGGCACAAACTTTGGCCAGAATTCTTGATGTGCCATTTGCTATTGCTGATGCCACTGCTCTTACAGAAGCTGGTTATGTTGGTGAAGATGTTGAGAATATCCTGCTCAAATTAATCCAAAATGCCGATTTTGACATAGAGAAGGCACAACGTGGGATTATTTATATTGATGAGATTGATAAAATCACCCGCAAGTCAGATAACCCTTCGATTACACGTGATGTAAGCGGCGAGGGTGTTCAGCAAGCTCTTCTGAAAATTCTTGAGAGCTCTGTGGCTAATGTTCCACCTCAAGGAGGTCGTAAACATCCTCATCAGGAGTTTATTCAGATAGACACAACGAATATATTGTTTATCTGTGGCGGCGCGTTTGATGGTATGGATAAGATCATTCAAAACAGGATTGGTCAGAAATCAATTGGCTTCGGAGCTAAGATTGAGACCAGAGAAGATAAAGAATCAAGTAATATTCTTAGCAAAATAATGCCACAGGATTTACTCAAATATGGTCTTATTCCAGAGTTCATAGGTCGTGTGCCGGTAATTGTTTCTCTTGAGGGACTTACTGAAGAATCGCTCGTGCGTATTTTGAAAGAGCCTCGCAACGCATTGCTTAAGCAATATAAGAGGCTTCTGGAATTTGATAATGTTGAGCTTGTTTTTGAAGATGATGCTGTTGAAGAGATCGCCAAACAGGCACTTGAGCGCAAAACTGGCGCCAGAGGGCTAAGGGCAATCCTTGAAGAGATTATGCTTGATATTATGTTTGATGTTCCTTCACGAGATGATGTCGCGGTCTGCACGGTAACCAGAGCGAGTGTGCTTAAAGAGGAATCACCGAAATTGACACTCAAAGAAGAGAAGTCAGCGTAATTTATAGTTTAAATTAATAGTTAAACATAACGGTTGTCGAATAATTGTAATATATTGTCGAGAATTGTCTGAATGCAGGTACCCAAAAGGGTACCTGTTTTTTTTATGCTTATATCAGCAAATCAACAAGGAAAAACAATACAGATTTGCCGATAGGAGTTGCCACGATGAGCACATTAAAGCAGTTGGACTCTGATATTATGAGCATTGGTCATGACGATATTATAGCAGCAGGAACCAGAGGACAAACTTGGATTATCTACTCAGATACTAAACAACCTGACTATATTGCCAAAGGAGTTAGTTTATTCTCAGATGATCAGGCTGCACATGCTCTTGAAAAAACATATCATCCATCATTACCACGTTGTTTTGGTAAATGTTTCGTGCCGGTTGTTCAACAGGAGTGTTATCTTTTCGAATATGTTGAGGGTGTTAGTCTTCGGAATTATGATTTCAACAATTCTGAAGAAATAATTAAACTGTTCGCTTCACTTTTTGAGCTTCTTAACTTCATGCAGATGATGCTTGATAACCCTCTGATGCATCTTGATATTAAGCCGGACAATATAATAATCAAATCAAACGGGATTCCTGTACTGATTGATTTTGATTCCGCATGTTGTGATCGGTCCTGTGTCAGGAGTTGTACACATGATTATGCTGCTCCGGAACACCGTGCAGGCAAACCAACTCCAGCAAGTGATGTATTTTCATTATCACTTGTTCTTGTTGAATTGCTAATTGACATGCGACCGGAAAATATACTTGGAGAAGCCCTTAATAGTATTGAATTACCTCTGTCAAGGCAGTCTGCTAATCTGATAAAAAGAGGTCTTGCATCTGATTCTCAATACCGGCCAAATGCTGATGAGCTTGCTGCAGCACTGAAATATTCTGTGGATCAGTTCAACAGCTTAGAAAATTCTGATGAAGAGGGAACAGATTTTGTGGATGATAATCAACTTATTTGTGTATGGCAATCTGCGGAACTGGCCTGTGAACTGGCTTCTTTTATCAGCAGTAGACAACCTAATGTGCTAATGATTGATGCCAATTGGCTTGATCCACGTGCTGACCTGCTCTTAGGCTTAGCGGATATCAGCAAGAAACATATGAGTTCAACTCTGACAAGATATCTGGATCACGCATTGGTTTGTGCTGCTGATAACGCGCTTGATAGCAAGAAATTGATGTCACTTGTCAGACAGACAGCTATTCCCGGATTATGGGTTTTGTCTCCCTCTGGTAGATATGATTTTTATGAAAAAGATATGGTTGAAGCATTTAGCAGATTACTTGTAATGGCCAGACAATGTTTCAATCGAATTGTTATCGCAGCTGGTTCGATTGTATATGATGATTTGACCTGTTTAGCTCTGGCGACTTCTGATGCTGTTCTGACAGGCGTTAGCGCAAATACCGCTGATATGCGTAGTGTTGGCAGGTTGGTAGCTTTTGCCAGAATCAATAATTTAGCTGATATTTCAAAATTTTGGTTTGTTGCTCATGATTACCAGAAAAAATGCGATCTTAGTATCAGTCTCCTGCGGGAAATCTGTCAAGAGAAAATCCTGAGGCCTGTTACATTCTGTAAGAGACGCCGTAAATCGCGGGGATCATCACATCCATATGCCTTGAACCTTACACGGGCAAACAGAAGTGAGTACGCGGCGATTTGCAGAAAAACAGGTATTCTTTGAAGGAGGACGTCCATATGACAATTGTACAGAATTGTGAATTACTCAACAGGCGCCTTGCGGCTTACAGCAGTGAACGGAAAAATTTGGTGTTTACCTTAAGGGAACAGGAGTCTCAGGAAAAAGATGATACAGCGCTGGCCGGCCTGATTACGCAAGTATGTTCGCGGTTGTTGGAGGAACACCCGGAACTTATTAATCGAGCGACCAACCAAACTGCTGAGAGAGATGTTCTGCTTAATTTGATTACTCAGTATGCGGAACAGTATAGTATTCGTTCTGGTCTGTATATAAACGAGTTGCAAAAGAAGGTAGTAGATTCGCTTTTTGGCTATGGCCCTTTGCAATATCTGATAGATGATCCTGATATTTCAGATATTGACGCTGTTTCGCCAAGTGAAATAACTGTTAAGAAAAATGGTATCAGGCTCAGAATTAGTACATGTTTTGAAAATGCCGCCGATTATGAGACTTACTGTCGCTTGTTGATAATCCGTCAGGGTGGTCTGATAAACGAGAATGATAGTCACTGCCGTGTTACTGACTCTGAGTATCATCTGCGAATAAATGTTACTGTACCTCCACGAAGTCTGAAATATTCAAGCCTCAGTATTCGCAAGCATTCAGCGTCAGCGAAAACCTTAGAAGAATTAGCATCCGTCGAGATGTTGAATATAAATGATATTGCGTTACTTAAGCATCTGGCTGCTTCTGACAATAGCATTCTAATATGTGGCAAGGGCGGTTCTGGTAAGACTACATTGTTACGTTCGTTAATAAATGTTATGCCCCCACTTGAGAGAATTCTGATCGCTGAGAGTGATTCAGAAATCTATGCCGAGAAAGCCTGCTGCCTGAGCCAGAGGATTCGTCGTTCTAATGAAGGTGGCCGTCCTGTTAGTTTGCGAGATTTAATCTCTGATGGACTTACAATGTCCCTTGACACTTATTGTATTGGGGAAATTGTTGGAGATGAAGCCTATGAATTTATTCGTGCGGCATATTCAGGTCATCGTTGTTTAGCCACGGTACATGCCATAAGTGCAGAGGATGCTCTTGATCGACTGATTTCTCTTGCGCGTGGTGCTTCTTCGGGTGAGCATGAACACACTCTCCGCAATATGCTGGCCAGAAGTCTTGACATAATTATTTATCTCGAAGATTTCAAAATAGGAAGTGTAATCAGGGTTATAGGGTATAACAAGGAGCGGTATGACTATGAATATGAATTTATCAGGGAAAATAAAAATGCGGGGACAGGTACTTCTTTTAACATCAACGCTGAATCGCTGGTGCCAAGTCAGAAATGACATCCTTTATGCTTTTGACAAAGCATTGTCGAGTGACTTATCCCCCGCCTTGAAGAAAGAGATACAAAAAACACTGGCGCGAATCAAAGCCGGTATGCCGGTGGAAGAAGCATTGAGCAGATTTTCTGATTTTTCAAAACAGGAACAATTTATTGAACTGATAACTGCTCTGAGAGTCAGTATGAAACATCGTGGTGATATCGTCAGCCTTCTGGAAAATATGGAGCTGCAGATGTTTAAACTGGAAGAAGCATATCAGCAGCGTCGAATTGGCAACCGTGCTGATTTGCGCGCAGCTATTTTGTGTTTTGCAGCTGCATTGGCATTTTTCTGCGCGAGACTTATGAAACCGCAGATATCTGCTTGCTTTACTACCGTTTCTGGCGGTTTTATATGGATATTATTCTCAATTCTCTGTTTTTTAGCCGGGGGCATCATGATTTTAGCAGCCTGGTACAGGATGTGTGAATAGCAAAAATGTTCAGGCCCAAAAGGAGGCTGCAGTGAGAGTATATATTGGCGTTAGCTGCGTTGTTACCGCAGTGTTTATGATTACCCTTAGGTTTATTCCAACAGTAATATGCAATTTGAATCCATACTTACAAGAGGCCAGAAGAAACATAAATACTTCTCTGAAAACAGGATCGTCTTTGCTACAGAGCCCTATTAATGCCTTGAACAGGAAACTTGAACAGGCAGGTATTAACAAACACTGGCAAAAGTGTCTTCTATCGGCATTTTATGTAATCACTCCTGTGAGTTTAATATTCTTGACTAATCAAAAACTTGGTCTAAGTATTAGACTTGCTGTTGCTGCTGCCTGTGTGTATTTGAATAATCTTTATCTGTTAAGACGTATAAAAAGAAGAAGACAGCTCTTCGATGGTACTCTTTATGTTATATACCGCTTTATTAATATGCAGCTTGAAGCAGGTTTAATTCTTGGAGATATAATCGCTTCCTTACCGGAAGCGGTGCAGAACAAACAGGTAAAAGAAGTCCTCGGTCGGACCGCTGCTGCTTGGAAGCTGACAGGTGATCTCGATATTGCTATAGGCGAAATGGAAAATTCTTTTGGACAGGGTGAAATCCAAATTTTGGCTAATAACCTCCGGCAGTGTCTGAACACAGGTGTAGCGGGTAAGTCTTTTGCTCAGATGGAAAATCTGTTGTTTGCCAGATTTCTTGAAAATATCAGATATAAAAGCCGTCAATTGCGCAATCTGCTGCTGGCAGGAGTAATCGCTGTTTCTATTCCTGTTCTGATAGTAGTGATATGGCCGCTTGTACAGGAAATGCTTGAAGCAGTAAGTAAAGTATTTATAGATGTCTAATTATTGATATCGACAGTTAATTTAACTGTGGAAATAAAAAAGAAAGGACAAGAAAAATGAAAAAAGAAATGAAACTTAGGAGATTGAAAGCTCGGAAGGAGGCAGATATGCTGCACTACTTGCAAAAGAAGTTAAGACGAATACATAATCAATCCAATCGAAAAGGCTTCGGAATAAACGAGGTTATAGGGATTGCGGCCGGCGTCATAATTGCTGCTGTAGTTATAATCCCCGGACTGAAATTATTTGCCGGAACAGTGATGGATAATCTGACTGACTGGTGGACGACTATATCTACCAGTATATTCACACCGTGAAGAACAATGGCACGAGTATTAACTTATGCGTTTGGGTTTGTAATTATTATTACAATCTTGCTGCAATCCATTTTGCTGTTGATTCCTTTTGTCAAAAAACTTGAGTTCAATCATCTCTGTAGTTCATATGCTGCGATTGTGCAGAGTTATGGCTATTTGCCGCCTGGCCTACCGGAAATGTTTTGCTATAAGATGACCGAGCATAATCTTGAAATCATTGATTTTGTATATGAGAGTTCAAGACCGGAGGTCGAACAGGCCGTGTTCAAAGTGACTGCCAGATATCCAATGTCAATCATCGGAAATGATTTGAGAATGAAGGAGGAGTTCATATCACTGA
>JAQVJP010000036.1:0-7019 GCA_028695145.1 Eubacteriales bacterium
GCGATCTACGCGGATCGGCTTATCCTTGTACTTCACATTATATACCTCAGATGCGGATATGCTGTTAAATAAACAGCAAGCAATAGGTAGACACTTACCAATTATAGCACGCAACGACGGAGATGAACAAAAATTGTCAAGGAAATGGCAAAATCTTGCAGATAAATTCAATTGGATTTCATGTTATTTTGCTGGTGCAGGGAGGTAGTGAATTTGAGCTTAACATTTGGTAATAGGAAAAAGTATAGAATTATTTTGGTTTTATTGCTGATATCAGTGATAATTATTGCTGGTTTTTTGGTTTACAGATATGTCAGCGGAGATTTTAATGACGGCGGTACGGCAATTGGCAATGAACAAATGGATGGTGATAGCAACATGATTAATCTTACAGACTATGGTAGAGCATCCGGATATATATTAGCTTACACAACAGATGAAGAGGATTATACGCTGGGTCAGAGTCTTCATCTGGCCTGGAGCGAGGATGATAGCGTCTACTCAGCACTTAATTCCGGATCAGGTATATGTTTTGCCAGAAGACTTGATGGCGATCATACAATTACTGAACCTTTCCTTTTTTATCAACAAAACGGTGATTTCGGCGTTATGGCTGTAAGCCCTTCGCGCCCTGGCAGCCTGTCTGTTTATCTTTCGGAGGATCTAGTTGTGTTTGATCAGGAAATTGTTATCGACCTTGGTGTCAAATCAATGCCTCAGTCACCGCAATGTTATTATGATCTTGATCAGGACGCATATGTTTTGTTGTGGAGTGATGGTAATAAGCAGTATAGCCAGCTGACCAGCGATTTCAAAGAAGTTAGTAAACCGGTCGAGACAAATTACAAAATTTGGACATATGAACCGGTGAAAAAACCGGAAAATGCTGTTTGTGGCAATGTGCTGGCTGTTGATCAGGCAGAAATTGATTACATCAGAAATAAGCTGATGCCAGTTGAGAATATTTCAATAGGCAGTTTGCCGGAGGACGTTGAGACCACGATAGGTGTAGCACCGGATCTGCCCCGATTTGCCCATGCGGTTTACAGTGATGGTTCAACCGCCGAGTTGCCGATTGTCTGGGATGATAACCGGCTAAACATTAATGAGTCTGGTAAATATGTAATTAATGGAGAGATCGGACCGCGTATATATGATAATCCTTTTGTAGAATCCAAAGCTGATCCCTGCATTACTAAGGGTACGGATGGCTACTACTATTTTACCGCATCATATCCAATGTATTCGCAGGATGATGCCGAAGGCTACAGCAAAGTTACCCTAAGGCGTGCGGCTACGCTGACTGAACTTGCAAATTCCCCTGAAATTACGATCTGGCGGAGTAATGAGCAAGATGAGATATTCCGTTACATTTGGGCTCCGGAAATTCATGAGATAGATGGCAACTGGTATGTATTTTTTACCGGTAGTGTCAGTCCCGATGATGTTTTTGCCATCAGGCCGCATTTGCTGAAATGCACTGAGGGGGCTGATCCGATGGAGCCTGATTCATGGGAGTCTGCCGGAAGGATTAAACCTGGTGCGGGCGATACATTATCCTTCCAGACTTTTTCCCTGGACATGACCTATTTTGAGGCTGGGGGCAGACATTATGTCTCGTGGGCAGAAAAAACCACTGGGGATTCGCTGCTCTATATCGCGGAAATAGATCCGGAAAACCCGATCAGGCTGCAGTCGCCGCCGACAGTTCTTAGTATGCCGGAGTTTGCCTGGGAACAGGTGCGCTACAGAGTGAATGAAGGCTCGGCTGTAATTAAGCATGAAGGCAAGGTTTTCTTGACTTTTTCTGCGGCGGGTACCGGTCCGGAGTACTGTATAGGATTATTGTCGGCTGACGAACATGCAGATCTTCTTGATAGAAATTCCTGGTCCAAGAATCCTTACCCGATACTGACAACGGCCGATGTTGCCGGAGAATATGGACCGGGACATAATTCTTTTACCGTTGACGAATATGGCAATGACATCTTTGTTTATCATGCTCGTTCTGAAGAGTGCTTCCTCGGTCAGTGTGAATACGCTGGTCAAGATCCGTTGTATGATCCTTGTAGACATGCGCGTATAAAAAATGTGCACTGGGCCGCGGATGGCAGCCCGGTGCTTAAGATGACTCCAGATCAAATTATTAATCCTGAATTTAAGAAGGTAACAATAGAGGTCACCGTAAAATAAATTAGGTTTAACTATTATTTTGCCATCTGAACTTAACGGGGAGTGTGCCTGCGGCATGCTCCCTTATTTGTTCAATTTTGTCTGGCTCGAGATAAGGAATTAGAACTATTTCACTTTTGTTTTCGGAAGCTGATGGAATTACTGAGATGTCCCCGCCAACCATATCAATTTGCCAGACGCCCTGTTCTCCGGCCAGATTCGCGAAGCCTTTTAGCCTATATACATGATTGCGAAGTCCTTCGAGCCATACTTGAAGCGCTTCGCGGCTGATCGCTTCACCGAGTTCGATAATCATTGTTTTGCTTCGGCTGGAAGGAGTGTTTAAACTGGGGAGATTGCGTCCGAGCCTTGATGGTCTGAGCCTTTCGAGACTGCCTGGATCGATTTGTCCATGTTCGGCCGGAATTACTCTGGCTAATGGGTTAAGCTTCTTAATCGCACGTATCGCGTCGTCTAGTTCTGTTTGATCGACGAGATCCTTTTTGTTAAGAACCACTACTGTGCTCTGCAGCAGCTGCCTGTTGATCATTGTGTTGCTTTGGCTCAGTCGCCGGAAATATTTAGCGTCAGCAAGGCAAAGCACACCGGCATATGTATATGGTAAATCTGTCTTTTTCTTAACATTCTGCAGAATTGAGTTCATATTAGATGGATCCGCAAGTCCAGTGCTCTCAATAAATATGTCTGTCAAACCAAGGCCGAGCATATCGATAATACTATCGACAAAAGTACCCGCCAAACATTGGCAGAAGATAGATCCATTGTTTAGCTCTGTTATGGTCGAGCTGTAGTTTTGCAAAATCGCTCCGTCGATACTGATTTTGCCAAATTCATTTACAATAACACCGACACGGTTTTCATTGTTGGCATATGTTGTAAGCAGATGCCGCATTAGTGAAGTTTTGCCCGAGCCAAGGAAGCCGGTAATCAAAATTATTCTCGTAGGTTTTACATCATTATTCAAATTAATCACCTCTTCTTTTACTATAGAAGAATGCTGAAAAATGAGCTTGTACTTATGTGCGCTTTTTCGCTGTTTTTTGTCATATTGACAGTTGTTGATTTCACGAGTACAATATGACTACAAGGTCATATGACTGTTAGGTCACATGATTATGGAGGTGATAACATGCCTAAACCAACGTTTAAAAATTTGCCTGAGGATAAGCGCGATAAGATTGAACAGGCAGCGATTGCTGAGTTTACTGCTTACAGTTTTGATCAGGCAAGTATCAATCGGATTGTCGATACAGCAGAAATTCCCAAAGGAAGCTTCTATCAGTATTTCAATGATAAAAAAGATCTGTACAAGCATTTGCTTGATCTGATTGTTATGAAGAAAATGGATTATATGAGCCCGGTTATGGCAAACCCGATGTCTGTTGATTTTTTTATTTTACTGCGGGAAATTTATCTGAGTGGTTTGAGATTCGCGGTTGATAATCCTGATTTACAGCAGATAGGCAGAAGATTACTGGCTGATCGAAATCATCCTGTCTTCGTAGAATTCATGCAGGAAAATCTAAATAAATCTGATGAGATTTTTCATGTGCTTATAAGTAAAGGGATTGAGCGCG
Organism: Eubacteriales bacterium; assembly: GCA_028695145.1. GTDB lineage: Bacteria > Bacillota > Clostridia > Saccharofermentanales > UBA5734 > JAAYFZ01. Next base: position 3,771 of record JAQVJP010000036.1, read on the forward strand.
GCGAGTTGAGGGCTGATCTCGATATTAAGTTTACCGCCCATATAATATCTTCGCTCAATACGGCTGTAGCTGATTATTATCAGCAGAACATCAAGGTAGAAATTGATGAGGAGTATATGCTGACCGTCGACAAGTTTATTGATTTTCTCAGAAATGGTATTGGTAGAGCGACTGATGAGCAGGAGGACAGAAAACTATGATTGATGTACAAGGATTAACCTATTCTTATAATCATGATAGAAATTACGCGATAAGTGATATTTCTTTTTCGGTTGAGCGCGGTGAGGTTTTTGCGTTGCTTGGTCCTTCAGGTGCCGGCAAATCGACTACTCAAGGTATTTTGACTGGTTTGCTGCAAATACAGCATGGTAGTGGGCAGGTAGCCGGGTTCGATCTTAAACATCTCAGCCGCGACCTGTTTAATAAGATCGGTGTATCCTTCGAACAGTCCAATGTATATGGGAAATTGACAGCGCTCGAAAACCTTGAGTTTTACAGGAAGCTGTTTGATGGGGATACTGAAGAGCCTCTCGAGTTGCTGAAGTTGGTTGGACTTGATCATGTATCCGGTAAGCGTGCCGCTACTTTTTCAAAAGGAATGAAGCATCGGCTGACTTTTGCCAGAAGTATGATTAACAAACCTGAGCTTTGGTTTCTCGATGAACCTACGACAGGTCTTGATCCGGCCATTGCCAGTCAGATAAAAGATATTGTTATGAGTCGTAAGAAGCATGGTACGACCATACTTCTGACAACGCACAATATGTTCCTGGCCGATCAGCTTAGTGATAAGGTTGGTTTCATAGTAGATGGAGAATTGAAGCTTGTGGATACACCAAGGAACCTTAAGCTGAGATACGGGCAGAAGCTTGTGCAGGTGGAATATTTTGAAGATGATCAACTAAAGACTGAAACACTATCCCTTGTAAACGAGGAAGAAAAAATGAGGCTGGGCGCAATTGTGAATGCCGGCAGGATTGAGACTATGCACACGCGCGAAGCTACCTTGGAAGAAATCTTCATCAAGGTGACAGGCAGGGAGCTGGTGTACAATGAAGCTGATTAGTACTTTTCTCAAAGATTTGCGATTGTCATTTCGCAGCTATTACATCTATATAGAAGTTATAATGGCTCTGTTAATTATCGCGGTGCTGTTGTTTGTGGTGCCGGAAAATTTTGCGGGTGGCTATAAAATCGCCGCTCACCTGGAAATTGATAGAGATGCTGTAATGCTTATGGCGGAGCAGATGGGCAGCAGTGATACCGAAATGACAGAGCTTGAACGGCTGCTTGAAACTGTTGAAGCTGTAAATGAAGGTCGAGAAGCAGGTGATCTTGATGATTTGTTTGCTGAATTGCCAGAAAATATTCAGCTTCTCGGTTCTCGTGAAGCGGTTGAAGTTGTTCTGGAAGATGACCGCAACTCGGTTGGAATTCTGCTTAAAATTGCCGGGAGTGGCAAACCACAGCTTGAGTTCATCCTACAGGGCTTCGAAAGCCAGCAGATGCGAAATCTCCTTGAGGCACAGATTGCCGCTCCTTTGCTGGAAATGATTCCGGGTGTTGCTGATGAAGCTGAAATTACCAGACTTGAGAATGTTCAGCAGAAGTTACCGGATCGCATCAATCTTCTGCCGGTACTGCTACTGATGAACTCAGGATTTGTAGGTCTGTTTATTATCGCTGCTTATATATTTATGGATAAGGAAGAAGGAACTATTCGCGCGTTGGCTGTAACACCTGTGAGAATAAGTGATTATCTGCTAAGCAAGATAGGCATTATGCTGCTTACCGGTCTGGTTACAGGTTCACTGACAGTATTGGCAGTAGCAGGGGAGTATGTTCACTATGGGCACTTCCTGATTCTGATAACTGCTTTTAACCTGTTCGGTTCGGTTCTTGGTCTTGTAATTGGTAGTTTCTACGACTCCCTGACGAAATCGATGGGAGCGCTCTATGTGGTTATTGTTGTACTGGCGCTTGCTTCGGTTTCATATTTCATGCCCTCGTTTGCGCCGCTTGCGATTAGAATGCTGCCATCGTATCCGATGTTGTTCGCATTACGTGAGGTTTTGACAAACGAACCGGATCTTGCTTATGTCTATACTTGGTCTGGTGTGTTTGTAGCTGCAGCAATACTGCTATTCTGGTTTGCTCATTGGCGTTATCAGAAAACAATTACGATCTGATGTTGATTATTCACTTGGCTGCTATTGCAGGGATGATCCTGACCGGAGGTGCTTATGCTTAGAAGAATATTGGCGGTGACGCTGCGTGATCTGCGCAGCGCGCTGCGTGATACCATGATAATTTATATACTAATAGCTCCCTTGTTGTTGGCTCTTATGATGAAGGCTTTTGTACCGACTGCCGGAAATACTGTTCTCAATATAGCTGTGCCGGAAACAGCAAGTTATGAACTTGTTGAGTTTCTCGAAGGATATGGCAGAGTGGAACTTGCCGATGACCGAGCCGCGATTATCGATCGTGTTCGTGATACAGATGACCTTGTAGGCGTAGTTCAATCCGGCGAGAGTGGGTTGGAGCTCATTGCCGCAGGTAATGAGCTGGCGGGAACGGTGGAAATGGTTGAGGCAGTTTTGCTCAGGTGGCAAAATCCGGATGTTGAGCTTCCGATTGATCTATCAATGTCAGATATGGGCTGGCGGCTGTCACCGTTGGCGCGTTATGGCAGCAGTTTTCTGGTTGTATTTATGTCGGTCTTCGGTGGGATGATCGTTATGCTCAATCTGGTAGAAGAGAAGCAGTATAATACTCTTGCCGCAATCAATGTCAGCGCTATCAGACGTTGGGAGTACGTTGTGGGCAAAGCTCTACTCGGGCTGGTTACGCCGGTGATTCACGCTTTTGCCGTGCTCCTGATAATGGGGTTCAATCAAATCAATTATCTTCAAGTGGCACTTGTAACCGTTGCCATCGCATTGATAAGTATGATTACCGGTTTTGTCATCGGTGTCTATCAGAGTGAACCCATCGGTGCTGTAGCTTCGATGAAGATCATGTTTTTGCCGATAATGGCATCAGTATTCGGCGGAATATTTCTGGCTGATAAATGGCATCCGCTACTTTATTGGTCGCCATTTTACTGGGCATATCGTTCCATTGATTCTATCATCATGCAACAAGCGAAATGGGGACAGCTCTGGCTTAATAATCTTATAATACTGTTCATTACCTTGATAGTGTTCGGTCTGATGTACAAGAGAATTCAACGCGGAATGCGTTAAT
>JAQVJP010000036.1:7119-23928 GCA_028695145.1 Eubacteriales bacterium
GGCTGCTGACTATTTGAGCCAGAACTTGACATTTAGTTTGCGAACTGGTGCAGGTAACATAGCTGCGTAGATCAGGTTCATCTGCTCGATGATGAAGCTGTCATCGGTCAAATCACATTTCTCTGTTTCGGCCTCCTTCGGCTGATACGGCTGGAAGAGCAACGCGAAATCTACCCCGAAAAGTTGTGACTTGATGCGGGTACGTCTGAAGCCGCTGCGTTTATAAAAAGCAATTCTTCGTTCGCGCATTTTCTTCTCGGACTCGTTGGCGGCTTTGCTTACGCGTTCAACTTCGGCGATAATTCCAAGACAGTTCGGGAAGTCCTCCTGCAGTTGGCTTTTTAGAAGTCGAAGGAATTTTGTGCCGTATCCGCGGCTGCGCCCGCCGGCGAGTGTGGCGAAGTAATCAAGCAGCAATGTTTGCTGTTGTGCCTGATCATTATTTGCGCTGGCGAAAAAAGCATATCCTCTGAGAGTAGCATCTTCAAATAGACCATACGCGTGATAGAGACCGTTCTTGGTCAGTCGCTTGACTGCCCAGAGCGGTTTCAATTCGTTGTCAGGGAAATCGTTAACCATATGTTCATTGTAAACCGTGATAATATCACTGCCGGTGAGTTCTTTTACCAGTAACATGTATCATATCTCCTTGTATGTTAAGGTTAATATATTATAGAATCAAACAAGATTGCAAAGCTAAATGATACACATAAGTAAAAATAATCACAAATTATGGAGGTTTGAAATATGAATGAAAACAGTCGTGAGCATGTACAGAAACAGATTGATGAAGAGGCAGAGCTGGCCAGGAAGATGCTCCGGCTAAAAAACTGGGCAGTAATCGGCGCCAACAGCAATCCGGAAAAATACGGTAATATGATTTACCGCAAGCTAAAATCAAAGGGTTACAATGTATATCCGGTTAATCCTGTATATCCGGAAATCGAAGGTGAGACATGTTATCCGGATCTTAGTAGTTTGCCGCGGACTCCGGATGTAATTAATATGGTTGTTTCGCCAAAACGAGGCGGAGCATTTCTCAAGGAAGCCGCGGAGCTCGGTGTCAAGTATGTCTGGCTGCAGCCCGGCACTCATGATGAAAGCATAATGGGACTTATTGATGATCTTGGTATGACAGCGTTACAGGGCTGTGTACTGGTGGCAACCCGCTAATAGAAATAGTTGCATTATTAGGAGGACGTAATGGATATTTTGGACAAAGTAATTGATATACTAATTGGTTATGCGACGACTGCGGGACTTAAAATAATTATTTCTCTGATTATTCTCGTTGTTGGTCTTAAACTGATTAAGATACTGGTAAAAGCTATTTCCAAGTCTGAAGGCTTCAGCAGGATTGACCCAAGCGCGCAAGGGTTTATTCGTAGTTTCATATCGATCGGACTGAAAATTCTGCTTGGAATCAGCATAGCCCGCTATTTGGGTTTGGAGATGACCTCGGTTCTGGCGGTATTAGCCTCTGCAGGTCTTGCTATTGGTCTTGCTCTTCAGGGGGCTTTGGGAAACCTGGCTGGCGGCTTGATGATATTGATCTTCAAACCATTCCGAGTCGGTGATTATATCGACAATCACACAGATGCCGGCACGGTTTCAGAAATTAATATTTTTTATACAGTTCTGAAAACTATTGATAATAACCGCATTATGCTGCCAAACGGTGAATTGACAAATACTTCTATAGTGAACTATTCCATGGAAGAGAAAAGAAGAGTCGATCTTGTGTTTACAACTGCTTATGATGCTGATATTGATAAGGTGAAATCTATATTGCTTGATGTAGCAAATGGACACGAATTTAAAATTGATGAACCTGACACGCCTTTTTGCCGTCTTACAGAGCATGGTGACAGTGCTCTGTTGTTTACCCTTCGTGTTTGGACTTTGGCGGGAAATTACTGGCCTATGCGTTTTGATCTGATTGAACAGGTAAAACACGCTTTTGATAGTAATAATATTGAGATACCTTATCCACAAATGGATGTTCATCTTGATCAGAAATCTTAAGCCGCTGCTCGTAGTAGTTTGCTATAAGAGCAGGTAAATTTTATCGACAAGTCCCATTGGCAAGATCCGATGGGGCTTTTTCTGTTGTGTTTGTGATATTGGTAAAAGTTACTATTGACTAATTGAGTTAACCATTGTAAACTTGCTTTGTAAAAGTTAGTAATTTCTAACTTAGCAAGATTTCTATATTTGCCGGAGGTAATAGTTTATGCCGCTTACATTGATTGGAACAGGAAATAGCAGCTCTGTTGTTAGAATTGCCGGACGAGATGATACAAGGCGTTTTCTGGAGAATCTGGGAATCGTTAATGGCAGTCAGATTACTGTTCTCTCAGAATATGGTGGAGATCTTATTATCAAGGTTTGTGAGGCTCGTGTCGCGATCAGCAAGACGATGGCCTGTAAAATTCATGTAGCATAAAGGAAGGGGCATTCAATGAGAACTTTGAAAGATGCTAAAATTGGCGAGAAAGTCACTGTGGCCAGGTTAGGTGGGCAGGGGGCGCTGAAGCGAAGAATTATGGATATGGGCATAACCAAAGGGGCTGAAATTCTGGTCCGTAAGGTCGCGCCGCTGGGTGATCCTATTGAAGTTAACCTCAGAGGTTACGCGCTCTCTGTAAGAAAATCAGAAGCGGAACAAGTGTTTCTGCAAGATTGAAACTAATATAAGCAAAAAGAAAGTTATATTTTTTTATCTTAAAGTTAGCCAAAACTAACAAAAGTGTGTTGTTATCAAAATTACTTTGTGAGGAGATAATTTATGTCAAGTATAAAAATCGCGTTGGCTGGTAATCCCAACTGCGGAAAAACTACGCTCTTCAATGATCTGACAGGATCAAGCCAATATGTTGGCAACTGGCCAGGGGTCACAGTTGAGAAAAAAGAAGGTTTCTTAAGGGGTGATCGTAAGACGGTTATTCAGGATCTTCCAGGTATCTACTCTCTTTCGCCATATACACTTGAAGAAGTCGTTACAAGAAACTATCTTCTCGATGATAAGCCGGATGTAATACTCAATCTGGTAGATGGCAGTAATCTCGAAAGGAATCTCTATCTGACAACTCAATTGTGTGAGGTAGGGCTGCCGGTTGTGGTTGCTGTAAATATGATCGATCTGGTTGAGAAGCATGGTGACAAAATCGATTTAAACAAGTTGTCGCGGCTTCTTGGTTGTCAGGTAGTTGCTACCAGTGCTCTTAGTGGACGCGGTGCTCAGGAGGCTGCTGCGGCAGCCAAGAAAATAGCCGGAAGTAGTAGTCTGCCGAAAATGATTGCTTTTGACAGTGATATTGAGCAGGTGATCGAGGCGATAGCCGAAGTTCTTCCTGTTGATTTAGCTGATCATCATAAGCGTTGGTATGCGATTAAGTTGTTTGAGCGCGATGAAAAAGTTCAAAAGAAGTTATCTCTGACTTCTGCACAATCGGAGATTGTTGAAGGTTTGATTCAGGCTGTTGAAGATAAACTCGAAGATGACAGTGAGAGTTTGATAACAAACGGACGTTATCAGTTTATATCTGAAGTTGTAAGCGAATGCCTTGTTAAAAACAGGCCTGGTGAATTAAGTACGAGTGACAAGATTGACAGAATTGTCACTAATCGTTGGCTGGCATTACCTATTTTCGCGTTTGTTATGTGGCTTGTTTATTACATCTCGATTCAGACCGTTGGTGCCATGGGCACGGATTGGGTTAATGAGGAGTTGTTTGGCGCTATTATTCCTGACGCTGTTGAAGGGTGGCTGAAGTCGCTTGGTGTCGCTGTCTGGCTCAAAAGCTTAATACTTGATGGTATTATCGCAGGTGTTGGAGCTGTGCTGGGATTCCTTCCGCAGATGATGGTTCTGTTCCTCTGTTTAGCCATACTTGAAGATTGCGGTTATATGGCCAGAATTGCCTTCATCATGGACAGGATTTTCCGCAGGTTTGGCTTGTCGGGTAAGAGCTTCATTCCGCTGCTTGTCGGTACCGGCTGTAGTGTTCCCGGAATAATGGCCAGCAGGACTATTGAACGGGAAAAAGACAGACGTATGACGGTCATGGTAACTTCCTTCATTCCCTGTGGAGCCAAATTACCGGTTATCGCTCTGATTGCCGGGTCGTTATTCCCGGCAGCGAGCTGGGTTGGACCTTCCGCGTACTTCATAGGCATAGCTGCAGTAATTGTTTCCGGAATTATTCTCAAGAAGACAAGAGTTTTTGCCGGTGATCCTGCGCCTTTTGTTATGGAACTGCCAGCGTATCATTTACCAACGGCAAAAGGCCTGCTGATTCACATGTGGGATCGCAGTAAGGCTTTTGTCAAAAAGGCGAGTACTATTATATTCCTGGCCAGCGCTCTCATCTGGTTCCTGTCAAGCTTCAATTGGAGATTTGATATGGTTGACGCCAATGACAGTATGCTGGCAATGCTTGGCCGAGTGCTTGCTCCTGTCTTCGCGCCGCTTGGCTGGGGACAATGGAGAGCTGCTGTCGCGGCTGTTACAGGGCTCATCGCCAAAGAAAATATTGTTAGTACATTTGGTATTCTTTTTGGTGCTGCCGAGGTAGCTGAAGATGGTGTAGAAATATGGCCGCAGTTGCAGCTTGCTTTTACCCAGGTTAGTGCTTATTCGTTCCTTGTTTTTAACTTGTTATGTGCACCTTGTTTCGCCGCGATTGGCGCGATTCACAGAGAGATGGGAAATGCTCGTTGGACTTGGTTTGCTGTAGGCTATCAAACTGTGTTGGCATATGTCGCTTCGCTGATTGTGTATCAGCTTGGTAGTTTGATTTTCCTTGGTGCCGCATTTGGTATTGGTCAGGCTATTGCTTTGATTCTGCTTGCTGCTCTGATCTGGCTGATAGTACGTAAGCCTTCTGAAGCTAAGCCGTATGGCGCAGCTAAAACAATTATTGAGAGGTCGTGAGATATTTATGATTCCAACTATTATTATTTCAATTGTGATTTTTTCAGCATTGGCAGCCATTATTATCAGTCAGATAAGAAGGAAAATCCGTGGAGAAAAAGGATGCTCATCGGGTTGTGGTGGCTGTCCCCGGGCAGGGCTGTGTGGACCTCAAGCAAGATCAGAGGCTTATAAGCATTAGTTTAGTGCTTGAAAAATGTAATTATCTACTATTTTAACCATCATGATACTTCAAAATAGATTGATTTAAGGTATGCATTAAGAGACGGGATGCTGTGTGCGCACGGCTTCCCTTTTCTTTTTTTCGTATGTCATAAATTTCAACAAAACGTCTAATGTTGAAAATTTAATATATTGTTTATCGGAAAAATAGAGAGATTGTTTCGTAACTTGTGTTTAGATTTGTTCGTGTATAAGAAAACAGATAGATATGTTAATAATTACATATAGCTTAGAGAAGAATAGCATTGCGATTTAACATTCTGATTTTTATCATTATATGGATTGATTGCTTATTGGCAGTGGTTTCGAGAGCTTTTACTTCTTGAAAAACCTGTGCTTCTCAGAGTATTGTATACAATAAATCGCTTTAAAAATCGGCAAAATAATCCGCTTTTTTATCAAAAAAATAATTAAAAATATGCAAGCAATTTGACTCGTTGCTGGAACCGTTGTATAATTTTAGCGATTGTTTTATAAACAAAAGTCAACTTGGATTTGACGTTATGAGAGGAGAAATAAAATGAAATTCAGAAAGACAACTCTAACGGTAGTAATGGTATTGCTGATATCGCTGGTACTTGGTGCCTGCGGTGAGAAGGAAGTAGACAGTTTGAAGAGGGTAAAAGATAGCGGAGAGCTGGTCGTAGTTGGCAGTGGTGGTTATCCACCATTTAACTTCATTGCTGACGATGGCAGTGTTATTGGCTTCGATGTTGACACTGGTGAAGAAATTGCCAAACGCCTCGGTGTTGAGCTCAAGTATGAGACATCAGATTGGGACGGTTTGACTGAGGGTTTGAGAAACGCACGTTATGACGCGATTCTTGGTAGTATGGCTATAACAGACAAACGTCTTGAAGTAGTAAACTTCACTGAGCCTTATTACTATTCAGGTGCACAGCTATTTGTTAGAGCTGATTCGGGTATCACAGATCCGTCTGATATGGAAGGCAAGAGTATAGCTGTCGCGACAGGTACTAACTTCGTTGGTGACGCTGAAGAATTAGGTGCGACACCTGAGCTGTACGCTGATGATACCGCTACCCTGACTGAGCTGATTAACGGCCGTGTGGATGGGGTTATCACAGATAGACTTGTTGGTATTCAGGCGATTGAGGCTCTTGAAGGTGGTGACCAGATCACTATGGCTGGTGAGATTCTACGTCTTGAGTCAATGGGTATTGCCATTAACAAAGATGATGATACTTTGTTGGCCGAAATTGATAAGATTCTGGCTGAGATGCATGAAGATGGCACCATGAAGGCAATCAGTGAAGAATGGCATAACGGTGTAAACATAACTGTTAAATAAACTGGCTGAGGACTTCCTGCTGATCATCTATGTGAACAGTGAAAAATGAATAGATATTCTTCAAATTGCGAAAGCATGGCAACTGCTGTGCTTTCGTAATCTATGTAAGGAGACCAATATATGACATTAGATAGATTCCTGGATTATTTCCAGACTTTTATCCCGGCGGCGTGGATGACCTTGAGGATAACCTTCTTCGGTATTTTGTTCGGCGTCCTGCTGGGGATTATTTTCGCCTTGTTCAGAATCTCAAAATATAAGTTTCTGACCTGGCCGGCCAAATTGTACATAGGTGTAATTCGAGGCACCCCGTTGCTGCTGCAGCTTATGCTGATTTATTTTGGCCTAGTTAATATCGTGATGATTGATCGCATTCCTTCGGCGATAATCGCGCTCGGTATTCATAACGGTGCCTATATAGCTGAGATCTTCCGTGGCGCTATTCAGAGTATTGACCGAGGGCAGAAGGAAGCGGGCATATCGCTTGGTATGACTGGATTTCAGGTCATGAAACGAATAATTCTTCCCCAAGCCTTCAAACGGGCAATACCGCCACTGAGTAATCAGTTCATTATCGCGCTCAAGGACTCTTCGCTGGCAAGTGCCGTCGGTGTAAAAGAGTTGCTGCTTCATTCAAGGCAGCTGGCATCGTCTAATTATCTGATGATGGAAATGTTATCGATCGCGGCTATCTATTACTTGGTAATGACATCGATACTTACTTTCTTCAGTAATAGAATTGAGAAGAAACTGAGGGTCAGTGATCATCGAGCCTGATTGACTAATTTACTTGAGTAAGACGAAATTTAAACAGAGCATGCCGCTTAAAACGGCAGCTATAATTAAGAAACAAGGTGATGAAATGATAGAAATTAGATCGCTCAGTAAATCATACGGTAAGCTGAAAGTTCTCAAAGGCATCGATCTTGATGTCGCGCCAAGTGAAGTTGTTGTAATAATCGGCGCCAGTGGTTCCGGCAAAAGTACGCTGCTGCGCTGCATTAACTTCCTGGAAAAGGCGCAGAAGGGAACGATAACGATAGAAGGCAAAACAGTTACTCATAAGAGTAAAAATCTGCATCTTATCAGAAAAGAAGTAGGTATGGTTTTCCAGCATTTTAATCTCTTCCCGCATATGACTGTTATGAACAACGTTATTGAAGGATTGATTCAGGTTAAAAAAATGTCACGGGAAGAAGCTCTTGAGCTTGGCCGCGCTATGCTGGAGAAGGTTGGTATGAGCGACAAAGCAGATGTTTATCCGGCTATGATATCCGGTGGACAGAAACAACGTGTCGCTATTGCCAGAGCACTGGCTATGAATCCAAAAATCATGCTCTTCGATGAACCGACTTCTGCGCTTGATCCAGAGCTGGTCGGTGAAGTGCTTCACGTTATGAAGGATCTTGCTGTAGAGGGTATGACCATGGTTGTTGTGACACATGAGATGGGATTTGCCAGAGAGGTAGCTGACAGAGTTATCTATATGGATGAAGGGCAGATTGTTGAGCAGGGCACCCCGGAAGAGGTTTTTGACAATCCGCAAAATGAACGTACGCAAGCGTTTTTGAGCCATATCATTTAACCGTATCAATTTGATTTGACAGTGAGGGTTATTCTGCACCATAATTAGCTGAATTGTGATGTGTTCTGTCAGGTTGGAGGATAAGAACAAATGATTGATGGCTGGCTGATTATAAATGCGTTTTTAAACGCCGAGAAATTTTCACAGCTATATGATTGGCTTGTTTTGGCTGGTTCAAGTTTGGGCGTCAGGCTTAAGGTTAAGACAAATAGTGAATTAATGATTGAACTGCAGGATGATTCCATGGAAATGGGACATCCTGCTTTTGCCATTTTCTGGGATAAGGATATACGGCTTGCGGAGCTGCTTGAACAGAGAGGACTGCGCTTGTTCAACTGTGCCCGGGCAATTGAGTTGTGTGATGATAAGAGTAAAACATATACGTCACTATTTGCTGCCGGACTTCCTTTGCCAAGGACTATGATTGTACCTATGACCTATAACAATGTCGGTTATACAAGCTATGAGTTTTTGTATAGCGCGGTTACTCAGATTGGTCTGCCCTTAATTGCCAAGGAAGCGATTGGTTCTTTTGGACAACAGGTCAATTTGATAGATAATGTAGATGATTTACGTACATGGCTCGAGAAACATGCGGGAGAATCACTGCTGCTTCAACAGTATGTTGAGGCAGCTGCTGGCAGCGATCTTCGCTTGCAGGTTGTAGGCGATGAGGTGATCGGAGCTATGCGAAGAACTGCGGCTATTGGCGATTTCAGGGCGAATCTGACTTTGGGTGGTAGTATGCAGAAGTGGATTCCTGATAAGAAGCAGACCGATGTGGCTGTTGCTGCTTGTAAGGTTCTGGGTCTTGATTTTGCCGGAGTAGATTTGTTGCTTGATGCTGACGATAAGCCTCTGATCTGTGAAGTAAACTCCAATGCTCATTTTAAAACACTGTTTGATTGTACCGGTGTTGATACAGCGGATGCGATAATAAAATACATAATTAGATGTATCAAATAAATTTAACTGTTCGTTTTTGGAAGCAGGTGATGTTTTTGTGAGTGGTAATTTAAGAGGCTGGTTATTGTATACAGCTGAGCAGGCTGCCCGCAATCAGGCATATATCGCAAAATATATGGCGGCGGCAGATAAACATCATGCTGAGATTGATCTCGTAATTGATAGTGAACTTGAGTTTGGGTTTTTCGATTCTAAACCGTCAGTTATGCTTAGACATGAACCGGCCGCTCTACCGGATTTTATTATAAACAGAACTTCTGATCCTTGGTTAGGCTATTATCTGGAGAGATTAGCCCTGCCTGTATACAACAGCTCTTTTGTTAGTGATATATGTCTGGACAAGCGGAAAACAATGCTGCTTGCAGCTGAGTGTGGTATTCCTGTCATGCCTTCAATGTTTGTTCGCCAAGGTCAGCTCTGGCCCATGCGAACTGAACTTCACTGGCAAGGTCCGATAGTTGTTAAACCGGTAAATGGCAGTGGAGGTAAGGATGTAATCCTTCTGAGATCTGAAGAAGAGTATGAAGCAGCGCGCGTTGCTGAGTATAGAAAACAATTAGGTGGACATGGTTTGACAAGAGATTTGATTTTTCAACAGGCTGCTTCTGATTTGGGACGAGATTTAAGAGTCTATGCTATAGGTTCACATATCGAAGCTGCCATGCTGCGCTGTTCAGATCCGGAAACAGATTTTCGTAGTAATTACTGTCTTGGCGGGCAGGCTATTGTCTATGATTTATCACATCATGAGAAGGCGATGATCAAACAGATTCTCAGCAAGCTTAACTGTGGGCTTGTAGGTATAGATTTCATTTTTGATCAGGGACAGGCGGTCTTTAATGAGATTGAAGATGCTGTCGGAGCGAGAATGTTATACTCGCATACAGATGTTGATATAGCTGAGAGATATCTGGAATATATTTTCAAAGATGTTAGACGCGGCTGGCTGACAGGAAGTTGATTAGTGAAGATACAGAAAAAAACGGAAGTATGGCAGAGAGAAAAAGTATGAGAAATAGCAAAGATAAAAACAAGCTTGATAGTAATAAGCAGTCGCGTGAGCTGTTGTTGAATAAGGATTTGAGCGAGCTTAATACCAGACAGTGGTCGGTAAATTTACCTGGTCGTGATTTTAAAATACGAAATGAAGATATGGTACCGGCTTTTGCCGGTGTCATAGGGAAAATATCTCTGACTGGTGCGTTCGCTCTGGCCTGGATGGAAGCTCTCGGAATCAAGAGTGATCTGTTCGCAGTTGAGAATGTCAGGATGGAATTATTTCTGGCCAGTCTTCTGACTCTCTTGTTTTGTGTTTTTTTCAACCCTGCGATAGCGCCTCCGGGTACATTGGCGCCACTTATTCCGCTGGTTCCTGTGATGGTCGCGGCTGGGGTTCATCCTTTGCCACTTGCCCTGATATCCGGTGCGCTTGGTATAATACTGGCTGCTCTTCGTGCCTGGCCTTTGCTGATGAAGCTGAGCGGTAATGGAACAAAAGCCGGTGTGCTTATCCTCTTCGGTATTATGGGTATTGAGAGTGCCGGTGTTAATCTTTTTGCTTGGTCAGGTCGGCAAATAGGCGCTGGATATTGGTTGGGCGCGGTTTTGTTACTTGCTGGTGCGGCCGGTTTCTACCTGCTGTTTAAACGCGGCAAGGTTTGGCTTGCTATTCCTATGTCCGTGCTGATCGGCTTGCTGCTGCCTCTGTTTGCTGGTATTTTACCGGTTATAAATAGTAGTCCAGGTTTGCCGATACTAAATCCGTATGTCTGGTGGCATGATTTGTGGGGCATAGGCTGGGGTATGAACACTGCTGCCTGGCTGGCATCGTTGCCGTATGCTCTTCTGATTGTTATTATGTGGCCACTCGATGCGGTTGCGATAACAGCGATGCATGAACGCAGCTATGGTGAACATTCTGAACGTGTAATATTTAAAATTAATCCGACGTTTTTGCTTGTGGGATTGCGCAACATAGTAGGGACGCTGCTCGGAGGCTCACAAACCGCTGCGGTCTGGCGCAGTTTCTTGATTCCTCTTGGTGTCGTCAGGCGTCCACTTCCTGGTGCTGCGCTGCTGCTGGCTATCCTGGGAATCGTTTTCAGCCTAATTGGTTATCCACTTGATCTTGCGATGTTCAATCCGCTTTTGAACCTTGTATTGATCTTCGGAGTATTTATGCCGATGTTTCTGGCTGGAGTCGCTTTGCCTACCGGGCGAAAAGACTGGTTGATTGCTGCTGTCTGTATAATACCGGGTTATTTCTTCCATCCGCTGGCTGGCTGGGGACTGGCAGTGCTGCTCGAGCTATTTCTTAAACGGGAAGCTGCCCTTACAAAACGTGGGCGGTTATAACGTTGGGCAATAACACAAGGTATATTTGCCGCTATTGCGTAAAAAATCATGAACACGCCAGCCCAGGGAGGATTCCAGAGGAAGAATAAAACTGCCGGCAACATGGCAAGATAATGGGTGAATTCAGCTCTGCGTGATTCAAGTATAAATTGTTCGAAATAGACTGCTTCTGCCGCTTGAAGACGTTTTTTAGCAAAACCCTGCCCAAGAATGGCGGCACCGTCAGGCAGCTTTTCTTTCCAGACACGTACTTTGAATTTGTCTTGCCAGAACTGACCGGACTTCTCCCAATTATGAGATTTGTAGAGCCAGTTATCTGATTTGAAATATCTATCAGGCAATTTAAGAGCCAGTAGTGCTGCGGCCATATGAATTATAAACCAGGCGATGAAATCAATAATTATTGTCCAAAATATCGATAACTCTACAACGCGCATAATGAATCCTCTCGTATGTTTCAATCTGCGGCATTATGCTGCCACAAGGTTAATCTGTCGGCAATTTCCTTAGATGTACCCGGCTTTAAACTTTTATCTTGCGACCGCGCCAGTTAACGGTATGCAGTACTTTTGTTCTGAATAATGACCACATGAAGAGAATGGTGAAGAAAATATAATGAACTGGATACAAAATTAATGATACTATTTGGAAGTTTCCGGCACGTCTTGCCTGGAAGATGAACAGCAGCATATAGAGGATAATCGTAACCGCGCTTACTCCCAGCCAAACGGGTGAGCTATTCATGATAGAGCGAATCATTATCGCGATAGTTGAGAAACCGCCGCTGATCCAGGCGATAATCATGGCAAATACAAGAGGATGAGTTGAAGCAGAAGCTGTACCGAAGCTCTTAGTCCAACCTTCGAAGAGCTGTCTGAATCCTTCGGGGTACATTCTGAAGCTGATCAGATCTCTGCCGCCACAGTTTTGCGCTTGTAGCTGGTTGTCGAGATAAAGACTTCCAAGAGCCAGATCATCCATAACTGCGTCGCTGATCTTTTTGTGTCCTCCGAGCGCGAAGTATTCAATCTTATTTACTACTATACATGGGCCAAAAGAACCGGCCGGCCGGAAGTGGTTTTGCCAATAACTGAAGCAGTTCATGCCGGCGATAACGATAATGTTGAATAATGCCGACAGACTCTCATAGAGTTTGTTGACCTGATGGTACGGCTGAAATGATAGTATTCCGCTGCTGCCCATTTCCTGAAATGTACGTACAATCTGACTGAGGCTGTCTGGAGTTTCGAGTCTGGTGTCCGCGTCAAGAAATACAAGATTTGTGCCTGTGGCAGCTTCAGCACCGCTCCAACAGGCATATGATTTGCCGATCCAGCTATCCTCAAGACGTTCTGTACGGATTACCATGGCTCCGGCAGCGGTAGCGATTTTACCAGTTTGATCATCTGACTGGTCATCTACAACAATAAGCTCGAAATTGTTGTAGTTTTGTCTTCTCAATGATTCGAGCAGCGGTGGCAGACGATGCTCTTCGTTTCTGGCAGGAATAATGATGCTTATAGCTGGTAAATTAGTCGGCTGCTTCGGAAGATCTATTGTTTGTTCATGTGATCCGGTTTTTTCAAGATTACTACTCGGACGTCCTGGTTGGGGGAAACGCCAGAGCATCAGCAAACCGCAAATGAGTGATATCACAATTATGATTGAACTTATAAACAGCAGCATTTAAATCCCTCCTATGCAGTTATGGCAGCCATTTACGGAATCTGCGCATTAAGCTGAGATGTTTCTCTTGGTAAGGCGGGTACATAAGGCGAATATCATTTTTTTGTGACTTGCTGTAATAGGTTTTCTGCCAGCTAAAAGATTCAATGCTGGCACGGCCGTGATATCTGCCATAGCCGCTGCTGCCGACTCCGCCGAACGGCAGTTTAACTTGAGCCACATGCTCTAAAACAGCATTGAGGCAAAAAGCACCGCTTCTGAGCGAACTCAAACTGTGAATCAATTCCTGATCACGGCAGAATGCGTATACAGTCAGTGGAGAGGGTTTTTTTACAAGGTAGGACAGCAGATGCCCCTTATCTTCCCAGGTGATTACAGGCAGTATTGGTCCAAATATCTCTTCCTGCATCAATATGCTGTTTTCTTCAGGGTTGAGGATGATAGTTGGTTCAATATATAGTGTGTTTTGATCGGTTTTCCCACCGATGGCAATTGTGCCAGAGTTGAGCATTTGTTTAAGTCTTGAAAAATGATTGTTGCCGATAATTCGTCCATAATCAGCCGCTTGTGATGGGTTTTCGCCGTAGAGAGAGACTACTTGGGCTTTCATTTCCTCAATAAGCTTACCAGCCGCCGATTTCTCAACAAGGACATAATCAGGTGCGACACAGGTCTGCCCGGCATTGAAGAACTTCCCCCAGACGATGCGCCGGGCGGTAATTTCATTGACGCTGGCCGCGTCGACGATACAGGGGCATTTACCACCAAGTTCAAGGATGGAAGGGATTCCTAATTCTGCGGCTCGCTTAGCTATGATGCTGCCAATACGCTCGCTGCCGGTGAAAAATATGAAATCCCAATCTAATTTAAGCAATTCCGCGGCTGTTTGACCGTCCCCTTCCACAACACAAACTTGCTCAGAATCAAAATATTTTCCCACAAGCTGCGCGATTAGCCTGGAAGTCGCGGAAGATAATTCTGATGGTTTGAGAAAACAGTTGTTTCCGGCGGCTAACGCTCCGGCAAGCGGTAACAGTGCCAGCTGGAATGGATAGTTCCAAGGACTCATTATAAGTACTGATCCGTAGGGTCTCCTGCCGACATATGCCTTCAATCCGGGGCGCAGAAAAATTCTCCTGTCTCCCATCAGCTTGCCCATATGCCGCAGAAGATAATCGATCTCATTAAGAGTCACAGCGATTTCGGAAGCATAGGTCTCCACAGAACTCTTGCCAAGGTCAGATCTTAATGCTGAGAAAAAGGCGGATTCGTTTTCTGTAATCAGCTGTTTAAGTCTGATCAGTGCCTGACGACCTGCTGTGGTTGAGGCCTGCTCTTTTTGCCTGGCTTGGATGCTGCGCCATTTGTCCCTTTCAGCTTGTAGCGCGCCGTTGTCGTTACTTATCATTTTTTGTCCTCGTGTGTAATTAACTCGCTTGTTTTCTGTCCACTTAGTGTGACCATCGGCATACCGCCGCCCGGATTAACAGTGCCGCCGACGAAGTACAAGTTTTTGAAAAGTTTGCTGTGTTTGGGGTTCTTGAAGCCTTTGTTCTTTTTCTTGTCGGATACAGTGCCATATATTGCCCCGCGATCGGAATTGTACATGCGCTTGATATCGGCCGGAATCCACATATCTTCGGTTACAATGTGCTTGCGCAGGTCAGTTATGCCCATGTTTTCCATCTTGATCAGGACACGTTCCCTCAATTTAAGATATTCTTCGCGACTGAAGTCCTGATCTTGCATATAAGGTATATGTGGCAGGATTTTAATGTTCTCATGACCTGGTCTTGCTTGTCCGGGATCTGTTTTGCTACTGTTGACGACATAGAGGATAGGATCATCAGGCAGCTGATGACTATGGAAAACTTTTTCAAAATGACCGCGCGGATTAGCTGAGAAAAAGAAGTTATGATGGGCAAGCTGCGGATACAGCTTGTCGACTCCCAGATGTAGTACCATGCCGGAACAGGCAGGTTCAAATTTCCGGCGTTTTTTTGCCGCGTATTCCGATTCGCCGAGCAGGTTTTCATAAGCTGGAAGCACTTCCATGTTGGAAACAAAATAATCACCGGCACAAGTTCGGCCGTCCGCAAGTTCGATCGCGCTTATGCTCTTGTTGTCGCTGCCACGTATGAGTTTGATTACTTCGGTACCGGTATTAAGCTCAACACCAATTTCACGAGCAAGCTTGGTCAGACCCTCGGCCAGACCATACATCCCACCTGGAACATACCAGACTCCTTGCTGCTGCTGCATATATATCATCATGTTTAACACGGCCGGCGCGTCATAAGGTGAAGAGCCGACATATTTTATAAAATAGTCAAACATTTCAAGCATGTTGGGATGGGTTATGTATCTGGCGAGAGCATCGTGCATGGTTGAGAAAAGATCAAAATCGCGAAGTGAGCGTATCGCTCCATAACCGCGTAAAACGGAAACTGTGTCGTCAAGTCCAAGGTCGAAATAACTTCGCTCTGTTGCCTCGTACAGTTTCGCTGCGTATTTGAGGAAGTTCGCGTATTCTTCCATATGTTTGTCATCTATATTGGGATTGGCAGCAGCCATTTTGTCAAGGTCACCGTACAAATCGATAACGCTGCCATCCGGGAAAAAAGAGCGCCATTCGAGCTCAAGACGCTGAATACCAACGTAATCTGACATATTGCGTCCGCTGTCGCGAAATAGTTTTTCGAAAATGTGAGGCATTGTCAGAATAGAAGGCCCAAGATCGAAGCTGAAACCTTCCTGCTTTAAAATATTAAGCTTGCCGCCAAGATGCTGATTTTTCTCGAATAAACGAACCTGATAGCCTTGCTGAGTCAGCGATATAGCTGCTGATAGTCCGCCAAGACCACCACCAATGACAACAACTGTTTTTGCATCAGATGACATATTGCGCTCCTTCCGGATATATGTGCTTGTGCGGGCGGATTTTCTATTTATAGCATATGTTTAATTCTATCACAGCATGATACAGAAATAACTGTATTTGTCTTGCGTCTACGTTTTTGATATGTGCCTTGTAATGACGTCAGCGAAACGGTTTCGAAGTTGGCCTTTACTTTTGCCTGGTCATTTTGTATGATGAAAAAAGTCTGAGTTCTAATATCCTTGTTCTTATAACGTAGCATCCGATTGTTCTATTCATTTAGGCCAGGTCAGCTAAGAGGATTTATCAGTGGTTAAGAACGATAAGAAAACTCCGAATAAAAAAGAGCTTCAGGGCTCGTTTATGAGTGGAAGGATGAAAGTCGGTTTAGCAATCCTTCTGGTAATTTACGCGGGTACTCTGATTTTGATTGTTACATCCGCAATTGATTATAAGAATGATGATACTATCGAATTATTGTCATCAAAGGCTGAAACTGTAGCAGCCTTGATGGCGTCAGACATTAAGATAACCAATCAAGAATATATTCGTTTACTTAATATGAGTTTCTCTGATCTGCTTAGAGATCCTGTAAATCAGGAGCTGGAACGGCGTTTGCGCGATGTGGCTGCTGACGATTCAATCCGTTATGTCTACCTGATTTCACATCTGCCACCTGAACGGGTGCGTTATAAGTTCGTGGCGAAAACCCATAGGCTTGCCTATGGGATGAAAGCCACTATTCTTTGGGTTGACTTTAACATAGAGCAGATATATTATATACGTATAAATAGATAATTGCTATGAATAAGTTAGTGTGTAGCATTTGCGGGTTTACCAGCGAGCAGAAAAAGTTTAAATGGTCTGAT
>JAQVJP010000138.1 GCA_028695145.1 Eubacteriales bacterium
ACACGTTTACAGTATAGAGAAATGAGGAATTCAAGATGAAGGTTTTAATCGTTGGTGGTGTCGCTGGTGGTGCTTCAGCGGCCGCAAGGTTGCGCAGACTTGATGAGCAGGCAGAAATCATCCTTTTTGAGAAGGGAAATTATATTTCTTATGCTAACTGCGGTCTGCCTTATTATATTGGTGACGTAATACAGGAAAAAGAAAAACTTCTGGTTCAGACACCAGAAGCGATGCGATCAAGATTCAATCTTGATATTCGTGTTAACAGCGAGGTTCTGTCCATAGATCGTTTAAAACATGAAGTCATCGTTAAGGATCATAGTAATGGCAACGAGTACACGGAGAATTATGACAAACTCATACTTTCTCCAGGAGCAGAACCCAAAAAACCACCGATTGAAGGTCTTGATCTACCCGAAGTTTTTACTTTGAGAAATATTCCTGATACATATAAAATAAGAGATTTTGTTGATAACAATAAACCTAAATCCGCGGTCGTTATCGGCGGTGGATTCATAGGCGTGGAAATGGCTGAAAATCTGATGGATAGAGGGCTTGATGTTACTCTGGTAGAGTTTACTGATCAGGTTGTTGCTTCCATGGATCCTGATATGGCAGCGTTTTTGCATCAGCACATGAGAATCAAGGGTTTAAATCTTCTTTTTAGAACCGGTGCAGCAGGTTTTGCCCGTTCCGGCGACAATCATGTATCTGTACGATTGAATAATGGTCAGACGATTGAAACAGATATGGTCATCTTCTCTATAGGTGTAGCTCCAGATAGTCGTTTGGCAAAAGCTGCCGGGCTTGAGCTTGGTATTAATAACAGTATTAAGGTTGACGAGTATCTGTATACTTCTGACCCTGATATACTTGCTGTTGGTGACGCCATTGAAATTAAAAATTTCGTCACAGGTAATCCCGGCTTGATTCCGCTTGCAGGACCTGCTAATAAGCAGGGACGTATTGCTGCAGCAAATGTATTCGGACGGGAGGAGACTTTTGCCGGTGTTCAAGGCAGCGCTGTCTTGAAAGTTTTTGATATGACAGCTGCCTCGACAGGAATGAATGAAAAACAACTCAAACGAGAGAATGTTAAATACGCGAAAACTTATGTGCATCCCTTGAATCATGCCGGCTATTATCCCGGAGCGACACAAATGTCTCTGAAAATGTTATATGATCCGGAAACGGCCAAAATTCTTGGTGCTCAGGCTGTCGGCGTTGATGGTGTTGAGAAGAGAATAGATGTTCTGGCTACAGCACAGAGACTTGGTGCTACTGTTTATGATCTTGAAAAACTTGAGCTAACATATGCGCCGCCTTATTCGTCGGCAAAAGATCCCGTTAACATGCTTGGGTTTACTGCAGCGAACGCTATTAAAGGTGATGTTGGTGTTTTCCATTATCACGATGTCAATGATCTTGATCTCGATCGAGTGATGCTGGTTGATGTCAGAACACCGGAAGAATATGAGCTCGGAACGATTCAGGGTGCTGTCAATATTCCTCTTGATGAAATGAGAAGCAGATTGTCCGAGTTTGATCGCAATAAAGATATTTATTTATTCTGTCAGGTTGGTCTCAGAGGATATCTGGCATCGCGGATTTTGCTGCTTAACGGTTTCAAGAACGTGTATAACTTGAGTGGTGGCTATAAACTCTACCATACAATTGTGCTTGATGAAAACGCTGAAATACCTTATGACTGTTATGGTGAAGCTGTAGCTGATGAGGGCGAAGGCGAGAAGCTGGCGGTTTGTCCGGTTGCTGATGATGGTAATGTTGAGCCTGCGTCGACTGTCACACTTGATGCTTGTGGTCTGCAATGTCCCGGGCCGATCATGAAGCTTGCAGAAGGTATTAAAAGCATAAATAACGGCGATAGACTTATTGTAAAAGCAACAGATCCCGGTTTTGCTTCTGATGTTGGTGTGTGGTGTGAGAGAACTGGCAACAGACTTGAAAATATGGATCAAGCCGCGGGTGTGATTACCGTTTCAATTCGCAAAGGTGGAGTACATGCTCCGCATGACCATAAGACTTCTGTAGTGGCTAATGACAAATCGATTGTTGTTTTTAGTGGAGATCTTGACAAGGCTCTGGCGGCAATGATCATTGCCAACGGTGCTGCTTCAATGGGTCGTAAAGTAACACTTTTCTTTACCTTCTGGGGTTTGAATATCCTGCGCAGAGATGAAAAGGTATCAGTAAAAAAGAGTTTTATTGAGAAAATGTTTGGCGGTATGATGCCACGTGGTGCGCGCAGACTGGGTTTATCACGTATGAATATGGCTGGCATGGGTTCCAAAATGATCAAGGATATCATGAAAAAGAAGAATGTTTCTTCGTTGGAGGAACTGATCAAAGCCGGTATGGATTCAGGCATAAGGATTGTTGCCTGCCAGATGTCGATGGATATAATGGGTATACATCCGGAAGAACTGATTGACGGTGTTGAAATAGGTGGTGTTGCGACTTTCCTCGGTTCAGCGGAGGAATCAGATACCAATCTGTTTATCTGATAATATGCTTCAGTGCAAATTTTAAGATTTAGATAAATACATTTTTTCAAATTCAGTGGCTGGAATTGGCCGTGAGTAGTAGAAGCCTTGTATTTCGTCACAGCCCAGCTCTTGCAGTTTTTGTAGCTGGGCTGTTTTCTCTACTCCTTCGGCTATGGTTTTTAGTTTAAGTGATTTAGCCATAGCTGTTATAGCGCTGACAATTTCCAGATCGCTTTCATTTCTGGCAATACCATCAATTAGCTGGCGTGCGATCTTCAAGCGATGTACTTTGAACTGTTTAAGATAACTTAAACAGGAGTAACCTGTTCCAAAATCATCAATTGAGATAGTACATCCTGATTCAAATATTTGTTCAAACATTTGGACTAGTCTTATCTCCCTGTTGATTGCGCTGTTTTCAGTTATTTCCAGATCTATGTTCTGAGGACTGGCCCCTGTCAGCTGCAGTGTCTGCCGAAGTTTCTTATAGAAGTTTATCTGATCAAGTTGTATAGGAGATATGTTTATGCCTATCCTGAAATCTATATTGTAATTATCTTGCCATTTGCGGCATTGGAGCATGGCCTGCTTCATAACCCAATTCCCAATTTTGACTATGTCACCCGTGCTCTCCGCAATAGGTATGAATTCTGCCGGTGAAATATCTCCCAGCTCAGGCTGATGCCATCGAAGAAGTGCTTCCGCACCTGCAAGTTTACCATCGATGATTTCTATCTGTGGCTGATAATAGAGCTCAAGCTCATTGTCATAATCCATTTCGCGCAGTCGAAGTGTCAATTCGTTTTTACGTTGAATCAGCGATTTCGGTATATCGTGGAAAAAGCACCAGTTTCCGTGGCCGCCATCTTTTGCGTGATATAGTGCCAGATCCGCGTTTTTGAGCAGTTCAGCTCTGTCTGTCCCATCCTGAGGATAGATAGTAATACCGGTACTAATACTTATATTAAAAACATATCCTCCATGATAAACAGGATTTTTGAATATATCGCTTAACTCTTTTGCCAATGATTCAAGACCCGAATAGTCGTCGACGATGGGAAAAGCCATAACGAACTCATCGCCGCCAAGTCTTGCAAGATGACCATTGGTTGGGAGTTTTTGTCTCAGTCGTCTGGCTACTGCCTGTAATAACAGATCGCCAGCTTCATGGCCGTAGATATCATTGATTCCGCGAAAGTTATCAATATCCATATAAAACAACACGATCTGACCGTTTGAGAGACCCTGTTTCAATTTGCTAATGGTGTTGTCAAGTTGGTTTATGAAGTAGCGGCTGTTGTCAAGATTGGTAACACTGTCTTCGCGAGCCATGCGTTCCAGTTCTAAATTGCTTGCTATTAGTTCACTTGTTCTTGTTTCAATTTCCTTCTCAAGTTCAATTGTGTATTTTTTATCAGCTTCCTGGGTCAGTTCCAGTCGGTATCTGTTGATCAGGAAAATACTGATAAATTGATGAATAAAAATCATACTGTTCAGGAGAAGCATAATTTCTATTTCCAGGCCGCGAAACAAAGCGATCAACACAGGTACAAACAAGAGAAAAAGAATTTTCCTGCTTGATTGAATACGAACGTTAGCATCGTTTTCTGTCATCTGTTTATCAAAATCATGTGAGGCTGAGTAAATGCCAATGGCCACCATGAGCACATATAACATATAAATAAGATCGACAAAAGTATTCGGTATATACATATCTTCTACTAACAGATACGCATAAAAGAGATCAGTAACAGTATAGACAACAGCTGCAGCAACAATGATTACACCTGCTTGAGGCATTTTTTTCAACTTTATTGAAACAAACCAGATGAAAATACTAGTTAAAACTATAGCATCGCTGATGATGTAGATAAAAGTTGAAAAAATGAGCGGATCCCATATTTGTGTGTTCGGAATCAATGAATCAAAAAACATTATCCAGAGGAAACCTGCAACTACTATAGCTGTAACAACAGAGTCGAGCGCGAAAAATAACTGGTTCCAACGTTGACGCTGTTTCAGTAAAAATAAAATCGCTGCTGTTGCCATTAATAAGTTAGGGACGGTATATACATAGAGAAAGAAATCAAGCTGTTCCGGGTTTTGCTTCATAACAATTGAAACACCAGCCCAGAGTATGTCAACAACTGACCACCAGATCAGACTTGCGCCCAGTAAACACCAGGTTGCCTTATGCTTGTTAAACCAGGAATCGGCACCATTATTTTGTTTTTGATGCCAACGGCAGGCTTGGAAAACTACATAAGAAGCAGTAAGCAGTATTGCCGGTGAGAGCAGATCAGGGAAATAATTTATTTGCAGCAACACACTGAAGCAATATAGAATGAATAGTGTAATTAATACATAAACTGATGATCGAACTGCAGTTTGTTGCATATTCCGGCCTCACTGTTCTTTTGTTTATTATTTATTAATTACATAATAACCTGAGGCGGTATACTTATCAATCGAAGAGCGAATAGTTTCGATGGGTAATCCTGTCGGCCGACTATGCTATAATCACAAAAACAGTAATATTTAGTCAGACGAGGAGCAGGTGTGCGCAAGCTGGAAAATTTCTATCAGATACCTGAAAACAGGTCAGGATCGCAACCGATTACCGTTGAGGTTATTGGCAACTTGATACGGATTACTGCTGTTTTCCGTTATAATAGGCGTGCGCTTGAGCCGTGGCAGGACAGTAACGTATCTCAAGCTGATCTTATTGAAGCAGCCATAATCCGTTATTGGTCAGGCTATTATCGCCTGCGTTCCGATCGCTTCCGTGGATATATTAAGGCAAAAGTAGAAGTGAAAATTTTCCGTCAGTTAATTGGAGATGA
>JAQVJP010000037.1:0-10755 GCA_028695145.1 Eubacteriales bacterium
TGGGTTTTTGTTCAGAAGTCCTGATATAATAAAGTGTTAAGTCAATAAAAGTATTAAGGAGAAATGATTAATAATGGCTGATCTGCATGCAGGTATGCGAAAAACAGTAGAGAGATACGATGAGCTGAATATGCTTCTATCCGATCCTGAGCTTATGAATGACCAAAACAGATATAGGAAATTGCTTCAGGAACATGCAGGTTTATCAGATTTAGTTGAACTATATCAACGTTGGACAATTTGTAGCCGACAGCTTGAAGAGAACCGGGAATTGCTTATCAGTACTGATGATAGAGAATTCAGAGATCTGATCAGGGAAGAAAATTCTGTTCTCGAGCAGGAATGTTCCCAGCTTGAAGAAAAAATCGAACTGGAACTGCAGCCACGTGATCCCAATGATGATCGTAATGTTATTGTGGAAATAAGGGGTGGAGCCGGTGGTGACGAAGCTGCTCTGTTTGCATCTGTGCTGTTTCGCATGTATAGCTCTTATGCTGAAGCTCGAGGCTGGAGAACTGAGATAATCGACATGAATCAGACTGAGCTTGGTGGTATGAAAGAAATAGTCTTCCTGATTGAAGGCCGGGGTGCTTACAGCCGTTTAAAATTTGAAAGTGGTGTGCATCGTGTACAGCGTGTGCCTGTGACAGAGTCAGGCGGGCGTATACATACATCAACTGTTACTGTTGCTGTTTTACCTGAGGCTGATGATGTAGAAGTTGAGATTAATCAGTCAGATCTGGTAATAGATACATTCAGAGCATCGGGAGCCGGAGGACAGCATGTTAATAGAACAGATAGTGCTATTCGTATTACTCATAAACCTTCTGGTCTTGTGGTAACCTGTCAGGATCAGAGATCACAATATAAAAATAAGGATCAGGCTATGCGCGTGCTTAAAAGTCGACTTTTGGAAATCGCTCAGAGTCAGCAAAGCAGCAGTATCGCATCTGATAGACGTAGCCAGGTTGGAACAGGCGATCGCAGTGAGAGAATACGTACATATAATTATCATCAAGGCAGAGTTACTGACCATCGAATCGGTTTGACACTGTATCGGCTTGAAGAAATTCTTGGCGGCGATATTGATGAAATTATCCAGGCTCTGATAACTGCTGAGCATAATACGAAATTGAGTGAACAGGCAGCGGAGGTTGATTGATGACAATAGAGCATACTGAGTTAATCAAAATTCGCAAACCGTTGACAGATGATCAACTGCTTTTTGCCGCTAATGTTTTACGTAATGGGGGACTTGTGGCATTCCCTACAGAAACTGTGTACGGCTTAGGAGCAAACGCTTATGATGAAGCGGCTGTCGCTGCGATATTTGAAGCGAAGGGCCGACCTTCTGATAATCCGCTTATAGTTCATGTGCCATCTCCTGACAAAATTGAGGCATTGACCACAGGCTCATTAGACCAGGCAAAAATGCTTATGTCAGCGTATTCTCCAGGCCCACTGACGGTTGTGCTTCGAAGAAGCAAGCTTGTTCCTGACATTGTTACAGCAGGGCTTGATACTGTTGCGATCAGGATCCCTGCGCACGATACAGCGCTCCGCTTGCTTAAACTCGCAGATGTACCGGTTGCAGCGCCTTCAGCTAATCGCTCAGGTAGGCCAAGTCCCACAAGGGCTGCTCATGTATATGAAGATCTTGCCGGGTTAATTCCCTGTATTATAGATGACGGTGCCTGCAGCTATGGCCTGGAGTCCACAGTTCTTGATTTGACCGGGAAGAAGCCTGTAATCCTCAGACCAGGTGCTGTAACGGCTGATCAGATTGAGGCGGTAATTGGTATCAGACCAATTTTAGCAGCCGGCCTGACTGATGATGAGCAGACACCCAGAGCTCCTGGAATGAAGTATAGACATTATGCACCGAACGCGAATGTCCTGATTGCTTATGGTGACAAATCAGAGGATAGGGCTCGCCAGATAAATAAGCTTGTTGCAGAGTGTTTACACGAAGCCAATCAAACTCAGATTTCAGGCAATATTAGAATTGGTTTATTCTCTTCACGCAAGACTCGTGAAATGATTAGGATCGATAATATTCCATCTGTGAATTTTGCTGCTTCTACCGATGTTAAGGGCTTAAACCATTCAGATAAGCTTGAAATTATATTCTTTGACTATGCGTCAGAGCCGAGGGCTGACGCCGCGGCCAGCGAGCTGTTTTTTGCGCTTCGTGAATTTGACGAAATAGGTGTTGATATGATCATTGCCGAGGCACTTCCTGAAGACGGTATGGGCCTGGCTTATATGAATAGATTGACAAAAGCTGCCGGCGGTGGCGAAGCGCCGAAGCATAGAGCAGGAGGTAAGACATGAATATCTGCATGATTTGTACAGGTAATACGTGCCGTAGCCCGATGGCGGAAGCTCTTTTGCGAAAACATCTGATTAGTAATGGAGATAAGCTATACCACGTTTGCTCGGCGGGAATTAATGCCTGGCCAGGTGATTTAGCCAGTGAGTATTCACGGCAGGTTTTGTTCGAGGAGTATGCTTTGGACATTTCTGATCATAAATCACAACGTATTAACCCGGAAATAATCGAAAAATCTGATTTGATTATTACAATGACTTATGATCATAAAAGAATGTTGCTGCGTTTTTTCCCAGACGCTCAATCAAAGGTGTTTACTATAGGAGAAGCTGCAGATAAAAAAGAAATTGATATCAATGATCCTTACGGAGGCAACTATTCTGACTATAGTCGAACTGCTTCGCAGATTAACATTTTGACAGAAGCAATCGCTTCGAAGATCATTGCAGGAGAATTTGGTCATAAGAATGATTTTCTTAGAAATTAATCAAAACTCACGTTTATAATTAGTATTGTCTATAGAACAGCTGTTTTGAATGAGTATAATGATACTTGCATGATACATCCTGCTGAAAAACTATTTAGACTCAGACGTTGATTCACGTGATGTGTGGCCGGCATCTGTTATTGACGAAAAGGCGTTGTCATGCTATAGTATCCTACTGTGCATATATTTAATTGTTGGTTTGTAATCAGCTGATTGATATAGCACAAACAGGAGTGCTCTGAATGATTCAGGGCATAAATCCTCGCTCTGGCATATGTCAGAGCCGTCAGTCCAGGAGGAGGTGAAAGAAAAATGGCAAGAAAGTATGAGGCAGTATTTATCCTTAACCCAGCCATCGGTGATGAGGCTATCACAGCTACAACCGATAAGGTGAAGGCACTGATCGAGTCCGCAGCAACTATCGAACAGATGGATGTATGGGGACGCAGACGTCTCGCGTATGAGATTGATGATCAAAAAGAAGGATATTATGTTCTGGTCAACTTCAGTTCAGAAGCTGAATTCCCAAAGGAACTCGAACGTGTGCTTAAGATTACCGATGGCGTTATGCGCTATATGGTTGTTCGTGCTGACGGTTAACGAGTCAGAAAGGTAAGTGAGCGAATGAATAAGGCTATCCTGATGGGTCGTTTGACCCGAGATCCTGAAATGAGAACAACACCAAATCAGGTGAATGTGTGTACTTTTACTATTGCTGTTGATCGCCGGTTCAAATCGGCAAATGGTGAACGGCAGGCTGATTTTATTCCCGTAGTTGCCTGGAGGCAGCAGGCTGATTTTGTCGGCCGCTATTTCAGAAAAGGATCACGAATTGTCGTGGTTGGCAGCATCCAGACAAGAAATTGGGAAGATCAAGAAGGTAAAAAACGTACGACAACAGAAGTTATTGCCGATGAGATTTATTTCGGTGATAGCAAGAAGGGTGATTCGTATGCCGGAGGCGATACTCATGAGAGCGCACCTTCAGCCACAAAATCATCTGACAATGGTAATGATGGATTTTTTCCGGCACCTGATGATGATACCTCGCTTCCTTTCGATCTGTAATCTGAATTTGATTTGATCTGAATTTTTGAAAGGAGATTGCACTCATGGCTGAAATGAGAAACGGTGGCCGCGGAATGCGTCCAAGACGCGGCAGACGCAAGGTTTGCGCTTTCTGTGCCGATAAAGTTGAAGTTATCGATTACAAGGATGTACAGCGTCTGCGTAAGTTTGTTTCTGAGCGCGGGAAGATTCTTCCCAAGCGTATGTCAGGCAACTGTGCACGCCATCAGCGTGAACTAACTATCGCTATTAAGCGTGCCAGACATATCGCTCTTATGCCCTATACAGGTGAATAAGAGTTAGGATATAATCTGACGTTTTATTTTGTTGTAAATAGAAAATGCCCCGGCTGTGCCATCTTAGGTGCAGCAACAGGGGCATTTTTTAATTTTCTAAGTATTATTTGTTTCAATCTCTTGCGCGAAGTTTCCAGATATCCCGTTCGTATTCTCTAATCGTTCTATCGGAAGAGAAGAAGCCTGATCTGGCAATATTAGCAAGCATTTTATGTGACCACAAATTTCTGTCCTCGTAATCATTGAGACACTTCTCTTTTACTCTGATATAGTCTTTTAGATCTAATAAGGCCATGAAATAATCCTTGGTCAGGAAGTCTTTGTATAATCTTGTTAGACTTGACGGATCACCAACCCGCAACATTTCAGGACTAATAATAAAATCAATTATGTCAAGTATTTCATCATCCTGCCAGTAATCGCAGCTGCGATAGTTGTTGTGCTCATAAAGGCTGATTACCTCACTTGATGAGCGCCCGAAAATGTAGATGTTTTCCTGACCGGCAAGCTCGGCTATTTCTACATTGGCTCCATCCATTGTTCCCAGTGTAATAGCACCGTTAGCCATAAACTTCATGTTCCCGGTTCCGCTTGCTTCTTTTGAAGCAAGGGATATTTGCTCGGAAATATCGCAAGCCGGAATTAGTTTTTCAGCTGCTGTCACATTATAGTTTTCAATCATGACCAATTTCAGCCACTGCGCTGCTGATTCATCATTATTTATAAGATTCTGCAGACAAAGAAGCAAATGGATAGTGTCTTTTGCCAATGTATATGCCGGTGCTGCTTTTGCCCCAAAAATCATGACTATAGGTCGTGCCGGTAGCATACCACTTTTTATTTGCTTGTATTTCCATATGGCATATAATGCGTTCATCTGTTGTCTCTTATACTGGTGAAGACGCTTGATTTGTATATCAAATATGGCATTGTTATCAACTTCAATGTTGTAACTTGATTTAAGCCAATGTGACAATCGCAGCTTGTTTTGTGATTTTACATCAATTAGTTTACTGAGGAAATCATTGTCATTAGAAATATCGAGCAGCTCTTCTAACTGCTCCGCGTCATTGTGCCAGCCGTCGCCAATTTGCTGTGTTATCAGATTACTCAAGGGTTTATTGCAATTCATCAGCCAACGTCTGAAGGTTATTCCGTTGGTTTTATTATTAAACTTATTCGGGTAAATTTTGTAGAAGCTGTTAAGCTCAGAGTCCTGTAGAATTTTTGTGTGCAGAGCCGCGACTCCATTGACGCTGAAGCCGTAATGAATATCCATATTTGCCATGTGGATTCTGCCTGTTTTATCGATTATCTGAACTTCAGGATCGTCATATTTTTGTTTTGTCTGTCTGTTAAGCTCTTCAATTATCGGAACGATCTGGGGTGCGACTTGAACTAAATATTCTGAAGGCCATTTTTCAAGAGCTTCGGCCAGGATAGTATGGTTGGTGTAGGCACATGATAATTGCACCTCTTGAATGGCTTGATGCATGGGCAGGCCAGACTTGATTAACAGACGGATCATTTCAGGAATTATCATTGATGGATGTGTATCATTTATATGAATAACTACATGTCGGGATAATTCCTCTGGTTTATAACCTCTTTCATCTAATTCAGCAAGTATTAGCTGCGCGGCGGCTGATACAAGAAAATACTGCTGATAAACTCTAAGCAGTTTACCCGTGTCGTCACTGTCATCCGGATACAGAAATGATGTAAGTTGATGACGAATATCTGTTTTATCGAAGCTTATACCGTTGTCGGGTGGAGCTGCCGGTTCTTTTATATCAAATAAATGCAGCTTGTTGCAAATACCATTTTTATAACCGGGAATCAGCAGATCATACATTATTGCATCAAGACTGAAGCTACCGAATTCTACGTTAAAAGATCGACCAGAGGATTTTAGCCAATTATTCTCATAATCAAGCCAAGGATCAGGCGTTTCTACCTGCTTGAAATTATCAAATCTCTGGCGAAATAGTCCATAATGATAATTGATCCCGATGCCATCACCAGGTAGATTGAGTGAAGCTATTGAATCAAGAAAACATGCCGCCAAACGACCAAGCCCACCATTCCCAAGTGAAGGTTCAGGCTCGAACTGTTCAATTTGCGCCAGAGATCGACCATTGGCTGATAGTATTTTTTCCATTTCGTCATATATACCAAGATTGATCATATTTGTGCTTAGAAGCTTACCAATCAAAAACTCAGCTGAGAGATAATACAACTTCTTGTGACCCTCTGTGGGGGATAAACTATCCTCATACTCTTTTACAAGCTGCAGTAGTCCGTGCATAAGTTGCGTTTCGGTGCAGGATCTGATATCAAGATTTTTGCTGATCATAATTTCATTTAATTTTTGCTCTAATTGCATTTGCTCCTCCTGATTTTGAAAACTTTATTGTTTACAGCATTAAGTACGCTTGTTTGCGTTTGATCTTTGATATAACGCCATTTCGGAACGCAGCCTGTTTGCCAGTTCGTCATTAAAATCTCTTCTGTCACAGCGCCATACCCAGTTACCACCTACTGTAGAAGGAATATTGATACGTCCCTCACTACCAATTCCAAGAAGATCTTGAAACTGTATAATAGCGAGATCGGCAACACTCGCCCAGGCAGAACGCATCATACCCCAGTTGTATCCTTCAGCTTCGTTTAGTCTCAGATAGTGTTTGGCATAACTGACATCATCAGCTGGTGCCGAGTTCATCCAACCGTTAATTGTGTCGTTGTCATGAGTTCCGGTATAAACTACACAATTGCGGGGGTAAGTGTGTGGTAGATAGCCTGAACCGGTATCTCTACTATCGAAGGCAAATTCCAGTACTTTCATACCGGGAAAACCAGTATCTTCAAGTAGTTTATGCACTGATGGTGTTAAAAAACCAAGATCTTCTGCTATGATTCTCTTCTTACCAATTGCGGATTCTAAAGTATGGAAAAACTCAATACCAGGGCCAGATTTCCAAACTCCATTGCGCGCTGTCTTTTGCTCTGCGGGAATAGAATAATATGCGTCAAATCCGCGAAAATGATCAATTCTTAATATATCG
Source organism: Eubacteriales bacterium (assembly GCA_028695145.1). Classification (GTDB taxonomy): domain Bacteria; phylum Bacillota; class Clostridia; order Saccharofermentanales; family UBA5734; genus JAAYFZ01. The sequence continues at coordinate 7,252 of JAQVJP010000037.1, forward strand.
TAAATTTGGAATTGATAACGAATACGCCGGATCCACCAGGAATAGCCTTCTTCTCGCATCTTATCCCAATTAAATAGAGGATTGCCCCATAATTGACCGTCAGCAGAAAAACCATCAGGGGGACAGCCGGCTACTTCAATCAGCTGTAAATTATCATTTAGCTGAAACTGTTCTGGCTCAGCCCAGACATCGGCACTATCTGCTGCAACATAAATTGGCAGGTCGCCAATAATTTCAATGTTTTTTGCGTAGGCAAGTTTTTTTAGCCTGCGCCATTGGCAATAGAAGAGAAACTGTACTGCCTGCCAGAAGCGGATTTCCTCATGTAATTCGGTAACTGCCTGATTTATTGCTTGTGGTTTGCGCAGTCGAATGTCATCTGGCCACTGCATCCAGGACAGGCCTTCATATTTTTCCTTAAGAGACATGAACAAAGCATAGTTATCAAGCCAAAACTGCTGTTCAAGACAAAACTTATCAAAATCAGCTATATCTCCGGTCATAAGTTTTGAAGCAGCAATGCGCAGAACTTGAAACCTGTTTTTATATAATTTTCCATAATCAACTTTATGCATATCACTATACCAGTCGATATGACTATAATCGTATTTGTTTAATAATCCTGCCTCAGTCAGATCATCAAGATCTATCAAATATGGATTACCGGCATAAGAAGAAAAAGACTGGTATGGTGAATCACCATAACTTGTTGGACCTATAGGTAGTATCTGCCAGTAAGCCTGTCCTGCTCTATGAAGGAATTCGATGAAATCTCTGGCTGACTGGCCAAGAGTACCCACTCCCCAATTAGATGGCAGAGAAGTAATGGGCATAAGTATTCCGGCGCTTCTCATTTCTCAAGAAACCACCTTTCTAAAATGCTATTTTGATGATTTTTGTTAGTTAATTGTACGTACACTCTCACCTTGGATTAGCTGGAATGGTACGATTTCATGAACCGCGGGACGCTTATTGTGTATTCTGTGCAGTAACATTTCGACACCACGTCGAGCCATGAACGCAGCGTCCTGCCGGATCGTTGTCAGTCTGGGAACACAGTAACGGGAAATAGGTACTCCATCATAGCCTACGATAGATATATCCGCGGGCACTTGACGACCAAGATCTACGAGCGCACGAACAGCCCCAAGAGCAATAACATCACTCATAGCGAAAATCGCGGTTAAATCATTGTTGCGCTCAAGTAAACGTTTTGCGGCTTTGTAGCCATCTTCCATTGAGAATCTGCAGGGTTCACATTGCTTGTGCTGGTCGAAGGGCAACCTGTTTTTATCGAAGCTGTCACGACAGCCAATAATACGACTGTGACTGATTTGTGTATTGGAGGGATTGCCACCAAGTATGCCAATTCGCTCATGGCCATTCGCAAGGAGATAATCGATTACATTTGCTGCTGCAGCATGGTCATCTGTGGTTAAACTTGATAAATTTGAGAATTCAAGTTCAGCAGCACTATTTGTCAACAGAACAGAAGGTAAACTAATATGCTTAAATGACTGGCGGAAATACTCAAGATCGCCTCCCAGAAACAATAAACCTTTTGGTCTTCGTTCACGTATCAGTCTAACGGCATGTTCCACTTCATTGGCATCCTCGTCAAGGTAAGCAACAAAAGCATCTTCGCCGTTGTCCATAAGTCTTGTCTGAGCCATCTCGAGAATTTCAGCAAAAAGCATATTGCTGGTACCTTTTACCAGGATCGCTACAGATGATCTTGCCTGCATTTTTAAATGACGTGCATTGGCGTTAGGCTGAAAATTATGCTCTCTGACCACAGCCATTACACGCTCACGTGTATCATCGCTTACGTCCGGATGATTATTCAAAACACGTGATACGGTGCCAACACTGAAGCCTGATATTCTTGCTATATCCTTGATGGTCATCGCTGCATTTTCCGCCTTCCTAATTGTTATCCCTTAACAGCACCTGCTGCTACGCCTTTGATAATGTGTTTCTGGCTGCTGAGATAAAATATTACCACTGGTATGACGGCCATGACAAGACACGCCATGATTGCTCCCATATCAACTCTGCCATATGATCCTTGCATATTTTGAATTACCATGGAAATTGTGTTAAATCTGTTGCGATCAAGTGTTAAATACGGCAACAGGAAGTCATTCCATATCCACATTGTTTCCAGTATGCCAACTGATATATATGTCGGTTTCATTATTGGCAGAACTACTGAGAAGAATGTTCGTAGTGGCGAGCTGCCATCTATCATTGCCGCGTCTTCGATCTCAAGCGGAATTGATTTAACAAAACCACAGAACATAAAAACTGCCAGTCCTGCTCCAAATCCAAGATAAATAATTACAAGTCCCCAAGGTGTATTCAGTTTAAGAGTGTCTGCTGTTTTCGACAGCGTGAACATAACCATCTGAAAAGGAACAACCATGGAAAAAACACATAACAAATAGAGAAATGACGTTATTTTATTTTGCACACGAGTTATATACCAGGCAAACATCGATGTGCAGAGTAAAATAGTTAAAACAGATCCGACAGTCATGATCAAAGTCCAGCCGACCGCAGCGATAAATTTATAATCATTGATAGCGGCCAGATAATTTTCGAAGCCAATATAGGTTTCATAGTTTGGTAACTGAAAAGGAGTCAGACTGATATTCGTTTTGTTCTTAAAAGAATTAATCAGCACAATAATTATTGGTGATACATAAAAAATACTGATCAGAGCAAAAACAATTGTAGCCAGGGGATTAAGTAATTTTCGCAGTCTCATTATTGCTGTACCTCCCTTGAACGGGTCAGTTTAAGCTGGATTAAGCCGATGCTAACAACAAGAATGAAGAAGAGTACAGCTTTTGCCTGGCCTACGCCTTGCCAACCGACACGTCCGTAGAATGTATTGTAAATGTTAAGTGCGAGCATTTCTGTCGACTTCATTGGTTCGCCTGCGGTCAACGACAGATTCTGATCAAACAATTTAAATCCGTTGGTTACTGTGAGAAAAGTACAAATAGTGATTGCGGGCATGACATTTGGAATAATTACATGCCGCATTCTTTGCCATCTATTTGCTCCATCAATCTGTGCTGCTTCGGAGAAATCACCTGGGATTGCCTGCAGACCAGCGATGTATATGATCATCATATATCCAATCTGCTGCCAGCAGATCAAAATTACTAATCCCCAGAAGCCAAAGGTGGTACTGATTTTAAGTGTCAGATCGAAATGCGCCAATATACCATTAAAAATCAGCTGCCAGATATAACCAAGTACGATTCCGCCAATCAGATTTGGCATGAAAAATATCGTCCTGAATAGATTTGTTCCTTTGAATTTCTGGGTAAAAGCTAACGCTACCGCAAACGCGAGAACATTTATCAGCAATACGGTGACAACGGTAAAAGCCGCTGTAAACAAAAACGCGTGAATAAACTCTGGATCCTTAACAGCACGGAAATAATTCTTTAATCCTACAAATGTCGTGTTCTTAACTGTCCTGAATTCTGT
>JAQVJP010000037.1:10855-23574 GCA_028695145.1 Eubacteriales bacterium
TCAGAGCTTACACACCAGTACATGAAGTCAAGTGTCGCCTGAATGTCTTCTTCCGCTGCGTCTTTGTTTACGCACCAGTAGTTTTCAGTACCTGTGCATAGTCCTTGATCTTCTTCGCCTTCAACACCGATGTAAATCGGCAGCATTCCCAGGTTTTCATCGCCAAGATCAGCAACGTCGCCATATGCCCAAGTTCCGTTTTGATAGAAGACTGCTTGCTCTGAAACAAATTCAGCTGTAGCGTCATCACCTGTTTTGGCGCTGAGTAGAGTTGGCTCTACTGTGGAATTGTTGATGTACAAATCCCAAATCATGCGATAATTATCAAGATAAGTACCTTTTATAGCCTCAGTATCACCGATGCCTTCATCCTGATATTCATAGTAGATCGGCAGATTTGCTAAATGTGTTTTAAATCTCCAGTCTGAAGAACCGTCCATACCAGCCGATGTAAACGCTGCGAAGCCGAGTTCATCTTTGCGGGCTGTGATGTCTTCGACTACGGTTTTTAATGAGTCAAAATTAGTAATATCATCTTGTGTGTAACCAGCTTTTTCAAGAAGACCCTTGTTATAAATAATGCCATAGGTCTCAATGACATATGCTATACCGGCCATGGAATCGCCATCCATTAGAGCGAAGGAAGAGTCTGACAATTCTCCCGCCACTTTTGATCCGGACAAGTCATAACAATAATCCTTCCAGTTAGCAAGTCCAACAGGTCCATTTACCTGGAATAGTGTAGGAGCTTCACTCTTGCCCATTTCACTCATCAGTGATGTTTCATACTGTCCAGACGCGGCAGTTATTACCTTGACCTCGATGCCTGTTTCTTCAGTGTACAGCTCAGCAAGTTCCTGCCACTGTCCATCTTGTTCAGGCTTAAAATTCAAATAATAAACTGAACCATCCGCACCACTCGTTGTTTCTTCGGGGGCCGCTGTTGTTGTAGTTTCAGCGCCACTGTCAGAACCTTTTGTAGTACTGGTAGTGGTGCTGTCACCACCGCCGCAGCCAGCCAGCAGTGATATTGACATAACAGCAGTTAAACCTAATGCCAGAAGCTTCTTTTTCATGTTTTTTTCCTCCTCGTTATAATGACTGATTTGTTTTGGAAACGTTACTGGAAACGTTTCATCATCTACACGCACATAATAAACCTTCGCTTATCTATTTTCAATATAAAATAGGTGCTAAGAGTCATATTTGTATATAAGGTTGAATTAAAATGATTAATAAATGTGCAAAGTGCACAAGGTTAAACAGATCTAAGATATGAAAACACGAGAAAATCAGAATAGAAGGAGATGAATCTATCGATTATGCTATTAATATTCTGATCAGATGAATCAGGAATTTCAAACTTCGCAATTACATTTGATGAAGTAAAAAACTGATTGCCATGGTATGATATTAGTACATTGTTGATCGATTCTATGAAATCGTTTGTTGAGATAAGACCATATGATAATTCATCAAGTAAATGAGCGAAAATGATTGACTGAACTACAAGCTTCCTGCTTGCGAAGTGGTCAGAAATAGAATTCTCAATATTAATAGATGGAAGATTGCTTTTCGATTCTGACAAACTTAATAATATTTTATTTGTCAGATGCTTATGGTTAAGACCGAATCGGTCAAGACGGCGGAATACATTGAATTGTCTGCTTGTGTTTAGACCGGTCTCCAAATACAGCGCATTCTTAACGGCAGCAGAAACTGCCTGGCCGATTAATTCACCCAACTTAAAATGATTGCCTGCCTCAGTGAGTGTCAAGCCGGACGTTGCGTCGGCAACTATAATGACGCCGTCGGTTCCGGAACCTGTAGCCAGTCCTCTTGAATAGCGGCTTGGTACAGCCAACTCGGAAATCGCTGCGCTCTTAGCCTCTGTAGAAGTTATAAGCGCACGTGCAAGTGCTCCTTCTGTAAGATTGTTATTGCAGAAGAGCATAATATTTATAGTGCCAGGAACATGAATATAGCCGGTATCGGTTTCGTGCCATTGGGCAGGATCTCCGGAACGCCCGCCATTGACATCTATACCGGCTGTTACCAACGCGGTAATTTCAGTATCTTTGAAACTTCTTGTTTCGATTGCTGCGTTCTCCGCATAGGCTCCTGTGCTGATGCCGCACATTGTATTAGTATTTAATCCAAGAATAAGACCGGTGGCGCGTATATGTTCACTGTATGTTTCGCCGAGCATAGCGTCTTCAGTACGCTCGGCACAATGAATAAAAGCATGCGTCAAATTATCCCTGAAACCTCCATTGAGCGGCGAAGTGCTGAGAATCCGACGTTTGGCGCTAAATTCAGCAATAATACTGTCTTGTCTGCGTACTATTCTGTCTTGATTGACAAACTCATGCAACAGCATCTTTTTCTCCTGATTAATTCTGCCAGTTGGCTAATAATTGTTGCATCCATAATTGGACATCCATGTTGTAAACCTTGGACAGGTTGTCGTTCGCAAGTACCTGTTCGCTGTTACCGCTGGCGATATGGTGGCCTTCGTTCAGCAGCAAAGCATGCGAGCCGTAGGCTTTTGCCAGGCTCAGATCATGAACTACTGATATTACTGCGCGTCCAGGCTGTTTGAGCCATTCACTTATTAACTCGAAGGTTTGCTTCTGATATACAAGATCAAGATGATTTGTGGGCTCATCAAGAATTAACAGCCTTGGATCTTGTGCGAAAATCTGCGCCAAAAATGTACGCTGTAGTTCACCGCCTGATAGTGTGAGAACTGATTGATGGCGAATCTTCTTGAGCCCGGTTATTTCCAGAGCATGATCTATTCTATCGTCAATATCTTCACCGTCCTTGGCAAATAAACCTTTTTTCCAGGCATAGCGGCCAAGACTAACTATTTCTTCAACAGTAAAAGCATAACCAATGTGATAGTTCTGACTGAGCACAGCAACACTCCGTGCCAGAGCATGAGGGCGAATATGAGCTATGTCTTTTCCGTCAAGTGTGACCTTGCCACTGTAAGGTACGCATTGAGTAACTGCCTTAATAACTGTACTCTTGCCTGCGCCGTTTGGTCCGACAATCATCAGCCATTGCTGCTTCTGGAGTTCGAAACTTACATTATCAAGGATTTTCAGAGGGCCATATGAAACTGTAAGACTATCGACATTAAGCATCTATTTAACCCTCCTTGTATTGTAGAAGATGTATACAAAAGCGATTGAACCGGTAAAAGAGGTTACAACGCCAATTGGCAATTCGAGTGGTCTGAGAATTATCCTGCCGATAAGATCAGCAAGCATCAGGAAGGACGCTCCGGCAAATAGACTTGCCGGCAGCAGTCTCCGGTGGTTCGGCCCGACAATCATACGCGCTATGTGTGGGATTACCAGGCCGGCAAAACCAATTGTTCCACCGATGGATACACTAACACCAATGAGTACGGAAACCGCTATAAGAATAATGAGTTTAACTCTACGGACATTAACACCTATATGTCTTGCGTTCTCTTCGCCAATGGCAAAAGCGTTTAGCTCATCGGCGTGTAGCAGCAGCAATCCGCCACATATAACCAAAGCAACAGTTAGGGTGGCCGCGTTTTTAAAATTACTTCCGGCCAGACTGCCCATAGTCCAGAACATAATTGATTTGACTTTTTCGTCGGCAAAAACCACGATCATGCTGATCAAACTATGTGCGAACATAGTGAAAACGACGCCGATGAGAATGATAGTGTTGGTAGCGAGGGTATAATCAAGCCGATAGGCCAGTGACAATATTAAAACGAGAGACGCGAAGGCGAAGAGTATAGACATCAATACTGTACTGCCTCCGCTTAGTCCGGGAATGGCAATACCAAAAGCTATTGAAATGATAGCGCCAAGAGAAGCACCGGATGAGACGCCAAGTGTCGAACCATCCGCCAGCGGATTTCGCAACAATCCCTGCATTGCCGCTCCACATAGTGCAAGCGCTGCACCGGTCAGTGCGACATTGATTACTCTTGGCAGCCTGATTTTCATAATCTGCATGGCTGTGTTGGTATTTTCGGTCTGTCCGGAAATAAAATCTCTTATAGAGCTGAGTATTTCGCCGGCAGGAACTCTTACACTACCGGCAAAAATACACAACACAAAAATCACCATAGTTATAATGGCAAATAGTAAATATTCGATCCAGTTGTATCCTCTGGCTCTATTGCCCATATACGAAATCATATAGAGCTTTTGCTCCATCTGCAAGTCTTGGTCCTGGTCTTGAGAGCTGATCAGAATCAGCATTAAATACCAGCTTGTTCTTTACAGCGGAAATCTCACTCCAGCCTGGTCTTGACATGATCTCATCAACTGGCAGCGGACCTTCGCCAAAATACATAGTGATAGTAACAATATAATCTGGATTGCGTTCGATAACTTGTTCTTGAGATACTTCGCCCCACATCTTAACATCGGCAAAAGTATTCTCCAGTCCAAGCATGGCAGTTATTTCATCCATAAATGTATTGCTGCCTGCGGCCCAGAGTCCAAACTCAAGCGGAGAAACCTCAAAATAAATTGATTTGCTATCTTCAGCTTTTTTCTCTTGTGCAAGTCTGGTGATTTCCGCGAAATCAGACTGCATTTTAGCGGTTAAATCAGCAGCTTGTTTCTGATGTCCGGTAACCGCGCCAATAAGCTCAATAGCTGTATAAGTATCTTCGATACTCTGAGCATCAGTTACAATTACCGTAATACCTGCGTTTTCAAAATCTTCGATCTGTTCCGTTGTCTGATCCATTGTTCCCATGATAATTACTTCTGGCTCAAGAGCGATAACCTGTTCAATATTGGTTTCGCTGCCGGAAGAAACTGAGGGGACATCAAGAACTTCTTCTGGATAATTGCAGTACTCTCCTCGTCCAATTAGAGTGTCACCGGCACCAAGCGCGTAAATAATCTCGCAGTCAGCCGCTGTTAAGGCGACAATTTTATCTGCTGTTTTATCGAGCTGGAATTCTCTGTCTTTCATATCAATGAGTGTAATTGCCTGGGCAGACTGAGATTCAGTACTCAACCCACCGCATCCGACTGCTATCGCAATTAACAGTGTGATGACCAGCGTTAGTGCCAATGATTTTGCTTTCTTTTTCAGATTCATATAGAAATCCTCCTTGTAATTTGAACAGCGATTATCGTAAGGAGTCAAAAAGACCCCACAACGATGCTGAGGAGTCTTCCATGAAATACAGTAATATCTGCAATTCGAAAATCTCAACCCCAGGAGCATGAAATGTGCGAGCAGGTCTCCCGACTTAGCTTCAACCCACCGCGGCGCCTTCCCATCCTAAGAGGACAGTGGCTTATGCCGCATGGTCAGCTTCACGGTTACTGGGATAGTCCGGAAATCTCATCCGTGTTCCCTCTGACTTAATTGTCAGCGTAATAAATACGATCAAGCACATACTGTTCATTTTTCAGCAAGTTTAGCACAAAACTTATTCTGATACAAGAATATGTGTTAGAATATAGGTTACTCAAAAAACGGAGGTAAGTATCATGAAAGTAATACTTCTGCAAGATGTAAAAGGTCATGGCAAGACTGATGATATAGTCGAGGTCAATGATGGATACGCCAGAAATTTTCTGTTTAAGCAGAATCTGGCACTTGAAGCTACACCCGCAAATCTCAATAGCGTAAAAAACCGGAAAAAGGCCGAGGCCGCAAAAGCTGAAAGAGATCTGGAAGACGCTCGCGCGACCGGTGCGAAGTTGGATGGCAAAACTTTTGAGCTGCCGGTAAAATGTGGTGAGGGTGGTCGTCTTTATGGTGCCATCACAGCAATGGATGTAGCTGCGGCACTTGAGAAACAAGGTTTCTCAGCTGATAAAAGAAATATAAATATCAAGACTCAGATCAAGAATCTTGGCAATTTCGAAGCAGAAGTCAAGCTTCACCCAAAAGTTACTGTAAAAATTGGCATCAAGGTTACCGCGCTTGAGTAATGGGGGCCGATCGATGACGAAAACAGAAACTCAGCCGGCCATCAGAGTGTCCGGACGTGTTCCGCCGCATAATCTGCAGGCGGAGCAGTCCGTACTTGGTGCTGCCATGACCGGTAAGAGGGCTCTTGCGGAAATCACTGCAACTCTGAGACCCGAAGATTTCTATCGACCTGATCATATGCTGATTTATGAGGCGATCACTGAGTTGTATCTGGCCAGCAAACCGGTAGATATTCTGACCGTCTCTGACATGCTTGAGAGCAAAGGAATACTTGACAAATCAGGTGGTCTTGCCTATATCAGCTCGTTGCCTGATCTTGTGCCTATCGTGGCGAACGCGGCACATTATGCCGATCTGGTTAGGCAGAAATCTGTTCTGCGCAGATTGATTGCTGCCATGGATGAAGTTACAGGATTATGCTTCGAAGACGGTGATCAGGCCGATTTGCTTCTGGATATTGCTGCCAAGCGCATATATGAAATACGTGAAAACCGAGATAGTACTGGATTTGAGAGCCTTAAGGATATCATGGGACGAACTGTAAACGAGCTTGCGGCTATGGCTGAAGGTAAGGTTCATGAGCGTCATGTCATGACTGGTTTTCCGAGCCTCGATCGTTCCCTGGGCGGATTGAGAGCCGGTGGCTTGATAATTGTCGCGGCCAGACCGGCTATGGGTAAATCCGCTTTTGCTCTGAATATCGCTCAAAAAGCGGCTACATTATATAAGGTGCCGGCAGCAATATTCAGTTTGGAAATGTCAAAAGAGGAAATAGGTAATCGTATGCTCAGTGCTCAATCGAGAGTCAATGCTAAGTCTTTGACAACAGGTGAGCTTGAACAGGCGGATTGGGATAAAATATCTGATGCGCTGCCATCTTTATATTCCGCACCTATTCATATTGATGATCATTCTGGTACGAGCGTACTCGAGATGATGTCTAAATGTCGTCAACTAAAACTTGATAATAAGTTAGGCCTTGTCGTTGTTGACTATCTACAATTAATGAGTGGTAATGGATCAAGTCGTACTGACAGTCGTCAGCAGGAAATCTCAGAGATTTCCCGTTCTTTGAAAATTATGGCAAAAGAACTTGCCGTGCCTGTCATTGCGTTGTCGCAGCTTAGTCGTGCTTGTGAGGCAAGAACTGATAAGAAGCCCATGCTCTCTGATTTACGTGATTCCGGCGCGATTGAGCAGGATGCTGACGTTGTAATGTTTCTTTACCGTGAGAGCTACTATGACAGTGAGCATATGCCGACAGAAACGGAAGATGCAGATGTTATAATTGCTAAAAACAGACAGGGGTCAACAGGGACGGTACATCTTGGATGGTGGCCAAAATATACTATGTTTTTTGAAAAAGATGAAGGTAGATATCCAACTGAACCACCACCATTTTAAATCATTAACTGTAAATGGAGCGGAAACTGATGAATTTGCTGACAGAAACTGAGGCTGTTATTAAACAGACCGATCTGATCAGGCCAGATGATCATGTTCTGACCGGTGTGTCAGGCGGACCTGATTCAATGGCTCTTATCAGTATTTTGCAGCGTCTGTCGATCACTATTCCTTTTAGATTATATGCTGTTCATCTACATCATGGTATCAGGGATGAAGCTGATGATGACGAAGAACTTATCCTAAAATGGTGTCGTGAGAATGGCATAAAATGCTTCTGCAGACATATAGATGTTAAAAAGTTTGCTTCAGATAATTCCATGAGCGTTGAAGAAGCTGGACGCCATGTTAGAAGATCTTTGTTTGATGATGTTTCCGGACTTATCGGGAGTCATACTCATAATGGTGCTCGCATAGTTACCGCTCTTGCGCATCACAAAAACGATCAAGCTGAAACAATGATTTTGAATTTAAGCAGAGGTACCGGGCTTGCCGGACTTGCCGGAATGAAAATTCAAGACGAAAAATACATCAGACCTTTTCTTAAGTTTTCCAGACAGGACATCTTTAACTGGCTTCAGTCAGAGAAAATTCCCTGGAATCATGATCAGACTAATGATGAAACTGTTTATACGCGCAATCGCATTCGACATTTACTGTTGCCACATTGGGAGCAGATCACTGGAAATGATCCTGTAGAACTTCTTGCCAGAACCAGTGAAAACCTGGCTGAAGATGAGGCGTGTCTGGAAAATTTTAGCGCGAAACAATTTGACAGTGCTTATATTCCAGAACGAGGGCTGCCGGTAGAAATCATTCTTGATCAGCCTCGAGCTATAGTTTTTAGAATGATGAAAAAACTATGGCTGATGCAGGTCGGTACATTAAAAGATATCAGTCGCAAGCACTTTCTTTTGATGAACGAGGTGGCTGAGGGACAAATAGGACCTTGCGATTTGCCTCATGGGATTGTCGCACTTCTAAATAATGGATATTTAACTTTAAGACGCAAAGATTTAAAAGATGAAAATGCTGTTATTTCTTCTGCTGATTGGGAGATTTCTTTATTAACTTCTGGAAAAACCGTGCTTCCTGAAACATACGGTTCAATTGAAGCTGCAGAGATTGAGTATAATCCAGATTTCCGTTATAATAGCGAGATGAATTGTTTCAGATTAGAGTTGATTGATGGATGTGTAATAAGATTACGCCGTCCGGGAGATACAATTAAACCGGCAGGCAGACAGGTCACTAAGAGTCTGAAGAAATTTATGAATGAGCTGAAAATACCCCTTGAGCTCAGGCAGAAAATACCATTGGTTGCATGCGGAAATGATGTTATATGGATACCAGGATATGCCTGTGGAAATGATTACATTATCCGAGGTCGCAGCAAGAGCAGTGGTATCAGATTGGTTTGGCATAATAATATAGATAATAACCGGGAGGCAAACTATTAATGGCAAAATATATCAAGGATGTTCTGATTACAAGAGATGAAATCGACAAAATGTGCCAGAGGTTAGGTGCGCAGATATCAAAAGATTATGAAGGCAAAGAAGTAATTTTGATTTGTGTACTCAAAGGCGCGTATGCTTTTATGGCTGATTTGGCAAGGTATATTACTGTTCCGCTGCGGGTTGATTTTATGTCCGTTTCAAGTTATGGCAGTGGTACGAGGACATCTGGTGTAGTTAGGATAACAAAAGATCTTGATTCAGATATTACCGGCAAACATATTATTGTTGTTGAGGATATTGTTGATTCAGGTCTTACACTTAAACATCTGAAAGAACTTCTGACAACCAGGAATCCTGCCAGCATCGCGTTATGCACAGCTTTTGATAAACCTGAACGCAGAAGAGTTGAAGTAGATGTAGACTATGTTGGTATGGAAATACCTGATGAGTTTATTGTAGGCTATGGTTTGGATTTTGACGGCAAGTATCGTAATCTGCCTGATGTTTCGATTCTTGGGGATGACAGAGATCAGAGAGAAAACGGCCAGGGAGGAAATTGATGAAAACGACGAAGAGACCGGGAGGTTTATCCTTCTATGTAGTTCTGCTGGCTGTCATAATAGTCATGTCAGTCATTATGTCGCGTATGGCTCAGCCTGCTCCGATTGATTTGTCCAAGTTGATAAGTCAGATCGAAAATGGAGAAGTCAAAGAGGTAATGGTCAATGGCTACAGCATCGAAGTTACTATGAATAAGACAGATAATTCAGCCGGTGTTGTATACAGTAAACAAGTTTCACCAATGTGGATGTCTGATTTGTTTTCTGTACTCAAACAAGCTCAGTCTGATGGCAAAATTGAATCATTTGATTATGATGAGCCGACTGATGTTGCAGGTTGGCTGAACATAATTCTTATCATAGTCATGGTTGGTGGTATGGCGCTGTTTATATGGTTCACATATAGCAGGCAGGCCGGCGATGGTAAAAACGCAATGAGCTTCGGCAGAAGTCGAGCTAAACTTAATGATCCAAGTAAGAATAAGGTGACATTCCAGGATGTGGCCGGTGCCGACGAGGAGAAGGAAGAATTGACCGAGGTTGTTGACTTCCTGAAAAATCCCAAAAAATATTCCGAACTTGGTGCCAAGATTCCCAGAGGCATCTTGCTTGTTGGCTCCCCTGGTACAGGTAAGACCCTACTGGCAAAAGCCGTGGCCGGCGAAGCCGGTGTTCCATTTTTCTCAATAAGTGGTTCGGATTTTGTCGAGATGTTTGTTGGTGTTGGTGCTTCACGTGTGCGTGATCTGTTTGAAAACGCCAAGAAGAACGCTCCTTGTATTATCTTCATTGATGAAATTGATGCAGTTGGACGTCATCGTGGTGCCGGTATGGGCGGCGGACATGATGAACGTGAGCAGACCTTAAATCAGCTTCTGGTAGAAATGGATGGTTTTGGACCAAATGAAGGTGTAATCGTCATGGCTGCGACAAACAGACCTGATATTCTTGATCCGGCTCTGCTCAGACCGGGAAGATTCGATCGTAGAATAACTGTTATGCGTCCTGACATCAAAGGACGTGAAGAAATTCTCAAGGTTCATGCTAAGGGCAAACCGCTTGATACTGCAATAGATCTCAAAGAGATCGCTAAGATAACTCCTGGATTCACCGGTGCGGATCTTGCTAACCTTCTCAATGAAGCAGCATTACTGGCCGCGCGCAGAGGTTCAAAAAACATAATTTATTCCGATATCTCCGAAGCTGTATTTAAGATAATGATAGGTCCTGAGAAGAAAAGTAGAATTATCAGTGAAAAAGAACGTAAGCTGACGGCTTTTCATGAGGCAGGTCATGCGATTGTTTTGCGTAACGTCTCAGAAACAGATAAGGTTGAACGTGTGTCAATAATCCCGGCGGGTGGAGCAGGTGGTTATACTGCGCACAAACCCCATGAGGACTCTTATTATGCCACCAGAAGCAACTTGATTGCTCAGATAATGATTGCTTTGGGCGGTCGCGCAGCCGAAGAATTGATATTTGATGAGATTAGTACAGGTGCTTCTTCAGATCTTCAGAGCTGTAACAGTATTGCCAGAGATATGATTACGAAATATGGTATGAGTGATAAGCTGGGTAACCTTGTTTTTGGTAATGGTGATGAAGTGTTTCTGGGCAAAGACTACGGTCATGTGCAGAATTACAGTGAGAAACTGGCCAGCATTATTGATGAAGAAGTTAAGAAAATTATTGATGATGCTTATGATGCAGTTAAGGAAATTCTTACCAGACAACGGGACCTGCTGGACGCTTTGTCAGCTTTGCTTCTGGAAAAAGAAAAAATCGAAGGTCCGGAGTTTGAAGAGATCTTCATGCGCTATGTACCGGATGCCAAACCTGCTCCCGGTCCTGTTCCGTCAGAGGCTGCTGCTGAAGCTCTGATGCAGGTTGCGGAAGAGGTTGAAGCGGAAACTGAATCTGATGATTCATCTACAGCACAAGATCAGCAGGCTGAGCCATCTAATAAAGATTCTGACAGCAGAGATTCTGATGATGAAGTCTCTCACTGATAGCTCAGGATCAAGACTTCTGTAAAAATAAAAATCGGTATCAGTTATAATTACTGATACCGGTTTTTTTTAGGGCTGTGCAATATTATAAAATATTATCAACGCATATCCTGCATGAAATCCTTGCGGCCTGTCAGCTGATCTGCCAGCGATCTGATATCTTCGGGGCCAAGAACGAGGATGATGTCATCAGGTTGTACAATTTCGTCTAATTTCTGTCTGATAACTGTGAAGTCATCGCAGAAAACTGCGTTGCCTCCCTGGCGATTGATTTCATCAGCAATGTCTGCTGAACTAATATAATCTCTAACCGTTTCGCGATCGCTGAAAATTTCTGCCATCAAAACAAGTTCGCAATTTTTAAGTGCATCTACGTATTCAGAAAATAATTTTTGTGTTCGGCTAAAAGTTAAAGGCTGGAATACAACCCAAATATGGTTGTGCTCAATATTACTTGCTGCCGCAAGTGTAACGGCCGCGGCGGCAGGATGATGAGCATAATCAGCAATAACCCTGGCACCGTGATAGTAGCCTGTATGCGTAAAACGTCCTTCTGCTCCCTGAAAATTATTCAGCGCCGATACCGCATGTTCAGGCTCGGCACCGTGATAGTGTGCGCAAGCTGCAGCAGAAACAGCATTAGCAACGTTATGTCTGCCGGGAACACGTAAGCTAAAATGTCCGTAGAAACGATTATTGAAGTAAAGATCAAATTCAGGAAGACCATTATTATAAATGAGATTATCCCAATAAAATTGTGGATTGATACTAAGATGCATGTTGCGATCATTATTTGCTCCGAACCAAATAATAGTCGGCGGTAGTTTTTTGGCATCCACACGTCTTTTTTTGAGCCTGGTTATCATTTCAACCACATTTTTATCAAAGGCCGGAACGATTAATATGCCGTCTTCAGGGAGTTTATCTGAAAAATCCACAAAAGTATCAATAACTTCATTCAGATCCGCAAAACAATCTACATGGTCATAATCTATGTTCAATACCGCGGCTGTAGTTGAAAAGAAACTAAGGAAGCTTCTTTTGTATTCACAAGCTTCAGAAACCATAAGATCACCTGGCGTGCCGTACCTGACAGTCGAAGCAAATTGAATTAACTCTGCTCCCAGGTGTACAGTAGGATTCTGCTCAGCTTCTATTAGAATTAATGAGCACATCGCGGTTGTTGTTGTTTTTCCGTGTGTCCCGGAAATGTTTATAACCCTTGCGTATTGTCGATTGATCCAGCCAAGATAAGAAGCTCTGTCCATTGTTTTTATATTCAGATCAGCTGCTCTTGCGAGTTCTGGATTATCCTCCGGGATAGCTGC
>JAQVJP010000139.1 GCA_028695145.1 Eubacteriales bacterium
ATATGCAGGCAAAATGAGACATTGGTAAAGTACGTCGTCAGACTGTACAACAACAACCAAACTAGCGAACTACTATCTGGTACATATAATAAACCTAATAGAGTTGCAGCCATTGCCGCTTCTGCTTTGAATCGCTGGAGAGAAGCCGGTTGGAATACAAGCGTAAATGGCGGCAGAGAATAATGAATGGAAAAATATTAATCACAAAATAATTACACAAACATGAAAGAAACAAATCAATTTCAGATTTTCAATAGCCCCGAGTTTGGAAAAGTGAGAATCATTGTAGGTAATGATGGAGAGCCGAAGTTTAGTTTATCAGACATTTGTAAAATACTAGGTTTAGTGTCAACAAAGACTGCGCAACGTTTAGGAGATGATGTGCTTAGTAAGCACCCCATCGTGGATAGACTTGGAAGACAGCAAGTTGCGAGTTTTATTAACGAAGATGGCTTGTATGATGTTATTCTAGATAGTCGCAAGCCAGGTGCAAAAAAGTTTCGTAAGTGGGTAACATCTGAAGTTCTGCCATCAATTCGTAAAAATGGTGCCTACTTGACTGAGAAAACAATCGAGCGTGCATTGAATGAACCAGACTTCCTGATAGAGTTGGCAACCAACCTCAAAAAGGAAAAACAAGCTCGTGAGTTTGCCGAGGAACGTAACGAAGTTCAGAAGGACATCATCGAAGGTCAAGAAAAAGCTATCCGTGTGTTGGAAGTGCGTCAATCATTTGTTGATTACATCTTGTCCACTCCATCATGTGTTTGTATCACTCAGATTGCAAAAGAATACGGCACAACGGCAGTACAACTCAACAAGTTCCTTCACGAGAAAAAGATTCAGTATTGCGTAAACGGCCAGTGGCTACCCTATGCAGGCTATCAGGATAAGAGATACATGAAAAGCGTTCATGTAAGATTGGATAATAACACCTCACGTGAGCACTCTCAGTGGACACAGAAAGGTCGTCTCTTCCTCTATGAATTCCTAAAGAAGTACGGTATTATTCCTGTGATGGAAAAGGAAAACAGAGTTCGTGAACTGAATTTCGATAACTACTAAAAGTAAAAGTTATGGATGAACAAAAACTACAAGTAGTGAACCATCCTCTCTTTGGTGAAATTCAGGTTTCCCAAAGTGAGCATGGTAACACGCTCTACAGAGCTGCAACAGTTGCAGAATGTATAGGCATTTCTGATTATAAGTCTTATGTGGGGAAAAGCATCAGATCCTATTCCATTAAAATACCCAAGGTAAATGGATTGGGTTATACGACGAAGATGCCTATCAAATTTGTAGATGAAGAAGGTATTCGTTCCATGCTTCTGATTGTATGCGAACAGCAAATCCATCGTGCGATGAAGGACTATAAGACACAATTGACTAAACTTTAAAACAAATGTATGGCTGACAATATCCTTAGCAATTTTGGTATCAATATCCTTGAAGAAGAGATAGATGATGTCATTTTTCAAACGAATGAATTCCTCTGCGATGCCACCTTTACAGGTCAACAAGGCCCTTTCTGGTGGATTCTACAAATGTGTATGGCATTGGCTGCGCTCTTCTCCTTGGTAGTTGCAGCTCAGTTAACTTACAAGATGATGGTGAAGCATGAGCCATTGGATGTGATGAAAATGCTCAAACCTTTGGCTGTAGCCGTCATCATGTGTTGGTGGTATCCCCCTGCTGATACTGGCATTACCAATAGTAACAGTAGTTGGTGCTTCTTGGACTTCTTATCCTATATTCCTAACTGTATAGGTAGTTATACACATGACCTCTATGAAGCAGAAGCCACACAGATTAGTGATAAGTTCACCGAAGTCCAGGAGTTGATTCATACTCGTGATACCATCTATAATGGACTACAGGCAAAAGCAGATGTGGCGCACAAAGGGAGTCAAGATCCAAATGTGACAGAAGCCACATTGGAACAGACTGGAGTGCCGGAAGTAACAAAAATGGAGGAAGAATCTAGTGAAATGTGGTTCACCTCATTAACCTCTGGTGCTATCATCTGTCTTGATAAAATAGTGATGACTTTAGCCTTGATTGTATATCGTATAGGTTGGTGGGCGACGATTTACGTACAACAAATACTCCTTGGAATGCTGACTATATTTGGGCCAATTCAATGGGCATTCAGTCTTTTGCCCAAATGGGAAGGCGCATGGGCGAAATGGATAACACGGTATCTAACAGTGCATTTCTATGGAGCAATGCTCTACTTCGTGGGTTTCTATGTGTTATTGCTATTTGATATTGTCTTGAGTATTCAGGTCGAGAACCTTACAGCAATTACAGAATCCACGACATCCATGGTCGGATACCTCAAGAACTCATTCTTCTCAGCAGGTTATCTCATGGCTGCAAGTATAGTTGCATTGAAATGTCTAAACCTTGTTCCTGACTTGGCTTCTTGGTTGATTCCTGAAGGTGATACAGCATTCTCTACCCGAAACTTTGGTGAAGGTGTAGCTCAACAGGCAAAAACAACAGCTACTGGTGCAATCGGTAGCTTCATGAAATAACATTATAAACGCAAAAACAATGGTAATAAAGAACCTTGAAAATAAGATTAGACTCGTCACAATCATCTGTGGCTTCTTTTTGTTGGGCTGTATCATCATCAGCGTATCATCTATCTGGACTGCCAAAACCATGGTGAATGATGCCCAACAAAAGATATATGTTTTGGATAGCAATGTGCCTATTCTGGTACAACGAACAACGATGGAAGAAACACTTGATGTGGAAGCTCGAAGCCATATTGAAATGTTCCATCATTTCTTCTTCACGCTTGCACCAGATGACAAGTATATCAAATATACGATGAATAAAGCCATGTATCTCGTAGATGAAACAGGATTGGCTCAGTATAATACCTTGAAAGAAAAGGGATTTTACAACAACATCATGGGTACGAGTGCTGTATTCAGCATCTTCTGCGACAGCATTAAACTTGATGAGAAGAAAATGGAATTCACCTACTATGGCCGCCAACGTATCGAACGTAGAACAAACATTCTGACTCGTGAGCTGGTAACAGCAGGTAAGTTGAAACGTGTACCAAGGACGGACAACAACCCACATGGTCTCTTGATTGTGAACTGGAGAACGCTTCTCAATAAGGATCTCGAACAGAAAACCAAAGCAAACTACTAATCTATGGGCTGGAAAAAATTGATATTCGGGGAAAAGATGCCTGATAAGGATGACCCTAAGTACAAAGACCGTTATGAGAAAGAGGTGGAAACCGGTAAGAAGTTTGCACGAATAACGAGAATCGACAAGGCGGCTGCCTCACTACAACGCTTTGCCAATGAACACAGAAACCTGTTTCTCGCCATCGTATTTGGCATAGTCATCTGCTGTTTCACTTTCAATATCTATCGTATCGCACTGGTTTGTAATGCTTCGAACAAGCAAGAACAAACCACAGCAACCCAAAGACAGGAAAAAGCCTTGGATAAACTGCATGGTAAAGACCGTAAGATAAAGGAGTTGGAAATGAAATACGAGAAGCTTTTAAAAGAAAAGGCAGAACGAGAGAAAGTAACAAGTACAAACAACAAATCAAACACAAGTAACAATGAATCTCAAAAACATTAACTGGAAACAGCCGAAGTATGTGCTTCCCGCCATCCTCTATCCGCTGTTGATGGGTTGTGGCTACTTTATCATAGACATCTTTGATACGAAATTAGCCGAAGTACCTACCAACATGCAGACAACCGAATATCTGAATCCGAATTTACCCAAGGCGCAGATTACAAATGATGGCATTGGTGGCAAGTATGACAACATGCAGAAATCCTTTGGTAGAATCCAGGACTTCTCAGCCGTTGGAAATATAGAAAGAGATGATGACGAAAAGCAGACCGAAGAATATGACTCTAAATACACACAAGAAGACATCGCATTCCTGGACGCAGACGCAGCCCAAAGGACTGAGGAAATGGAAAACGCCAGCCTCATGCAAGAGAGATTGCGTCAAAGTGCCGAAAAAGGTAAAGGTATGATGAATGACAGTACAAATATCACTCTGACTGAAGCTGACAGACTGGCCAGAAGCAAACAACGTGAACAAGAAGTCATGGATGAGCTGAACAAGGCATTGGCAGAAGCCCGCTTAAAAGGACGAAAAGGACTGAACGAAGTTCCTGCTGAAACCAAAGATACTATGTCTACAGGCACGCAATTGAAAGGGAAAATAGAAATCACTCAAAAAGGTGTATCGGAATTGGACGATGATTCCAGGTCACAAGCCGTAGTCAAGAAGATAAATACAACATCAGACTATTTCAATACGCTTGCCGAGAATGAGAAAGAGCCTCATTTGATAAAAGCCATCATTGATGAGAATATCAAGGCTGTGGATGGATCCAGAGTTCGACTTCGCCTTTTGGACGATGTAGAAATCAATGAAGCCATCGTGAAGAAAGGCTCCTATATCTATGCTATTATGAGTGGCTTCGGCAGTCAGCGAGTGAAAGGTAACATAAATAGCCTTATGGTTGGTGATGAATTGGTAAAGGTAAGCCTGTCCGTATATGATACAGATGGTTTGGAAGGTTTATATGTCCCAAGCAGTTCTTTTAGAGAAACCGGTAAGGATGTAGCCTCCAGTGCCATGAACGGCAATATGTCCATGAATAATGGCAATCAAGGCAGCAGCTTTACTCAATGGGGAATGCAGGCCGTACAAAATGCATATACTCGAACCAGCAATGCTATCAGTAAAGCTATCAAGAAAAACAGTGTCAAACTCAAATACGGATCGTTTGTGTATCTCGTCAACGGCCGTGAGAAAAAAGATAAGTAACAATCAGTAAATCAAGAAAAGATGAATATAAGAAAGATGTTTGCCGCCATTGCGGTATTTGCAACCTCTATTTCAGGAGCCTATGCACAGCAGACCTATGAAGAGATGGAACGTCTCACGGTCAATGAACAAGTAACTACAGTTATCACCGCAACCGAACCTATCCGCTTTGTGGATATTTCTACGGATAAGATTGCTGGAGACCAACCCATCAACAACACCATCCGATTGAAGCCAAAGGAAGGAGCTCATGAAGATGGAGAAGTTTTGGCTATTGTAACTATTGTAACTGAACGCTATCGCACACAGTATGCTTTGCTCTATACAACTCGTTTACAGGAAGCAGTAACAGACAAAGTCGTTCAACGTATGGAACAAACGGCTTACCATAACCCTGCAGTCAGTCTTTCTACCGAGGATATGTACCGTATCGCCCGTAACATCTGGTCTTCACCGGCCAAGTGGCGTGATGTAAAGACAAAGAAACATCGTATGGAAATGCGACTGAACAACA